>QEVJ01000190.1 GCA_003576845.1 Planctomycetota bacterium
CGACGCGGGCCTCCTTGATCGTCGGCGTCGTCGCGTCGACCTCCGGGCTGCCGTAGTCGGCGCGATAAAGATACGTGTACGTCCGCAGGCGGTACGACTGAAGGTCTGCCGCCGACTTCGGATCGACCGGCTCGGTGAACGTCAGTTCGAAGCCGTCGGGCTTGGCCCGCATCTCGTGAATCTCGAACGGCACGCGGCCGGTCCAAGCCACGCGGTCCAGCGAGTACGGCTTGCCGCCCCGCGAACCCCAGCCGCGATCCGTGCCCCCGACGAATAGCGCCCCGTTCGGCGCGAACTGCACCGAGAGCGCCCCAGAACCGAAACCCTGGCGAAACATAAAGCACGCCCCCTGATACACGCCGTCCACCTTTTCGAGAAACACCCGCATCAGCGTGCTGTGGGCCTGATCGGTGACGAAGAGTTGCTTCTCGAACGGGCCGAATTTGCCCCCGGACAAATCGCACACGATGCCGCCGGCCGATTGGCCCATCGGTCCATAGGGAAACATCACGGCCGTCGGCACGAGTTCCGCGACGCGCTGCTCCTCCACCGCGATGCGGCTGTTCGACTTCGGCTCGACCGGTCGCTTCCCCATCGCCGCCTGCGCTTCCGGCTCGTCGTACCAGCGGTTCCCGCCGGGATGGCCCATGAACCCGCCCGGCCGCAAGTGCTTGAGACCGCACGTGCCGTTCCACGGGCCTTGATTGTCGGTGTAGAACATGTCCCCCTCGGCATTCGCCCCGATGCCCCCCGGCGAGCGAATGCCGCTGCACGTCGGGATCGTCTTGCCGTCGGGAGTCACGCGCAAACACCAGCCGCGATACTTCGCCTCGCTCGTGAACGAGCCGGTGAGGCAAAGCACGGCCCACAGGTTGCCCTCACGGTCGAACTTCGAGCCAAAGGCGTATTCGTGGTAGTCGCCCGACAGGTTCCAATCGCCGCCCGCAGCCTCGTATACGTCCGCCCGGCCGTCGCCGTCTTCGTCCTTAAGCCGCGTCACGCCGCCGCGCTCGGTCGCATACAGAGAACCATCGCGCTCGACGACGCCCAGCGGCTCGTGCAGGCCCGTCGCAAACAGCGACCACTTCACCCGCTCGCCGTCGTCGGCCGTGGGGTTTTCGACGGTCCACACTTCCCCGCGCCGCGTGCAAACCGCCAGCCGACCATCGGCAAGCCACTCGATCCCGCTCGCCTCAAGATATGCCTCGGGCGGAATCGGCATCCGAAAGATTGGATAGAAATCGTCCTCGACGGCGCTTCGAGCCTCAGGGACAGGACCTGCGGATTGCGCCCAGGCCAAACCGGCCAATAAACCCAGCGCCGAAAACAACGCAAAAATGGCTTGTCGCAACATCGAAACACGTACGTATGAGTGCAGCGTCAGTAACCTTGCCCGCAAGTCCCTTCCAACTTCCAACCTCTAACCTCCAACCTCTAACCTCCAACCCCGTCACCCCAACTCCCACGGCCTGCGATATTCGTAGTGCAGCAAGTCGTTCGCCGCCGGGTGGTTGGTGATCCGCTCTTTCTCCGCGTCCCACGCCAGCCGCTCGCCCACCGCGAGCGAAATGTTCCCGAGCAGGCTGATCGTCGTCGAGCGGTGCCCTTCCTCCACGTCGGCGGTGGGCCGCTCGCGGCTCTTGACGCAATCGAGAAAGTTCCGCGTGTGCTGGTCGGTGAAATCTCCTTCGTTGGCAGCCAGTTTCTGCGGCTTCATCCGCGGCGCGCGGTCCTGGAACTGTCCACCAGCGTCCGGCACGATCTCCGCCCCGCGGTCGTCGACGAACACCGTGCCCAGCGTCCCCCGCAGTTCGACTTCGCCGCGGAGCAACGCCGGCGCCCCGCTCGCTTCGTATTGCCCAAAAATCGCCAGCCGGCCAGAAGCAAACTGAACCGTCGCTTCGAGCGTGTCGGGAATCGTGCGATCGTCGTCGAGCGCGAACTTGCCCCCCATCGCGCAGATCGACGTGGGCGCCGCATCGCCGGTAAGCCAGCGTATGGCGTCGAAGTAATGCACGCCCCAGTTGGCGATCTGCGACGAATACAAATCCCACCAGCGGAACTTGTACGGGGCGATCGTGGCTTGAAACGGGCGCAACGGGCGCGGTCCAAGCCACATGTCCCAATCGAGCCCCGGCGGCGGATCTCCCGGCGCCGCGCGGCCAATTCCGTTCGGCGACATGTTCGTGATGCGATACGCCCGGCTCACCGTTACTTTGCCGAGTTTGCCCGCGGCGATGAACTCGGCGAGTTGAGCATACAGCTTCGACGACCGGCGGTGCGTGCCGACCTGCACGATCCGCTTCTCCTCGCGGGCGACCTCGACCATCCGTCGCCCTTCGCGAATCGTGATTGACAGCGGTTTCTCGACGTACACGTCCTTGCCCGCGCGGCAGGCGGCGATCGTTTGGATCGCGTGCCAATGGTCGGGCGTGGCGATAACCACCGCGTCGAGATCGCGGCGTTCGAGCACGCGGCGAAAGTCCTTCTCGGTTTCCGCCCCGGCAAACGCGGCTTTCGCGCGATCGCGATACGGCTCGTACACGTCGCAGAGCACGGCGATGTCCCCGTCGGCGTGTTTCGCAAAGCTCGCCAGCAACTGACCGCCGCGATTGCCGACGCCGATGAAGCCGAGGCGAACTTTGTCGTTCGGGCCAGGCGCACGGACGGAAGCGGAGCTTGTGGCGTGCGACGCCGCCAGCGCCGTGGCCGCAACGCCGGCCTTCGTGAAATCGCGTCGATGGATCATGTCGCCGCCTGCGATTCGGGGACCATTTCGGATTCGGACGCCATTCTGCTCGCTCGATTCTAAATCGAACCAGCGTCCGCGGAAACCGATTTGGCGGGCAAATCCCCTCGACGACGCTCTCGCGAACCAGCTATTCGAACCGCAATATGCCGAGGTTGTGCGGTTTATCGCATTCCCCGTCGGCCATCAGCGGCACGGCGAACTTGCCGTGCTCGACGTGGAGATCCCCGGCCGAGGCGGTTCCGTCGAATCGCAGCCGCATCGGCTTGCCGTCGATCTTCGCTTCGGCGCTAAAATGATAAACGCCCTCCCGCACGCGATCGAAGCAGAATTCGCCGTCGGCGGCGAGCCCCGTCGCGTAGTCCATCGTCAGCATTCCGTAGGCTCGCCAGTCGTCGCCCACCTGTGGCTTGCCGCCCGGTCGCGTGACGACGTGAAACGGCGGCGCCGCCAACACAAGCCGCACGCTGACATCTTCGGCCTTGACGCCTGCGGGCAAGATCACCTTTCCGCGCACCGGACGTCCCTTTCCGAAGAATGCGACGCGCGTCGTCTGGCCGGCTTCGACAACCGTTCGCACGTCGAGACCGCCGAGCGACACCAAGATCGATGATTCGCCGACGCGAAACGCGGGGATGAGCCGAACCGTTCCCGCCGGAACGCCGTCGAACGCGAACGTTCCATCCTCTTTGACTTCGGCTTCGCCGCGGACAATGCCAGAGTCGGACACGTACAGCTTGACGGAATGGACTTTCACGTCGGGCACGTCTTTGGGGACGGCGTTTTCGCCAGCCGCGCCGAGACCGCGAACCTTTTCGTCGGCAAGCCGCGGTTTGGCGAGTGGTAGCATGCGGCCCTCGATGCGGCCGGTGCGATGCGGATCGGCGTCGTTCGCCGCCGGCGCCGTCGGGAGCTGTACGAGCGCGAGAGTCAATGGGGCGAAAAGAATACCTGCCAGAAGCCTGTGGAAGCGCATGGTCGTTTCCTTTGCTTGCTGTGATCCACCGCGATCGACTTGGGCGCAACGCGATCCCGGCATTTCGTTACTTCGCCTTCAGCGCGACCTTTGCTTCGTCGCCGCCCTTGAGGTCGACGGTCACCTGCTCGGTTGACTGGTTGGCGCTACCGGGATTGGGCTGGCCTCGGAGGACGTACTTGCCCGGCGGAATGTGCTCGAATTTGATCTGGTCCTTAGCGTCGATGTTCCCGGACCCGCCCCAGGACCCGACTTTCTCGCCGCCCTCGGGCGCAATGTGCACCATGTACCCGTCCGGCCGCGTCGCAGCAGAGAAATCGACGGTCACGACGAGCGAGGCGGACTTTACCATCTCGAGCTTCACGTCCTGAGCCGGCATCGCGATGTTCGGTCCCAACCCCGGACGGACGTAGCCCGGTTTGTGGACCCAGATGGTCGCCGTCCCCTTGGGAAGATGTTCGGCGCGAAAGCGGCCGTCCGCGTCCGTGGTCACGCGATCGCCTTCGAGCGACTCGTAGCGACCGAAGCCCTGGGCCGACACGTTGCCGAAGCGGACTTCCACATCGGCGAGCGGTTTGCCGCTGTCGTCCGTGACCTGGCCGGCGACGGGGGCGGGGCAGAGCAGTCCGCAATCGTAACTCGCCCACCGCGGCTCGTCCTCGAACTGCTCGTAGCCCACGACGCGCGACACGTAACCTTTGGCCACCGCCACGATCCGCATCCAACCGGCCGGCGCGTTCTTGATGACCCACCGCCCCTTTTCGTCGGACTCGGCTTCGTGCATCAGAGAGTATTCGTAGCCGCCTTGCTTTTGCGGCTCGACCTTTTCCAGCCGCACCTTGCCCACCACCGGCTTCTTCGTTTCCACATCAACGAGTCGGCCTTCGAGCACGACCCCGTCGGCAAGCCGATAGCCGTGCGCTTCGAGCCGTTTGTCGATCACGGTGAGGCCCTTGGGCACAATCACGTCCGCCCATTTCACGCCGCCGCCCGTGTAAATGTCGAGCGTCGTAGGCGGGCCAAGCTTCGCGTCGGCTTCGGTGATGCGGTGGAGGTCGGCCGGCATTTTCTGTAGCCGCTCGAAGCTCTCCTTCTGCCAGACCATGAAGACCCAATCGATCTTGGCGGCAGCCCGCTTGGCCGGATCGCGATTGATGTTCAGCCAGGTGCTGTTTCCCGTGCCGTCGTGAACGATGACTTTCTTGTTTTTCGAGTCGATCGCGGCAAAGGCTTGGAGAATCGCGTTCAAATTCTTGGCGTCGCCGCGACACTCGGCGTGCCACTGGCCGCCGCCGAGCGGCGGACCGACCCAGTACGCCACCCGGCCGCTGAAGTTGAATATCCCCGCGGCCCCAACCGGCCAGCCGGGATCGCGAATCGGGTCGTTCCCTTCGCCTCCTTCGATCAGCGCGAGTGCTGGGCCGGCCAAGGCGAACAGGAGGATCGCTGAGAGCAAGAGGCTACGTGACCGCAATCGCGAAACCCGCGCTGGAAAGGAAGACGGCATGACGCGCTCCTCGAAGAATCAATTGGACGGTAATTCAAATCTCGACGCCGACTATGGCGCCCGCGATTACTTCCGCCTGTCGACGACGGTCAGACTCTTAGGAACGGTGACGTCGGACCAGGTCACGCTGCCGCCAGTATAGATGTCGATTTGAGAAAGCGGCTCGAGCGCGGCATCGTTCTTGTCGCGTGTCTTCTTGGGACCGATGAGCCGCTCCCAATGCGGCTTGCTCCACACCATGAACGACCAATCGATCTTTGCGGCGTCCACCTTTGCCGGATCATGGCTTGGGTTAAGCCAGAAGCTCTGACCGACGCCGTTGTGAACGACGATGCGCTTGTTTTTGGCGTCCATGCGGTCGAACGCGGCGAGAATCTCGGAGAGTTGCTTGGCGTTGCCGCGACATTCGGCGTGCCACTGCCCACCGCCAAGCGGCGGCCCTTCCCAAAAAGCGATGCGGCCCTGGAAGTTGAAGACCGTCTCGGCCCCGGTTGGCCAGTCTTTATTCGATACCGCTTCATTGCCGGTGGAACCGCCGATATCGGCCGAACAGTGCGAATCGCTGGAAGCTGTTAGTGCGCAGGCAGCCAAACAGAAAAGTGCGACACTTCGCAACCCATTTAGCCACAAAGCCTTACACATCACTCGCCTCCTCTGCGCCGATGCTCGCGCCGTACATTCGAACGTACATGTGTGTCGCCCGACGCCGCAAATCCTTCGCTCCACAAGTCAATTGCCGCCTCACATTGGGACTTTAATCGGTCCAGGACGCGAAGAATGTCGCCAAAGCGCGAGCCAGGCGAATCTGATGTGGCAGTGGCGGTCCGCTATCGCCGCCATTGCGCGTCGCGATGCCTTTGGCAAGATCTTTGATTCTCGCTTCGATGTCGTCCCGGGGTACACCCCGACGCGCTGAGCCGCGCCACCTCCGCTCGGCGTACTCGGCAACCTCGTCGAACGGCCAGCAAAGTGCGATATCGGGATCGAGCCGCCATGCTGCCCATACCGCCTCCGTGGCCTTGTCGCGCAAGTCCTGATTGAAGACGGGCTTTGCCATGATTCCTGCGCCTATTTGCCGTCGCTTGGCAATTTGATCTCTCCCACAAACAACTGACTCGACCGATCCTCCGTCCGCCCGCTCGTCCACATCAGCTTCGTCCCATCCGGCGAGAATACCGGCAGCACGTCGGCCGCGGGATTGTCGGTCACGCGGATCATCTTGCCGTCGGCCGAGAACTTGCCGTCTGCGATCTTGTACTTGAGCAGCCACAAGTCGTAATTCGGCCGGCCTTGGACCGCGTGATCCGCCCCGCACCAGATCAAATACGGTTCGCTGGGATGCCAATACGGCGCCCAATGCACGTAGTTCTGGTCGTCGGTCAGCGCCACATCGCCCTTGCCGTCGATGCCGATGACGTGGATCTGCAGCCGATCCTTCTCCTTGCGGTCGCTGCGATAGACGACCCACTTTCCGTCCGGGGAGATGAACGGGCCGCCGTCGTAGCCCGGCTCATTGGTGAGTTGCCGCACGTTCTTGCCGTCGGCGTCCATGACGTACAGATCAGGATCGCCGTCGCGGTCGCTGCAAAACGCGATCAGCTTGCCGTCGCGCGAATAGGCCCCTTCGGCGTCGTAGCCGCGTTCGCTCGTCAGGCAGCGGAGATTCTTGCCGTCCAAGTCTGCGCCGATCTTCTTCCTGCTGCTTGATCGCCGCGGCCTCGGTCATGTCGATGTCCGGATCGAGATGGCTCGACGCGAACAGAATCTTCTTCCCGTCGGGCGAGAAGTAGCTGCACGTCGTCCGCCCGCGGCCCGTGCTCACGCGCATCGGCTCGCCGCGGCCAAAGGGCTGCGTGTAAATCTGGTAGAACGGATAATCCTTCGGCTGGGCCTGATAAATCGCCGTCTTTCCGTCGGGCGAGAAGTAACCTTCGCCCGCCTTGACGAAACCCTTGGTGAATTGGCGGACGTTGGAGAGATAGTGCGATTCGATAGAGACGGTCGGTTCGGCCGCACTTGCGAATGTGGCGCAAAAAAGCCAAGCTGCCGCGGCATGTACCCTCAAGGTCAGGATACCCATTCTACGCGCGCGAGAGCCAGGGCCGTTAACAAGTCGCAAGCTTATCATCAATGACGTCCTCCGGAGTATAGACCTGGATTTCCGAGTAGCGAACAAAGTCGCCGATGTTGAAGGTTACCAAACGGTTCACGTTATGCCGCAACATCGCTGCCACAAGGCGAGCGTCGTGAGCCGACTTGCCTGTTACGCCGTACTTTCGAACGAGCTGTCGTCAACGCTCGAATATGGCACGTTCGTCCTGGAGCAATCGAAGCTGCGTTAGCCACCGGTCGATCGCTTCGTTCGCCACGTTCGGAACCATGCCGAGTCCATTCTGGGCGAGCGGCCGCGTGACGACAACCCAATACTCGTACAAGACTTGTGGCGCCACGCAAAGCGTATGCCCTGCCTCACTCAGCTTTTGCGTCGCACGCGCCGCGACTGCATGTTGGGCGTGGCCCATCTCCACAAGCCGGCAAAGAACGTTCGTGTCGAGCAACAGCCTCATTCGCCGCGACCTTCATAAATCGACTCGCGGCTGTCGTCGACGAAATGCGTAACCTGCGGATGCATTGCGATCAGATTATCGAGCCATGCTTGGAAGTCCTCCTTAGACAATCGCGGCTCGGTCGGAACTTCCTCAGACAGCCGTTCGTCCACCGCATTCAAGACGAACGTTTCGACGTCCTGGCCCGCCGCGGCCGCGGCCTCGCGCAGCTTCGCCTCTTTTTCGACAGGGACATGTAGATTGAGAATCATCTTTGCTCACCGTAGTGCCGCGAGAACCATCGGACGCGGTCCGATCGGATGCTGAGACATGGACTGTCTGCCTCAAGTCTATTCTATCAAACTCCCGGTCAGCGGCGAAACTCGCGTTGGATCGCGTTTTCAACGTTGTGGCGCATCGCCCTCGGCCCGCTCCACCACCAACCGGCATTGCGGCAGCGATTCGAGCAGCAACTGCCCATACGGCTTCGTCCGCATCCGCGGATCCAAGATTACCACCTGTCCCCGGTCGCGCGCCGTGCGAATCAACCGCCCGAAGCCTTGTTTGAGCTTGATCGCCGCTTCCGGCAACTGATACTCGCGAAACGGCACGCCGCCGCGACGCCGGATCGCTTCCAGCCGGGCTTCGAGCAGCGGCCGATCGGGCACGCTGAACGGCAGCTTGGTGATGATCACGTTTTGCAGCGCATCGCCCGGCACGTCGACCCCTTGCCAGAAGCTGTCCGTGCCGAACAGCACCGCGCCGGGCGTCGCTTTGAACTCTTCGACCATCTGATGCCGCGGCATCCCGTCGCCCTGGCAAAACAGCCGCAAGCCGTCGCGGGCAAACGAGGCTTCGAGTTCCTTCGCCGCCCGCTGCAAAAGCTGATAGCTCGTAAACAGCACGAAGGCGTGACCGCTCGTGCGGTGGACGTAGCGGCGAATCATCTTCGACACGAGACGGTCGTATGCCTCGCGCTGGCTTGACGGGTCCGGCAGACCTTCGAGCAGAACGAGCGTCGCTTGCCGCTTATAGTCGAACGGGCTGCCCAACTGCTTGCCGCGCGCTTTCGTCGCGCCGAGCCGCTGTTTGAAAAAGTCGAAAGACGCCTCGCGCCCCACGGCCAATGTCGCGCTCGTGAGGATCACGCTCTTCACGCGGCCAAAGAGGTGCTCCGCGAGAACCGGTCCCACGTCGATCGGCGACGCGGCGAGCGTCACCCGCGTGCCGCGGCGTTTCTGCTCGATTTCGACCCAATACACGCTGTCCGACGTTTTCTGAGCGACCCATTCGTCGATCGCCGCGCCGAGAGTCTCGAGCCGATTGCCCGCCGACGTAAAATCCTGCCGCTCGACTTCGTCCTTGATGCGGCTTCCCGCGCGGCGGACCATTTTCGCCAGCGCTACGAGCGCGGGACCTAGCTCGTTGTGCACGAGTCCCGGCTTGCGCACGCGGCCGTTGCCGCCGTGCTGCTCGAACCAATCCCGCACGTCGCGAAAGAATGACTCCGCCTTGTGCCGGCAACGCATCACTTCCTGCTGCGGTTCGGCCAACGCGCGCGTAACGAGCAGGCCCTTGTTCGTGCGGTCGTTGTACAGCTTCGACAATATGTAGTCGACCTGGCTCGACGCGATTCGCAAGCCCAGATGATCGCCGGCAGTCGCTTCGAGCGTATGGGCCTCGTCGAGAATCGCCACGTCGTAGTCCGGCAGCAAGCTGATCCCATTGCGGCGGAGGGCCAGGTCGCTGAAGAACAACGCATGGTTGACGATCATGATCTGCGCATGTTCGAGCCGCCGCCGCGCCGCGAAGTAGAAGCAGTCGTTGTATCGGGGACACTTGCGGCCGAGGCAGTTTCCGCTGTCGCTCGACGCCTCGTCCCACACCGTGGGCAGCGGGCGAAAGGGCAAATCGGCCAGCGTCCCGTCGTGGGTTTTCTTGGACCAGGCGACGATCTCGCGAAGCTGCTCGAACTCTCCGGCGTCGACGAACAGACTCGCCCCGCGCAACACGGCCGCCTCCATCCGTCGCAGGCTGACGTAGTTGCCGCGGCCCTTGGCGAGGACCGCCGCAAAATCGCGGGGAATCACCGCCTTGAGCAGCGGCAAGTCCTTGCCCAAGAGCTGTTCTTGGAGGCTGATCGTGTGCGTGGAAACGACGATTCGCCGTGGGCGATCTTCGTCTTCCTCGCCCTCGTCGCCGTCCTCATACTCGTACTCGTCGTCGCTCCTGCCGCCGGCGCGTCGCTTGGCCGTGCGTCCCGAACCCGGCGGCGAATCGGCTTCCGGCTCGGTCGCGGCCAGAATTGCCGGGACGAGGTACGCAAAGCTCTTGCCAACTCCCGTTCCCGCTTCGACGACCAGGTGTTCTCCGGCCGCAATCGCCGCGGCGACGGCTTCGGCCATTTCGATCTGCTGCGGCCGCGGTTCGTAGTTCGCCAACCGCCGCGCGATGCTGCCACCCGGCCCCAGGATGTCGGCGACGGAGAGCATGGGTTGCGGTGCAGAGGGAGAAATCAGTCGCGAAAGGGCATTTGGTCAAGGCCCTTTCGTCGATGATACGCGGCCGCACCATCGCGAGCATAGTGGGTCCCGTCATCGCCCACGGTCCATCGCCCACTGCCCACTCAAGCGTCGCTTGCGGTCTACTCGTCGGCAACAAAAAAGCGTGGCGCCAGCCGTCCAAGACGGGACGCCACGCGATTCGTTGACGCGGACAACGCGACTAGATCTGGGTAATCAAGTCGCCGTTAACGCCGTTCGGGCGATAGTCGATGATCCAATCGCCGATGTTGACGATGAACCAGTCGGCGCCGGCGCCGCCGGTCAAAATGTCGAAATTGCCGTCGAACGCCGATTCGTCGATGGTGCCATCGTCGACGCCCTCCGTGGCGGTCCGTTCCGCCGCCCAAGCCGCAGCGACGTCGCGGAGCATCGCCGCGGTGAAGGTCGGCGCGACGCTGCCGGCAACGACGACGTCGTGTCCCGCGCCGCCGGAAACGAAGTCGAAATCGTCGCCGCCGATCACCATGTCGTTACCGCCGTTGCCGAACAGCAAGTCGACGCCGTCGCCGCCGAAGATCAAATCACTCCCATTCCCGCCCGTGACGACGTCGTTGCCGGCTCCCGCATCGATCGTTGCCGGAATCGAAATGTTCGTGTCGACGATGATGCTATCGTTGCCGTCGCGGCCCCAGATACGAATCTCGTTGACGGTCGCCAGCGCGAACGTGGTCGTCGTTCCGTTGATCGAGACGTTCCAAGTCGAACCCGAGCGGCTGACAATCACCGAATCGTTGCCGCTGCCGCCGCCGGCGCGCAAGACGCCGTCCACCAGCGTCGCCGTGCCGTCGGCGACAGCCGGAGAAATGCCGATGGTCACCGTCGCCGCCGCGCTCGTTTCGTCGGCCTGGCCCGGCGCGCTGTCGTCGCCGTCGTCCGTAACCGTAAAGTCGAACGTTGCACTCGTGGCCCCGGAGCCGATACTTGGCTCATAGACGAGCGCCGGCGGACCGCTGAACGTCTGGTTGATTTGCACCGGCACGCCGCCGACCGTCAGCAGCCCAGTTGCCGGCAGCGAGAGGATGGTGAACGTCAGATTCCCCGTCGGAGTTTCGACGTCGGTGCCGCTGAGGTTGATCGGTACTTGCCCGTCCTCGTCCACGTCCACATTCTGAGCGTTGGCGGTGGGAGCATCGTTGACCGGATCGACGGTAATGGCAATCGTGTCCTCGTCGGTCATCGCGCCGCCCGTGCCGGTGTTGCCCAGGTCGTCGGTGATGATTTTAAGTGATGCCGGCCCCGAGTAATTCGTGGTCGGAGCGAACGTCGCTCCGAAAAGCGCCGCGTTGATATCGGCGAGCGTCCCTTGGAACGTCATGAGTGCGTCGCCGAAGCCCGTGCCGATCGAAAACACCAACCCGGCCGCCGTGCTGAGCGAGGCGGTTCCGTTCGTAGCTTCGAGCGTAACTTCGATCGCCGACGATCCCGCGTCGATGTCGCTCACCGATATCGAATTGAAGTCACCGGGTAAGAAAGCCAGTAGTTCGTCTTCATCCACGGACTGCGCGCCAGGCACGCTATTTTCCGGGGCGTCGTTAACGGGCGTTATGTCGATCACGAACGAAACGGGATCGGACGTGTCGTCGCCGCCGTTTGCCGTGCCGCCGTCGTCCATGAGCACGACGGTGATCGTCGCGGAGCCGTTTGCGTTATCGGCGAGCGTAAACGTCAACGTTCCGCTTGCGCTAATCGCTGGGCCGACAGTGAAAAGGGTCGGATTCGTGTTGTTGGTGACAACGAATTGTAGCGATTGGCCGGATTCGTTCGGCGCTCCGGCGCTGATGCCCGTGGCCCAATTCGCTTGCGTGAACTCCCCCGAATCTTCGGCGACGGAAATATTTGAGCCCGGAGTGAAGAATGGCTCGTCGTTGATGTCGACGAAAACATAAGCCGAGCCGAGATCGTTGTTCGTAGGACCGGAGTGGCTGTGCTCGGGCGCGCCGGCGAGTATCGACGCGTTATGAATTGAAACGGACCTTCCAAGTTCGCTATCGCTTACTCCGGCATCGCCACCCGGCAGAAGCACCTCTTCGTCGAAGGCCCAACTCAAACCGTTGTGCTCGAAAACCACGACCGAGCCGCTGTTACCCAACGGAGTATCCGTCCGCGGTGCGCCCACCGCGATGAGATTGCCTTCGATCCCTACGGACGCACCAAATTGATCGCCATTTGTTGGAGTCGGCCGGAATAATGTGGCCGTTTGTGTCCACGTTGGGCCAACGAGATCGAACACGAACGCCGCTCCGACGTCCAAAGTTGGCGACGAATCCCTCAGAATCGAGCCGACGACCGCAGTCGTTCCGTCAATATCGACAGCCGATCCCAGTCGATCCGTCGCGGCAGGCGTACTCGCAATCAGTTTGCCTTCCTGAGTGAACCCCGTGCCGTTATCGACAAAGACATAGGCCGAACCGGGCTGACTAAGCGAAGAGTGGTTGTCCAACGGCGAACCAACAATGATGCGGTTGCCGCTAACCGCCACCGCGTTCCCAAACGAATCGCCGGTCGCGACATCGCTCGCAGTGCGTTTCGTCCCGCTGGAGGGCCAGGTCCCTGTTAGCGTGTCTCGTTCGTAGATTACGATCGATCCACCATCCGTCGCGCCGAAATCGTCCCAAGGAGCTCCCGCGACGATCGTATCGCCGTCGATCGCCACGCTGCGGCCGAAGAACTGGTCGCTATCGCCAGTGAGCGTTCGCTTGGCCACTTGCGTGAACGGCGATGCGGCGTTAGGTCGTTCGAAGATGTAAATGGCGCCGATCTGAGACGTCGAACTGTCATTCTGGGGAGCGCCGACGACAATCGTGTTCTCTGAGATGCCTACCGCGAAACCGAAAATGTCTTTCGCAACGAGATCGCTCGGAGAGAGTCGCTGGGACGCCGTCCACGTCGTGCCGTTGCGCTTAAAGATGTAGATCGCGCCTTCATCGCCGTCGTCGTCTGGCACGCCGACGACCGCGGTGTCACCGAAGATGGCGACCGACCGGCCGATGTTGTCACCGCTGCCGAAATCGGGGAAATCGTCGACGTCCGGCTGCAACTCAGGCCCTTGTGCCGACCAACCAGCCAGCGCCAGCCGGTGTTCCAGCGTTTCGATAACCCCCTGGCGACGCTGCCCAAATCTGGGCTGTTGCCGGGGACGCTGCGCCTTTCGATTTCTGTGGCGATTAAGACCGTGGAACGATCGAACGAGTTTCCATAACATTGCGGGACCTCAAGAATTGGAGCCGGGGGAGCGAACGGGACGCAAAAGCCGCAGAAAACGACGCTCCAGGAATCACCCATCTCCGATGGAGACGCCTGCCCGCGCCCATTAGAATGGCTGACGCTGTGGAGCCGACCCGCATAGCGGGTTACCCCATCTTCCCTGCGTAACCTAGATGTTAAAAACGGCGAACCGCAGAAGTCAACAATTATTTGTGCATGCGATGCCCTTTTTTTCCGCAAAATGGTGATTAGGGCCGTCACGACCCCTTCAATCGACGGAGTTTTGCAGCGGCAGACGCCACCGCCGCCGCGGCGAACGCGACTTCTTCCTCCGTCGTGAACCGCCCCATGCCAAACCGCAAGCTGCTACGGGCCTCGTCGAGCGAAAGGCCGAGCGCCGCAAGGACGTGGCTCGGCTCGGGATTGGCCGACGTGCAGGCCGCCCCGCTGCTGACGGCCAGGTTCTTAATGCTCATCATGAGCGCTTCGCCGTCCACGCCCGCGAACGTGAGGTTGAGATTGCCCGCGAGCCGCCACTCGGGCCGGTCCAGCCGCGGGCCATTAAGCGACACCCCGGGAACGGACTCGAAGATCGTCGCGCGAAGCCGATCGCGTAGCTTTCGCAACCGCGCTTGCTCCACTTCCATTTCGGCGAGCGACAATTCGACCGCATTGGCGAAGCCGACGATGCCCGGCACGTTCAGCGTTCCACCGCGGAAACCGCCCTCTTGGCCGCCGCCGGTGATCTGCGGCTCCAGTCGCACGCTCGGCGTCCGCCGGCGGACATATAACGCGCCGACGCCCTTCGGACCGCAAATCTTGTGGGCCGACATGCTCATCAGGTCGACGTTCAACCGGTCGACGTCGACGGGAACCTTGCCGACCCCTTGTGTGGCGTCGCAATGAAACGTGACGCCGCGCGCGCGGCAAATCGCGCCGATTTCGGCAATAGGTCCGATCGCGCCGATCTCGTTGTTGGCGAGCATCACCGAGACGAGTACCGTATCGTCGCCAATGGCGGCCGCGACTTCGTTCACGTCGACGATGCCGGCGTCGTCCGCGCCGCGTTGCTTGACGCCGACGAGCGTCACATCGAAGCCGCGTCGCCCCAGGCGGGCGACGGGATCGAGCACGGCCTTGTGCTCGGTCGTAATCGTGACGAGATGATCTCCGCGCCGCCGCGGCCGCTCGGCGACGCCGCGGATCGCCAGATTGTTGCTCTCCGTCGCGCCGCTGGTGAAGACGATCTCTTTCTCGTTCGCCCCGATTGCGGCCGCGATGGTTGCCCGCGCGGCATCGACCGCGTCGCGGGCCTCCCATCCGAAGGAATGATTGACGCTTCCCGCGTTTCCGAATTTCTGCGTGAAATACGGCAACATCGCCTCCACCACGCGCGGATCGACCGGCGTGGTCGAGTGATAATCCATGAACACGGGCAGGCGGAGCATGGAGTCAGGGGTCGGAGGTCGGCATTCTCGGGTCGGGGCATTTAGCCGCCGGTGAATACACCGGCGGCGGTCGGCCCTACGGCGCGAGCGAGCGCCGTCCAAATGATAGACCCAAAACCACGCTCCGACCACGTTCGACTTCGTGTCAGGGCGCCCCCACACTAGCGCGGCGGCCCTGCCGGCGGTTGTTGTGCCGTCTGCTGTTCCGCCCTAACTAGCTGATACCCAGACGGTATCTTCGGTTGGGCGATGTCGCGCATGAAGACGTTATTGAGCTTGATCTTGCGGAATTCGAACACGGTATAGTCGGCGCCGTTGGTGGCGTAGAGCCGCAAGGCATAGGGCAGGAAGTCGGCCCGCTTCATGATCAGATGCGCGCTGCGATAGTTGGCCGCGTCGCCGGACCAGCGGGGATACGATTCGAGCCAGATCTCTTCTTTGGCGAATTGCGGATCGGTCTGTTCGCGCATGAAGTAGCGGGCCTTGAGCTTCGCCGCCTCGCCGCCGAACAGCATGAACGGCAGCGGACCATTGGCAATTTGCTCGCCCTGCATTTCCGGCGGGATCGGATGCTCCTTGACTTGCTTCGCCTTGTGGTCCACCTCCCAAACGACCTTGCCGTCGCAGACCCAATGCTCGCCGACGTCCGCGCCCACCTTGTCGTACTTGCCCGTTTGCTGGTTGAACACGCGCGTCTCGGTGACTTGAAACAGCCCCTTGTCGGGCTTGATGTACTTCATCAGACCGCTCGAAATCGCCGTCGCGCCGAGCTGACCATTCGCATTCACCGGCCCGAAGTTCGGCGAGTATTCCCACCGCGTGAACTCGCACTCGAACGTCTTGATCCCGGCACTGTGCTTTTCCCACGCGGCCAACAGTTCGTCCACGAATCGCTGCTGCTGCGCGTTGAGTTGAAACGGCGCAGCGGGCTGAAGTTGTGCGTTCGGCCGAGCCTGCCCATTCGCCGGGCGATTACCTTCCGCGACGGGACCGTTGCTCGCGCCTTGACGAGCATTGCCGGCCGGACGTTCGACATCGTCGAACGGCAACTGCACTGGATCGCGGCGGCGCTGCTCGCTGCCATCGTCTCGGACCGCGCCGTCGGAGTATTGCGGTCGTTGCTCCACGTCGGCACGCTCCTGCCCGACAGGTGCGGTCTCGCGCGGCGCGTACTGACGATCCCTGTATCGCCCACCGTCATTGGCGGGCTGCTGCGCCACGGCCGAAACGCCTGCCAAGCCTACTAGCGCCAGCATTGCCAGCGAGCGCCGGCCGAAAGTCGTCGCGAACATCGAAATCCGTCTCGTCGTAGATTGCGATCTGGCCGGCGCGCTCCCTGCGCGCCGGACTTGCAGGCGGAGAATTCTACCGCCGGCCGCAGCGTGGCCCTAGAGCGATTTGGACGCGAGAAGCGGCCGCCCACCGGCGACGACGCCCAACTCGGGCGACGATCGAGTGACCATCAGCCGTCGTAACGCATCAAGCTGAATACCTCGTTGGGCGCGATCCGCGCGGCGCCTCCGAGAGCCGTCAGCTCGATCAAAAACGCACACCCGGCGACCTTGGCCCCCGTGGCTTCGACCAGGCGGCAACAGGCCTCGATCGTCCCGCCCGTCGCCAGAAGGTCGTCGACGAGCAACACATTTTGCCCGGGCCGAATGCCGTCGCGATGGACTTCGAGCGTGTCGGTGCCGTATTCGAGTTCATAATGAAAGGCGTGGGTGTCGAACGGCAGCTTGCCCGGTTTGCGGACCGGCACGAACCCGGCACGCAGCTTAAGCGCCAAGGGCGCCGCGAAGATGAAGCCGCGGGCCTCGGCCGCCGCAACCACGTCGATCTTTTGGCCGCGATACCGCTGGGCCATGCGGTCGATCGCCTCGCCGAACGCCTCGGGCGAGGCCAGCAGCGGCGTGATGTCGCGAAACAGAATACCCGGTTTGGGAAAGTCGGGGATCGCGCGGATGTAATCGGCCAGATTGATTTGGGTGGAGGTGCTCATGGCGGGGGCAGGCCGGAGGCGGTAGGTGGTTGGCCGGAGGTTCGGGGCGACAGCAAGTATAAACGATGAGCGTGCTCGCGCAGCAGGGTCGAAAGGAACCATGGTCCGCGCGCCCCTGGGTGCAGGACAGGGTTTGCTATCCTGTGGAATGCGGTTTGCCGGGCTTGCGGAAGCCGGTTTGGCGGGTGGCGCGGCGGCGCCAGAAGTCATCGAGCG
>QEVJ01000026.1 GCA_003576845.1 Planctomycetota bacterium
ACTTCGCAGTACGGCGTCACGGCCATGCGACATCGACGTGGCACGCGTGCTGGTCTACAACCGAGAGTTGACCGCCGACGAGCGAGCATTGGTCAGCGACTACCTGACTGGTCGCTACATTCGCGGCGAGATCGAGTCGCCGGCCGACTTGCCGGGACTGGCCAACTGGTGGGACGCGGCGCAACTGACAGCTACGGCTGGCGCGAAGCACAACACGCTCGCCGACAACATCGGCGGCAAACACTTCGTCTCGCCGTCGGGCGCAGGCGATGGCTTCGACGCCGCATGGCCCACGGTGCGACTCGATGCGAGCGGCAACCGTTACCTCCAGTTCACCGGCAGCCACGTGATGTTCGCGGGCGCGCCTGCGGACTGGGCCAAGTTGCACAACGCGACTGACAAGACGATTGCGGTCGTCTACCGAGTTCCGTCGAGCGCCAGCACGTTGACTCCGATCCTTGATTCGGTCGAAGGCGACACGACGGGGAACGTCGGCATCGGGTTCTACCACGATGCCGCCAGCGACGCGCAACGGATTCAGTGGCGCGTCGGCGCGGCGTCTGCCACGCCCGTGCTGAGTCACGACTCGCGGAACTACGGCTCACGACCGGGCTTGTGGCACGTGGCGCTACTCGCCTACGAAAGCACAGTCCCGTCGAGCGAAGAGAACTTCCATCTGTGGCTTGACAACGAGCGTTACGTCGGCACGGACCAAGGCACGACACCCTCGGCCAGCAATCCGCCCGGCAGCCTTGCTCTCGGCGCACTTGCGGATGCCAGCGCCTACGGCACCGTCGATATAGGAGAGGTCATCGTCTACGACCGCAAACTGGGCGAGCCGGGCGAAGCCCAAGTCCTGTGCGAGCATCTGGCCGCGAAGTGGAACACGGCGCACGTCGCGCTTGCCGCTGGCAATGGCCTCGCGAACACGCTCAACGACTCGACGCCGCACCGCGGATTTCCCGGCCTGTTGCGAACTCCCGGCGGCGTCTGGCTCTGTGCCTATCGCCGCGCACCGAACCACGGCAGTTCTGCGGGCGAGTGCGTCATGGTCACCAGCAGCGATGCGATCCGCTGGAGCGCCGAGCGCGTGATCTATAGCGACACCGCCAACTACGATTGGCGCGGCACGAACTTCCTCGGCCAAATTAGCACGGGCCGCATCTTCATCGGCATGAAGCTGTCGACGACGAGCAGCGGACTATTGCCCTACACGGCGAGCGTGCTCTACAGCGACGACAACGGCGGCACGTGGCAGGGGCCGGTGTTCGTCTCGAAAGTCACCGACCCTTGGCATCAAGGCATTTTCGCGGGCGGCCTGCAATATGACGAAGGGGTCAACTCGATCGTCGAGCTTAGCGACGGCACGCTGCTGTTGCACTTCATGGCGCTGGTCAACTCGGCCGTGTTTCCGCACATCGTCCAATGCAAGTCGTTCGACGGCGGCGACACCTGGACCGAGCCGGTGCCCATCTACTACGGCCGCCAGCCGGGCTTGGGCGACTTTCCGGTGGACGAACGGATTCAGGAACCTGTGGTCGTCCGCTTCGCGGACGGCGAACTGCTGATGGCGATTCGCGCCGACACGGCCAACGAGCGGATTTACTTCGTCCGCGACGTGACCGGCACCGGCGACAACTGGTCGCCGTCGCAGCCGACCGTGAACGACCGCATCGACGGCTGGGGCAACCCGCGAATGATCGTCGACGAAAACGAGCGATTGTGGCTGTTCTACCGCTCGACGAGCGAACTGCCGGTCTACAGCTATAGCGATGATCGAGGCGACACGTGGAGCGCGGCGCAACCGCTCACGAATCTCTCGACGGGCGGCACGACGACAATCGCGGCCTACGGCAGCATGAGCTACGCCTTCCCGGCCCGCGACGAGAACGGCGACATATTCGTGGCGTTCGGCCTGGAAGCCGGTTCGGACAGCGACATCTTCGTGCGGCGCTGGGGGCGATGATGGCCGACGCTTACGTTCTCTCTAATGCCGACGTTCGCACGCTCCAGCGGATCGCCCAGCGCGATCGGGGCGATCCGGTGAATCATCGCCCTCCCGTGCAAGGGCTATCACATTCCGGCCGATTGCCCGGCGTCCGCATCGGCGTGGCTTATGGCACAATTCCCGCGGCGGTCTACAACAGCAGCGGCACGCTCATTAAGCCGGGCAAAGGCGAATGCAAGCTGCGGCAGGTCAAGGCGGACGGGACTTCGATCCTCAACCTCGGCGACGACCTTCCAATCGTCTGCTACAACCTTGTGCCGCACCAGATCGCAAACGGCGCGAGCATCCTCATGCTCCGCGACCAAACCATCGAGGGCGACGTCAAGAACAAGTCCGAGCCGGGCTATCTCGTCTTCGACTTCCAAGAAAACCAAACCCGCCGAGGCTACGGAATCTTTCGGGCTTCGGGCCAAACCTCCGGAACGCAAACAGGACTCATCAACCTCACGACAACGGTTACCGACTCGTTCAATTCCAATGACCTTCAGCCGGTGATCGGATTTCAGGTCTCCGCAGGAGCGCCAACGAGCTTTGATCGGATCGTCGTCAATGACCCCGGCATTTACCGGTTCACGTTCGACTGCCGGATTCGGTTCGTGTCACCTGCCGAGCCGGCTCCGCCCTATAGCTATCAGAACAAAGTTGCAATCGTATCCGGCACCAACAATCCCTTCACGAACGTAGTGAGCGGGACGACGAACGACCTGTGCGCGCATCGGCTGCACCGCCGCGAGCGGTTCTGGCTGGTCAAGAATCAGAACTTCGGCACGCCCGCAACGACGGACGCTATCGCGGAAGGCGAGCCGTGGGCCGTCTACGAATGCAGCGAACTGACGTGGGGCGATCGCCACTACTCGCTTCCGTGCCTGCTCGATGCCGGCGACACTCTGAGCATGTGGCTGGATGTCGGCGGCCGCAAAGGATCGTATCCGGTCGATTGGAACGCCGAGTTCTCCGTGCACTTCCAAAGCTTCGAGGATGATCTGTCGCCATGAGTTGCAACTGCCTCAAGATTCCCGAGGGCGCGGAAGTTCTCGCTCGTGCGACGGGCAAGTGTCGCGTCGTTTATCGGCTCGGCGACCGGGTCGTCAAAGTGCTTAAGGAGCGCGTCACGCCAGACTACGTTCGCTCGCACCAAGCGTTTGCCGCCGAGCAGTCCGACATTTGCGAGCCGTTTGAGTACGACCTCGGTGCCCATGAACTGCACCAGAGGTTCATGGGCTACGATCCGCCGTCAGCGCAGGAACTGCTCGCGATCAAACAGACGATTCTGCATCGCGGCTTGTCGGTCGACGACGTGATGCCGGCCAACGTCCGTGGCGGCAAGCTGATCGACTTCGACCTGATGTTCTTCGCCGCCGTGCCGGTCACACCGCGCGGCGTCCATCGTCGTGGACGAGTCGTGACAACCAACTCGGCAACCGTGGAAGAACTTCGAGCGCTGGGGCCGTTGATTAAGTGGCCCACCAGCGAGCCGCTTGCACCGTCCTAATCCAATTGGGAAACTGTGTAATGGCCTTTTGTCGCAGTTGTGAATGGGTCCATCGCGTTTGGGATTATGTTCGCATTGCTCGCCTAGCTGGCGGCGGCGAAAGTCGCGAAATCTGGAAACTCGGCCCAATCTGCATCAAACGCTGGTCCCGGCGCATCGCGTCTGCGGATATCCGCGAGCGCTGTCGCACCAGCCGCAAAGTGCTGGCCTGCAATTCGATGTGGTACTTCTCGCCCCTGCATTTGACGGTGGCGTACTGGGTATTCGGAACCCCCGCAACGCACGAGGTCTGCAACAATCTCCTCATTGAGCATCGATCGATCGGCGATCTTCATCCTGGAAACGTGTACGTCGAGTTTGGCCGCACCAGGATTCTTGACTTCGCTATCCGCTCTCCGGAATAGCCGCGGCATCGCGCCAAACGCTTCATCTGGGGCATTCAGGGTCGCATGCCATAGGCCATCTTGTTCTGGCATGTCCGCGGGGTGGGGGTTAGAATCAATTCCCGCCGATACTCCGGTCGTGCGACGACAGGCCGGCCGGCTGCTTCCCGTCCCGTTCACCAGTGGCTGATTCACCCTGTCCAGAAGTTTTGGAACGGGGATATCTCGCAATATGGCTTGAGGAAACCCGACGTGCCCCGACGTACCAGTCAAACCGGAAGCGAACTCTTCATCGTCGACAATAGCGACGAGGACTGGAAGGTTCTCCGCTATCTCCACGACTGGTGCCCGCTGTCCAAGGCTATCGACATCGCAACGGGTTACTTCGAGATCGGCTCACTACTTGCTCTCCGCGACGAGTGGCAGAAGGTTGATGCGTTCCGCATTCTGATGGGGGACGAAGTATCGAAGCGAACAAAGGCTGCATTTGTCGCTGGCCTAGGCGAGATTCAAGCTCGACTCGACGCCAGCCTGGAATCCGAAAAGGAGAAGAACGACTTTCTGACCGGGGTGCCGGCAATCGCGGAGGCGCTCCGAAGCGGCAAAATCTGCTGCCGTGTGTATCGCAAGGACAAGTTCCACGCCAAGTGCTACCTGACACATGCTCGCCAAGAGGTCGTAGGCTCGTTCGGTCTCGTCGGTTCGTCGAACTTCACTTATCCCGGCATCACCGAGAATATCGAACTGAACGTGCAGATCAGTGGTACGCCCGTCGCGGTGCTTCAGGAATGGTACGAGCAGCACTGGAATGATGCAGAAGACGTCACGCCGGATATTCTTCGGACTCTCGAACGACATGTCCACGAGTATTCGCCTTTCGAGGTTTACGCGAAGTCGATTCAAGAATACTGCCGCGGTCACGAATTGACGGCCAGCGAATGGGAACTTGCAGGACCGCAGCGCGGGTCGCGCATCTACGGCATCCTCGACCAGTATCAAAAGGAAGGCTATCAAGCCGCGATGCAGATCGCTCGCCGGCACGGCGGCGCGTTCGTTTGCGATGGCGTCGGTCTTGGAAAGACCTTCATCGGCTTAATGCTGATCGAGCGGCTCATCATGCACGAAGGCAAGCGTGTCGCCCTTTTCGTGCCGCGCACGGGTCGTGTCGACGTTTGGGAGCGTTGGATAAAACGCTACTTGCCGCACATCGGCGGCGTGCGGGGCGGCGATTTCAGTAGCCTCGTCATCTTCAATCACACGGACCTCGGTCGCGGCGGCGACTTCCCGTACCGATTCGAGCGCATCAAGGAGATGGCCGACGCCATCGTGATCGACGAAGCCCACCACTTCCGCAACCTCGGACGCAGCGGCAAAGAGTCGGGCGGTAAGCCGTCGCGTTATTACCAACTCGATGATCTGATCGAAGGGCCACGCGGGACGAAGGAAGTCTTTCTCCTGACGGCCACGCCAATCAATAACAGTCTTCACGACTTTCGCCACATGGCCGAGTTGTTCACGCGGCGGCGGGAAGACTTTCTCGCTCAATGTGGTATTCACTCGTTTCGCGGCCACTTCGTCAGTCTCGAAAAAACGCTGCTCAAGAAGTCGAGCGACTACCCGTTGTTTACGGACACCAATTTAGCCGAAGTCGACAAGCTGTTCGCGCACGACAAAGTTTTTAAGGAACTTGTCGTTCAGCGAAGCCGAGCATACGTTCGGCGCAGCCAGATGCAACAAGGTGGTGACGTGGCGACATTCCCTGAGCGCCAGCCGCCCCAAGTCGCGGACTATTCCGTCAAAAAGACGTATGGGCGCTTGCTGGATACAGTCGACACGGCGTTCGCCAAAGAAGAGCCGCTATTCGTCCTGGGCATCTACTATCCGTTGCATTACTACAATGGACCGAAAACCGACATCGACCCATTGGCGAACAACCGACAGATTCAGGTGTGCGGGCTGATTCGCACGCAGTTTCTCAAACGATTTGAAAGTTCGGCGCACGCTTTTGAGCAATCCTGCGACCGATTGCTCATTAAGCTGCTGGCTTGGTCCGAACGCCACAGTCAAACCGATCACGAAAAGCAGCATTTGACTCGCTGGAAACTCAAACATGCCGATCTGATCGGTTATGTTCACCAGCGTCAGCGCGAGCTGTTCCCGGACGAGGACGAGGCAGAAGCGGACGAAGACCTTATCACCCCTGAGATGCTCGAAGATATCGACGAGCTTGACCGGGACGAATACGACGTCCATCGAATCCTCGAGGACACGCGCGAAGATCTGAACCAAGTCGCGGAGTTTCTCGAAGAGCTTCGCAAGTTCAAACCGCAGCACGACGACAAGCTAAAGGCGCTCATCAAGCTGCTAAAGAACGACCCGGTGATGAAGAAGCACAAGGTGCTGATCTTCACTGAGTTTGCCGAAACCGCTCGGTACTTGCATCGCGAGTTGGCCGAGGCCGGTATCAAGGGCGTCGAGCAGATCGACAGCGGCAAGAAGGACCGTGGCGACTTTATCCACCGCTTCTCACCCTACTACAACGGAACGACGAGTGCGAAGCTCGCAGAGGAAGGTCGCGATGAGATTCGCATCCTGATCTCCACGGATGTTTTGTCCGAAGGCTTGAACCTTCAAGATTGCACGCGCCTGATCAACTACGATCTGCACTGGAACCCGGTGCGGCTGATGCAGCGCATCGGTCGCGTTGACCGTCGCCTTAATCCAGAGGTCGAGAAGCAACTCGTCGCCGACCATCCCGACCAGAAGCCACTCCGCGGTCAGATTGCGTATCACAATTTCCTGCCGCCCGACGAGCTTGAAACGCTACTAAGCCTGTACGGCCGCGTTTCTCACAAGACGTTGCAAATCTCCAAGACCCTTGGCATCGAAGGTCGTAAGCTGTTGCGGCCCGAGGATGATTACGAGGCGCTGAAGGATTTCAACGAAACATACGAGGGCACGACGACCACCGACGAGGAGATTCGCCTCGAACTCCAAGCCATGCTGGGCAGCGACGGCGGGTTGGCCGCGCGGCTTGACGCCCTGCCGGGCCGAGTGTTTAGCGGCAAGCGGCATCCGCAGCCGGGAACGCAGTCCGTATTCTTCTGCTATCGGCTGCCGCGTCCTGATCATGCCGCGGGCGGCGCGAAGGGCGAATTGCCCTGGACCGAAGAGGCGGGTGAAACGCGGTGGTACTTGCACCGTCTTTCCGACGGCCAGCTTCTCGAAGAGGCATCCGCCATAATTGACGCAATCCGCAGCAGTCCCGATACGCCGCGCCATTGCGCAATTCCGCAGACGACGCTTGCCGAGATTCGCGGCAAGGTCGAAAAGCACATCAAGAACTCCTGGCTGAAGCGCATGCAAGCGCCCATCGGTGTGAAGCCGATTCTCAAGGCCTGGATGGAACTGAACTAATCTGGCGTTCTGTCTAATGCGAGGTACGCATGTCCGGTCGTCACCCTTTGCAAGAGATCAAGTCGTTCCCGTCGCTGGTGAAATACCTGCGCGACGAGCTTGATTGGCCCATCGAAACTGACAGCTTTGACGAACTGACGTTCGACTTCGTGCCCGAGGAACTAGGACTGAAGCCGCACGAGGCGGCCAAAGTCCGTGACATCAAGCAGCTCCGCCCGCTGACGACCAACCAACCCTGGGGTATTTACTTCGTCGCGTTCGAGCCGAAGCGGCTGCCCGTTGTGGCGCTGCGCAAGATTCTGGGCAACCTCGTCATCAGAAAGCGCGCGTCAGCCAATAGAGCCGAGCGAGCTTCGTGGAATCTAAACGATCTGCTGTTTATTTCGTCGTTTGGCGAGGAAAGCGACCGACAAATCACGCTGGCGCACTTTTCGGAAGGCGCAGGCGGCCACGACATTCCAACACTAAAAGTCTTGGATTGGGACGAACTCGATACGCACCGAAAACTTCAGCATGTCGATCGTGAACTGCACGAGCGGCTCCGTTGGCCTGAAAAGCCTGGCGACCTGGATGCGTGGCGCGACCAATGGTCGGCCGCATTTGTACTTCGCCACCGGCATGTGATCGCGACAGCGCAGGAGCTTGCCGAGCGTTTGGCAGTACTCGCCCAGTTGATCCGTAAGGAGGTAAACAAGGTAATCGACATTGAGACGGATGCTGGCCAGCTCCGCAAGCTCTATTCCGCGTTCCGCGAATCGCTCATTCACGATCTTACTGAAGACGACTTCGCCGACATGTATGCGCAGACGATCACCTATGGACTGTTCTCCGCGGCCGTATCGCGCACCACCCCGGACGCAGGCACCGTTGTTGTGGCGGACAACCTCGCCGACATGGTGCCGGTTACTAATCCATTCCTTCGCGAGATGCTGTCCACGTTTCTCACCGTTGGTGGCCGCAAAGGAAAGCTCGACTTCGATGAGCTCGGCATCCAGGAAGTCGTGGAGGTGCTCAACAGCCCGGACACGAATCTCAACGCCGTCATCCAGAATTTCGGCGACCGACGGCAGGGGGAAGACCCGGTCATCCACTTTTACGAGGATTTTCTTAAGCAGTATGACCGACAGCGGAAGGTCGAACGAGGTGTCTTCTATACGCCCCAGCCGGTTGTTTCATACATCGTCCGAGGCGTGCATGAATTGCTGCGAACTGAGTTCGGCTTGGAAGATGGCCTCGCATCAACCATTACGTGGGGAGAGATGGTCAAACGGCGCGAAGGATTAGCAATCCCCAAGGGGGCCCGACCAGAAGATCCGTTTGTCGTGATCCTCGATCCTGCAACCGGCACAGCAACATTTTTGGTCGAGGTTATCGACATTATTCATCGGACAATGAGCGACAAATGGAAAGGGGAGCGACTTACGGCTTCGCAACAGCGCGACGCATGGAACAAATACGTCCCGGCGCATTTGCTGCCGCGTCTCTATGGCTACGAACTGATGATGGCACCCTACGCCATCGCGCACATGAAGATCGGCCTTAAACTGGGAGAGACAGGCTACCGGTTTCAGAGTGAAGAACGTGCTCGCGTCTATCTAACAAATGCGCTGGAACCGCCCTCTGACCTCGCTGCGACTGCGGCGGCAAATCTCTTTGACGCGCTTGGCCACGAGGCACAAGCCGTGAATCGGGTGAAGCGAGATCAACGCTTCACTGTAGTCATCGGCAATCCGCCGTATTCGGGTATCTCGTCTAACATGTCCGAATTTGCGCAGCACTTGGTGGACGCTTACAAGTTTGTGGATGGTGCTCCATTGAACGAGCGGAAGCTCTGGCTTCAAGACGACTATGTGAAGTTCATCCGCAACGCCCAAACAACCATCGCGTCCACGAACGTCGGTGTCTTTGGTTACATCACGAATCATAGCTATTTCGATAACCCAACGTTTCGCGGTATGCGGCAAAGTCTCATGGGCACCTTCAATATGTTTCGGGCACTCGACCTGCACGGCAATACGACCAGGGCCGAGCATCCGCCCGACGGTGTTGCCGACAAGAACGTCTTCGACATTCAACAGGGCGTTGCGGTTTGTCTCGCTACGCGAGGTGGATTGCTTGAAGGAGTCCAACACGCCGATCTGTGGGGCACGCGTGAGGCAAAATACTCGTGGCTTGCGAAAAGTTCGGTCGCCACCAGCGGCTTCGCTGCGCTTTCGCCTGACTCACCTTACTACTTCTTTGAGCCGCAGAAAACCGACTGGCGGGATGAATATGAAAGCGGCTGGAAGATCAACGAAGTGATGCCGGTGAACTGTGCGGGCTTTATTACGGCGCGAGACCATTTCGTTGTAGACCTCGACGAGAAGGCGTTACTGGAACGCATCGGCGACTTCGCGGATCTCAAGAAGTCCGACACTGTGATTCGTGAGACTTACTTTACTGGGTGCGGATCAAGTAAGTATCCCGATGGAGACAGTCGCGGCTGGAAAGTGCCAGAGGCTCGCCGACGAGTAGCAGGCGATAGGAAGTGGAAGGACCGTGTTCGGATTTGTAGCTATCGTCCGTTTGATAAACGCCCCGTTTATTGGGCGGACTGGATGGTAGATTGGCCGCGGCCAGAGGTTTCAGGACACATGCTCGCTGGAAGCAATGTTGCTTTACATGTCTGCCGTCAAAGTGTGAGCGAGGCTTGGGCGCACGTCCTCGTTGCTCGCGGCCTTATTGATGATTGCTACGTCTCGAACAAGTCACGCGAGCGCGGCTACGCACATCCACTTTATCTCTACGAGAGAGATGAGGGGTTGGCTTTCGGTGGTCACCCCGCACCGAACTTTGCGCCTGCATTTCTCCGGAAGTTGGCAATCGCATTAGACCTGCCACTAGGGAAACCGCAAGAATTACCCCGTGACCTGACGCCCGAAGACATCTTTCATTATGTCTACGCGGTGTTTCACAGTCCGGGCTACCGGAGCCGCTACGCGGAGTTTCTGAAGATTGATTTCCCGCGCCTGCCATTGACTCGGAGCCTGAAGCTGTTTCGCGCGCTGGCCCGGCTCGGCGGCGAACTCACCGAGCTGCATCTGCTCGAATCACCGCGACTTGATCAGCCGATAACGGAGTTCACCGGCGACCGCAATGTCGAGGTCGAAAAAGTTTCTTGGTCGCCGGACACCGTATGGTTGAACAAAGCGCAGACCACCGGCTTCCGCGGCGTGCGCGAGGATGTGTGGAATTTCCAGATTGGCGGATACCAGGTGTGTGAGAAGTGGCTAAAGGACCGCAAAGGCCGAACGCTTTCCAAGGAAGACATTGCGCACTATCGAAAGATCATCGTCGCCCTGAGCGACACGATTCGCATAATGAGTGAAATCGACAACGTAATCGACCAGCATGGCGGTTGGCCAGGCGCGTTTATCACAGACGTCACCACGACCGCCGAAACTTCGTCGGCCGAATCGTCTTTTCAGTAGAGGTTTCCGCCAAGGCCAAGCGCGAAACCGAAGATGAATTGGGCCGAAGTGTGGATAAGGGCGTTGCACGCGCCGTAGGCACTTCTGCTGCCGCGAATGCGGACAAACGCGCGTTGCCGATCGATCAGATTGATCGCAACGAAGTCCTCGCAAAGATCCGCGACATCTTCGGCGCTGGCGAACCACGCGACCGTGATCAGGCAATCCGCGATCTCGCGGCAGCGTTAGGGTACGATCGGATTGGACCACGCATCCGTGAAATCTTGGGGAACGACCTGCAAACCGCCGTCCGCCGCGGCATCCTCGAAAATGAACGCGGTCAATATTCGCTGCTTTGCCGGACAATTGACGAGTACACCCTGGACCACCTCGTCGCCATGCTCGTTGCCGCGATGGGGCCGAGTTGGCAAACTCGCGATGACGCCATCGTCGTTGCGGCGCGGTACATGGGCTACCGCCGGACTGGCGTCCGGATTCAAAACGCATTCAAATCGGCCATTAACGCCGCCATACGTCGGGGGATTATCGAGCGCGACGGTGCGGCCAAGATTCGGCGAATTCGTTAAGACAGGTACACTTGGGGACGTTTCGCACTTGCATCAACCGACGCGCTGAAAATGTCAACGATCCCGCAACGCACATGTTTCATCGTCGCTGCCAATCCCGAATACCGTTTCGGTGACACGGCGACCATCCGGCCAGACCTCGGGGCATTTGTTTACGAACTCAGTGACGTCGCGATTGCCGACGATTTGCTCGAACTCTACCGGCGCGACGTAGGTGAGCCGGCTTTCGCGTTGACGGCCGTCGAAGCCTCCGAAGTGTCCGCGCCGGAACTGGTGCTGGCGCGGCGCGAGATCAGACGCGCGATATCGATCGGTCAGAATCTAAGTTCAGACGACTATCGAAGTAGCGATGCAACGTTTCGCGCCATCGGGGCCTGTGCGGTGAAGCTGGAGGAACTTGAGTCAGAATTGCGCCATGAACTCTCGGCGGCGGAATCAGAGACCGACCGACCGACGCCAAATCCATTTTCGACGCGAGTAGGGACACTGCCTGAGGTGCCGGCTCCGAGATCTCGCAAAGAGGCAATTGAGCGGCTCCTTCACATCGTAGAACGGCACCGGCTCTTGTTTCTGTTCTTTGCCGGCGCTATTCGGATCAATCCGGGACAGTTGGGAGGTCGAACAGGAATTCGGGAACGCGTGCTTCACGAGGATGTGCGAGGGTACGACGCCTTCATGAAGTCGGTCGACCCGGACGGAAACTTTCTGTTTCAACATCGCGATTTCTTGGATAGATATGCCGACGAAGCGGTTACCCAATTTGGCCCCGGCGAGGGTTGGAAGCCGAAGGGAGATGGCGCAACCCATCCCTATTGGTCGATCGACGACGTCGGTGCGAGCTACATCGAGGAATCTGCAGACTCGATATTCGAGGCGGTCGCTCGACTTCAGGAATTCGATTCATCAGAAGAGATGCAACAGCTGGCAGATCAATGCCTGGGTATCGCGCGCGATCGGAACAATCCGCGCTGGTACTCGTGCGTCATCGTTCGTTGGATTTACCTCTATGAGTTAGACCAGACGATCGCTGAGATAAAGCGCAAGTTGGTTCGCTGTTCAGTGGGGTCTGTTTCGAGTCCTACCAAACCAACGGCTGAGCAAAGCGAGGCAGTTGACAATACTCTGTTCTATCTCAGCGTTTTTGTCGAAGAAGGTGTCTACAACCACGATCCGATTTTGAACGGGGAGTGCCCGGAGGATCCTACTTTTTTGCCCATAAGCAGTAATCGAGACTACTTTTTCGCGGCCGAGGGAAATGAGCTTGCCGATCGGCTCATCGCGTTATTCAACCATGATGTTAAGCCCAAGGTGGAAACCGGCGGCGAGTCCATCACTCGCGTGACGTTCGCAGCGACGCCAGCACATGAGAGAAACGACCATGAGCGATTTCTGATCGACGAGGATATCGAGGAGGCGCAGGAGGTTGTTGCGAGGCAGCACCATTCGTGGCGTGTCAAACAAGGCCTCCGGATCGTCGATGGCAAGATCGTGGCGGGACACGAGTGGGCTAGTAAGCGTCCGCCGCTAGCAAGCAATTTGATTCTGGTGAGCACGTTACACGATCAGGCACAACGGTGGGTTGAACGGTTGGAAGCCGTTCGTCGCCGCCGGGGCGCTGACAACGCAGAATCGACCACCGGCGGCGCGAATGCGGACGGTGAAGAAGAGAAGACATCTCCAGAGATGCTGCGGGTGCTGCTTCCGACCGCAATCACGGCGACAATTGCGATTCGCGATTTGCAGCGAATCCGCCGTTCCTACCCGGACGTGATTCCGGTCGAGGAAGCGGAGGCAATGCAAGAAAGTCTGTTCGCCGATCTCACTGCGGCGCTTGAGAACTCGCATTTGCGCCCACTTCTCTCGGAGCCACACTTTCCGGCGTCGGACGATCCAGAAGCGGACATGAAGCTCAGTGGGGTCATGGCCGTATTGGCGCTGAACCACCCTAACTTTACGGCCGATCCGTCATCCGAAGCGGAGATGGCGGCGGCGTTGGAAGCCACGTGCAGTGAGGCGCAAAGGAAGGCTGTCGGTTCAGTTGGAACGATCACGACTCGCCTCATCCATGCCATGCTCTATGACTGCCGAACTCCTAATCCGGCCGCTGACGGCCGATTCAAAGAGCCAGGACGTTTCCTGCAAATGTTCGGCAAATACTGGGGGTTCCTGCGGTCCATTGTTATGGATGCGACAAACTCAATGCTCAGCATGCGGCCGCATCCGCTAACACCAATGATCATGAATTTCCACGAACGGATTAAGACCTGCTTGAACGAGATGAGCGAGCGATGCGACACGAAGGAGGTGCAGGAGACCATTGCCACGCTTGTTGATATCGTTCTGAGCAGCGAACCGGATGAACTGCAGATGGCAGAGGAGTGGACTCTCGGACGTGTCGGTCTCGTCGATCAGTTCATCGAAAAGACGCGGCTGAACTGGGGCGCGAAGACGTATCCACTGACGTACCCCGAGGAACTGTCGTTAAGCCAGGCCAATCGAGCGCTCGCCGAACACCGCGGGAGGATCAAGAAGGTGACGGCACGCTGGCTATCCCAACCCCAGTTGCCGTCTGCCTCGAACGAGGACAAAACCCAATCGCCTGTTGTAGCAAGCGCCGAAAAGACCACGAAGGACGAAGCGGCGACGACTGTTTTTACGTTTCGTGAGCATCCCGAAGAACCGGTCGCGCACACGGTCGCACGATTGACGCCTGCAGAAGTCCTTCGTATATGCGAACAATGGCAGGACGAAGCGATTCAGAGAGTGGCCGGAAACAAAGTCCTGGGCGATTCGACCTGGGGCGAATACTGCGAGATCCTTGCGGTGTTGGCTGAACAGAGGGGATATCCTTCCGGACCGATTGTTGGGTTCCAAAGCGCCTGCGGTTCTCACGGCATCCCGGCTACGGACGATCTGGCCGCTCACTCGCGACCTGCGGTCGACCTCGTTACGGCTGTCGAACACTGGGCTAACTCTCGACTAAATGCCGGCGCTGGCGATGACGATCTGGACCTTTCGGTGACCCAGCTGGTTATCTTGAAGGCAGTATTCGATTTGGGAGCAACCTGCCGGTCAAAGAAAGTAACTTGCCCTAGAATCGCTAAGAAGACCGGGATGAGCGACGATTCCCGGCTGCGGACCGAGCTCTCGCACTTGCGGCAGTTGAAATTGCTCGGCGGTCCGAAACGCACGTCGGGCTATTGGCTCACGGAAGAGGGAATTGCAGTCGTTGACGGGCGAGCGTCTGAAGTTGTCCGGTCATGACATTCGTGTCATGACACTGTATTGGACAGACAGACCGCACATCGTTGCATAGAACTTCTCACAGAGTCGCTTGCATTCACTTGCCTGCGTTTTTGTGAGGAGTCCGATGTCTACTGCGACAGTTCTTGCCGCGCCGCTCGTCATCGATGCCGAAGAGCTGGCCTTATTACTCGGCGTATCGAAGCGCCACCTCTGGTCTCTAAACGCGCAACAACGGCTACCACGGCCCATTCGCCTTGGACGTTCAGTTCGTTGGGCACACGACGAAGTCCGTTCCTGGATTGCGGCCGGGGCCCCTGATCGATCGACCTGGGAGGCGGGGCGACGTTAGTACCTTGGGCCGCGGCGCGGGCCAAGGGAGGCTTCCTATCTTCCCAGGCGGGGTTCGACTCCCCGGCGGTCCATTAAACGGCAACGCCCGACGGTGAAACGCCGGGCGAGACCAAGAGAGACTTCCTATGCACTCATCATATCCAAGGCATCATGCCTCGGCAATGTGATCTAGCAATAACGGAGTTCGCAATGGCGACGATGCGGAGTTCGCCCACGATCGACGGATTGGAACAGATCGAGGATGGCAGTTCAGCGGACTCGTCGCCACTGCTTCTGTCCGCACGGCAATCAGCCAAGTTGTGTGGACGTTCTCTCCGGACGTGGCGCACCTGGGATGCCCTTGGGCTTATTCCAAAGCCTGTCCGGATCGGTCGTAACACACTTTGGCGGGCTGACGAGTTGCGGGAGTGGATTGCGGCCGGCTGCCCGCGCCGAACGGAATGGGAGGCGCGGTCATGAGCAATACCAATGGAAAACACGGTGTTGGGACGGTGCTCGCGGCGAAGCTTGGGCTGACGCTCGGGAAGCGTGAGGGGCACGATTTGGCCGGCGCTTGCGTCGCCTGCGAATCGAGCGATGCGTTTCGCGTTCACATGGAATCTGGCGTGGCACACTGCTATGCGTGCCAGGGCGGTTGGTCGCCGTTTGATCTGGCGAAGGTCGTGCTCAAGGACGCCAAGGCGGCGCATTCGATGATGGTCGACCTTGGCGTGTTCGAGCCGTCGGCCAACGGCAACGGCCGGGCAGCAAAGTCGACCCCGGCGAAAGCGCCGGACCCGATCGGCGAGATCGCCCGGATGAAATCGGTGCCGCGTGAATCGCTCGTTGCTTACGGCGCGACGGTCCATTCGCCGAAAGAGGTTCGGCTGCCGGTCTATGGGCCCGACGGGACGCAGATCTCTTACTTCCGATTGTTCACGCACCCGGAATCCAAGGGCAGATTGCCGAAGGGCGGCAAGGCCGGGGTGTTTCTGCCGCATGTCGACGGCAAGGTCCGATTGCCGCAGGCGGGCGAGACCTGGCACGCCGTCGAAGGTTGCAAGGACGCCGCCGCCCTGCACTCGCTCGGCCTTCTCGGTGTCGGGTTGCATTCATCGAGCATGAACGTGAAGTTTGCCCGGCTATTCGTGGGCACGAACATGATCATGGTGCCCGACCGGGACACCGCAGGCGAACGTGGTGCGTCGAAGGCTGGCGGGTGCCTCTACGGCGTGGCGGCGTCGGTGCGCATCGCCACGTTGCCGGCGGAGTTCAAGAAGTCGAAAGGCGAGGACGTTCGAGACGTGCTCAAACGAGACCGCGGTCGTGAACTTGTGCTGACGGCGATTGCCGATGCTCAGCCTTGGGAGCCGGGAAAGGACGGTCAAAGCGCCGACGACCGACCAGAGATAGACGTTACCCCGGACGAGCACCTTGTGAACGACCAAGCCGTTGCATCCCTCGCACGCGACGAATCGCTTTTTCAGCGCAGTGGAGACCTCGTGCAGATCATGCGTGATCATGGCAAGAAGATACTCAAGGGGATTACGCGGCCAGAGAACGCACCCCGAATCGTTTCGGTACGGGATGCCAGTTTACGCGAACGCCTCAGCGCCGTGGCGCGATTCGTCAAACGCAAAGGGTCTGACGAAGGCGAGCAAGTTGATCACATTCACCCACCGACGTTCTGCGTGGCGGCGGTCGCGGCCCGCGGCCATTGGCCCGGCATCCGGCATCTTGAGGGCGTGGTGAGCAGCCCGATCCTCCGAATCGATGGGACTGTACTGCAAACTCCGGGCTACGACCCGGCGACTGGCCTCTTGTACGAACCTGAAGGAGGCACACTTATGGTTTCGATTTCGCCGACTCGTGACGATGCGGTCGTGGCTTCAAACGAACTCTTGGAAGTCGTTGCGGATTTCCCATTTGCGACGCCGGAACATCGCGCGGCATGGCTGGCTTTTCTTCTCACGCCGCTTGCGCGCCACGCATTCTCCGGACCGAGTCCACTTTATCTAATCGACGCCAACGTTCGAGGAAGCGGCAAAGGACTTTTGGCCGACGCCGCGGCCATCATCGTGACCGGACGAGAAGTTGCGCGGATGCCGTATCCGAACGACGAGGACGAGACGCGAAAGCGCATTACGGCAGTGGCGCTCAACGGCGACCAAGTCGTGCTGATCGACAACATCGTCGGCAACCTTGGGGGTGCGTCTTTGGATGCGGCGCTAACGAGCAATACTTGGAAGGACCGTATTCTTGGCCGATCTGAAATTGTCGAAATGCCATTAGTCACAACCTGGGCCGCGACGGGCAACAACGTGGCCGTGGTTGGCGACATGGGCCGCCGCATTTGCCACATCCGTCTGCATTCGGCGCTTGAGAAGCCCGAGGAGCGGGACGACATCAAACACAAGAATCTGCGGCAATGGATTCGATCCGAGCGTCCTCGGTTGTTACCCGCGGCGTTAACGATCCTCTCAGCATATTGCCGAGCAGGACGGCCAAGTTCTCAACTAAAGCCCTGGGGATCATTCGAGGGCTGGTCCGATCTGGTGCGTCAAGCGATCGTTTGGGTTGGTTTGCCTGATCCCGGCGACACTCGCGAGGAGCTACGACGGGCATCCGATCGAGAAGCGTCTGCGTTACGCGCAATAATCCGGGGATGGGCGGAAATCGACCCGGACGGGACGGGCCTGACATCTGCCAAGATCATTGAGCGACTCGAAAAATCGCCGGATTCCTACGAACTTCTCCGTTCTGCGGTGCTCGAACTTTGTCCGGCGCAGGGTGGAAAGCTGCCGAGCACCAGATCGCTCGGAAACAAACTTCGAGCGCTGCGCGGCCGCAACATCGGCGGCAAAGCAATCGACTGCCGCGATTCGCACGGAACTGCACTCTGGTCTGTACAGCAGATTGGCCCAATGGCGGCGACGGCGAGTTGCTCTGGTGGCTCTAGTTGCTCTGCCTCAGGCCGATCGCGGACATCAGCGGACTCCGCATACGTCAATCGATTGGGCGGCAATGGTCGAGACGAACAAGCCGGCTCTGAGCAACCGGAGCAACCAGACCAACTCGTGCAGTATGAGGAGGGCGAGTTTTGAACACCTCAGAGTTGATGGCTGAAATTGGTCGGCGCGGAATCGAGCTTTATCTCGATGGCGAACGCCTCCGGTTTCGCGCACCGGCCGGGGCGCTGGGGTCGGAGTTACGGGCGGCCGTCGGGGAGCAGCGGGCGGCCATTATTGGTCGGCTTCAGCAACCGCGTGAAGTTTCCGCGAGCACGACGAAGTGCATGCGGTGCGATCACCGCGACTGGGTCGACGAACCGCCGGCGGGCGGCCAGATTCGGACGCACTGTGGGAAATGCGGCCGGTTCATCGGATATCGGCCGGTGGGGACGTGAATAGGTGATCCAGTCGCTTGAGATTCAGCGGTGGGTGAGGTAACTCAGTGTCCTGGCGTGCCCGCGATTGGGCACGGGAGATTTTCGGAGAACGATACGATGGCATCGCTGTACAAGAAACCGGTCTTCATCACCGACCCGAAAACCGGGAAGCGGATCAAGACGAGATCGAAGAAGTGGTGGGGCCGCTACCGCGACGAAAACGGTCTGGAGAAGCGCGTTCCGCTGGCCGCGGACAAGACGGCGGCGCAGACGATGCTTCACGACCTCGTCGTCAAAGTCGAGCGGCGCGTCGCGGGCATCGAAGACCCGTTTGAGAAACACCGCAAGCGCCTGCTGAAGGAACATCTCGCCGATTTCAAGGCATCCCTACAGGATGACGGCAATACGAAGGCATACACGGTGCAGACGGCCCAACGGGTCAGAGATATTATCGAGTCATGCAAGTTCGATCGGATCGATCAAATCTCGGCGAGTCGCGTTCAAGAATGTCTCGCCAAGTTGCGAGCGAACGGGATGAGTGTCGCAAGCAGCAATCATTACCTTCGGGCAATCAAGATGTTCAGCCGGTGGCTTGTTCGCGACCGACGCGCGAGCGACGATCGTCTCGCCCACTTGTCGAAAATGAATGCCGATGTAGACCGACGGCGCGTTCGGCGGCCACTCTCGATCGACGAGTTTGGTAGAATGCTGCAGGCGGCGGAACGAGGGCCAAGCATTCAGGGCATAGTGGGCCGGGACCGGGCGGTAGCATATATTGTCGGGGCGTATACCGGTTATCGACGCAACGAGATCGGTTCGGTAACACAGCGGTCGTTTGACTTCAACTCCGACCCGCCGACCCTGACTGTTGAGGCCGGCTACTCGAAGCACCGCCGCCAGGACGTGATTCCCCTGCGGGCGGACTTCGCCGAGCGGATTCGGGCGTGGATTGCCAGCATGCCGAATTGTCAGCGGAACCATCCGCTATTCAACATCACAAACAAGCGGACGGCCGAGATGATTCGCAAAGACATGGCGGCGGCCCGCGCGTCGTGGCTAAAGGAGGCTGCGACCGACCGAGAACGCGAGGCGAGAGAGCAGTCGTCATTCCTGCTCCACGTCGACGACAGCGGGCACGTCGTCGACTTCCACGCGCTCCGCAAGACGTTCATCACCAACCTGACTCAATCAGGCGCGGCCCCGAAGACGGCACAACTGCTGGCCCGGCATTCGGATATCAATCTCACCATGAACACGTACACGATGCTCGGCGTCCACGATCAGGCGTCTGCGGTCGAGGCCTTGCCGCCGATCCCAACGGCGTCGCCCGAGGACCAGGCCCAGCGAGCTTTGGCGACCGGGACGGACGGGCGAAACGTAGCGGACGAACGCCCGAAAAAGGTGCCGCCAGTGGTGCCGAGAGGTGCCGAAAATGGTGCCGAACGGCTCGCATCGACTACGCTACGGATTGCACCAACTTGCACCGAAACGGCCGAAACAAGTACTCGGCCGAGTGCACTAGCAAACACAAAAAGCCCCGAAGAAACTGGGGCTATTCGCGCCGTGTCGCAGCGGACTGCATCGGATTGCATCAATAGCCGAGGCGGGGATCGAACCCGCACTGGGATTACTCCCAACAGGATTTTAAGTCCTGTGCGTCTGCCAATTTCGCCACTCGGCCGACTTCGGCGTGGTAATAGGCCCGGAGGGGATCGAACCCCCGACCAAGGGATTATGAGTCCCCTGCTCTAACCGCTGAGCTACGGGCCCAAGTGACTCTCCGTCTGGGGTAATTGGGGTGATCGGCCAATTCATTCGGAGTTTTGCTGGCCCGGCTGACTCGCTAACCGTTCCGACAAACGGACACTGCTGCGAAGTTCGCGCGAAGCGACGAGACGCGGAGAATTGTCGCGAATGCCTTGCTTAATCGCCGCCAAGCTTTGAGTCTACCAAGCGAGACGGGCCGCAGAAGCCCCCGACAGACTTTCCGCGAGTGCCTGTGCGAATCGAGCGGAGTCCCGGGCACGAACGGCTTTACTTGCGTCGGGCAGGTTGCCGCCTGCGAACGTGCCGATAGCGAGCGTGCGGAGAACGCACGCGTCTCGGGGTTCCGCCGGTGTATGCCGGACCACGAACATTCTTTCAAAGCCTGTGCCGGAACCCACGGCGCCGCTGGGAGAAGCCGCGGGAGAGAGGCACACCCACCGGGACTTGCGGTCGACGCTCCGTTCGTCCGAACCGGGTGGGCGCCGGGCGAATCGGAGTGATTCGGATCGAGTGCCGACGGCGAATTTTCCGTTTTCGCCGGATGAATTGGCGAGGGCCTGTGGTTCCGGCGATTCTGCTATGCGGGGGAGTTGCACCGGCGCGAAATGCTGCTAAACTCGTTCACGTTCGTGGGTTTTTTGCCCAATCCTGCGCAAAAACTCAGAAATCAGCGGGATTTAAACCCATACCGTCTTGGAAACAGAGTTCTGCGGAATACAGCCACCGTTTTGCAATGCCAACCGCCGGCGAATTCCTCCTTGGCGAGTTTCCCCGCACGCTCGATGAGCGGTATCGCGTGGCGATTCCGGGGGAATTGGCGTCGGGGCTGACGGTCGAGGGTGCACAGTGCGTTTTGGCGAAGGAGCGGCCGGGCTGCCTGAGTTTGTGGAACGCTCGGAACTGGCAGACGCGCTTCGACAGCGGCGTCGAACTGGTGAAGGGCAAAATGCGGGCCGGCAAGTTGGAGGGCCGGTTGGAGCAAGTGCAGTTGCTTGGCCGGTTGTTATCGACTCGGCACAAGGCCGTCGAGTTGGGAGACCGCGGGCGGCTGCTGATACCCGAAGGATTTCGCGAGTTCCTCAATGCCGAACCGGGTGGCGAAGTGATCGTGGTGGGCGCGGCTGTCTGCGTGGAAGTCTGGACGCTCCCGAGTTGGCGAGCACACCTCGAAAGCCACATGACCGACTTCACCAAGCTGTTCGACGAGCTATCCAGCTAAGCCATCGATCGCGACGAACGTGGTTCATCGCCGCGAATCCCGGCCCTTGAATCACGAACGCTGAATCCCGACCCCCGAAAAACGCCCTGCCGCGATCAAGAAAAGCGGGTCCAAACCGTCCGAGTTTCCCCCAACCGTCGTCACCCGGTCGGGATGCAAGTCACCACGGACGGGCCAGCGTGGCATGGATGCCCACTTTTCATGTTCCGGCAGGGCGTTGTTTTTTCTTTGTTGGGCGTCGCGTGGGCATAGAATGATCGGGAGCCGGCCCGCGTGACGCCGGCGGTCGATCCCGCCCCGCAAGTGCGAGTTGGCGTTCATGTCCAAGTCGTCCGAGAATCTTCCCGACCCCGTCCCGACCACCGCGAGCGGTGCGCCTTCTTGGCCCGGGGAAACGGTCGTCGAGTGGCCACATTGTCCCGAATGCGGCGCACCGCGTTCGACGCGCTGCCCGGCGTGCAAGCACGAAGATTCGACGTGGGAACAAGCGTACGGACCAAGCTCGCGACAATTCGGCGCCGACCGCCATGCCGGCGACGCTCCGGCATTGCGACGGATGGCGGTCATTTGCCCGACGTGCGACGAAGTGTTCGAGCCCGTATTCGCGCGGCGCTGTTCGGACTGTCGCCACATTTTTGCCGACGACTCGGCAACCGACGCCGCGCGACCGTGGTCGAACGAATCCGACGCAAAACGCCGCGGCGACTTCCGCCGCACAGCCCGCACGATCCTCGCCGCGCTCGCCGCCGCGGGCGTGCTCTACACGCTCTACGACTGGCTGATGTCGAACTCCGGCGGGGCGCGGCTGTTCTGAACCGGCTGGATTTCGTTCATCGGGTTTACAGTTCCACTGGTGAACGCTAGTATAGAGGCACCGCATTTGCGGTCGTAATCCCTAGCCCACTTCAAGGCGCACGGATGCCAACGATCCAGAAGCAAACCGGCGCTCACTTCACGCCCCCGGACCTAGCCGCTGTGGTCGCCGAGCGGATCGCTCCACACGTCGAAGCCATGCGCGGAGCCGCGCGGATTCTCGATCCGGCCTGTGGCGACGGCAACCTACTCGTGGCGATGGCGAGCGCACTTAGCGCCGCGAGATTGCGGCGTTGCACGTTGTCTGGGGTCGAGGAGGACGCCGAGTCCTTCGCACTACTGCGTCGACGGATAGAGGCTTTGCCTGCGCTCGCGACCGACCTAGTTTGCGGTGATTTTCTCGACATCGTTGACGATGCCTCCTTGTATTCGTCGGCGCCGCGATTGCCGCTTTCCGATGCGATCATCGCCAATCCTCCCTACGTGCGGACCCAGGTTCTCGGCGCGGCGCGGGCCCAAGCGCTTGCCTCCCGATTTGATTTGCGGGGACGTGTCGACTTGTATCAAGCGTTTCTCGTCGCGATGACGCGCCAGTTGCGACCGGGTGGCGTGCTGGGCGTAATCACGTCGAACCGTTTTCTTACGACACGAGGCGGAGCTTCGATTCGGCATTTTCTACGGTCGCGATACGAACTGCTCGAGATCGTGGATTTGGGCGATACGAAGCTATTCGAGGCCGCGGTGTTGCCCGCGTTGGTGTTCGCCCGAAAGCGGTGCGGCGAGCGGGACTCATTGCGCGCGGAGCGTACCGCGTTCGTTCGCATCTATGAAAGCGTCGATGGAATCCGCGATAACGCCGAACAAGTTTCGTCTGTGACCGACCTGGTGCGTCGGCCGAGAACCGGCCGATTCATCGTCCGCGACCGTTCCTATGACGTGGCGGCTGGCACGCTGGAAATGGATTCGGACGACGCGCGACCGTGGACTTTGCTGACGTCGAAGGAGAATTCGTGGGTCGAACAAGTCAGAGCAAAGGCAACTTGTCGAATTGCCGACGTGGCTAGAATTCGCGTCGGCATCAAGACGACGGCGGATTCCGTTTTCATTCGCGACGATTGGGAGGAGTTGCCGCAGGCGGTTCGGCCGGCAGCGCACCATCTTAAGCCGGTACTGTCTCACGACGATGCAGCCCGTTGGCGGCGACGCGTAACCTCGTCGGCGGCGCGAATGGTGCTTTATACCCACGAGGTTAGGAACGGAAAGCGTCGCGCGATTCGATTCGACGAGCGATCGGCTACGTGGCGATATCTCCTGGCCAACCGCGAACGCCTCGAATCGCGAACGTACGTGGTCGATGCTGGGCGCCATTGGTATGAAATCTGGGTGCCCCAAGACCCTCAGGGATGGTCCGTACCAAAGATTGTATTTCCCGACATCAGCCCCGAGCCGCGCTTCTTCTTGGATCGCGGCGGTAGCGTCGTCGACGGCAACTGCTATTGGATCACAACCCGCGATTTGGCCGATGAGGAACTTCTTCTGTTGATTCTCGGCGTCGCGAATTCGTCCGTCATCGCGAGATTTCACGAGTTGGCGTTTCCCAACAAACTGTATTCGCAACGGCGACGGTATTTGACGCAATACGTCGGCGAGTACCCCCTGCCGGCCCGGGACTCGCGGGAAGCAAAGCAAATCGTGAAGGCCGTCCGTGTCCTAACCGGCGCAGCAGTTTCGCCGGCGGAAATCGCCTCGCTGCAACTCGAGATCGACGAGCTTACCGCGGCGGCGTTTGGCGTGGGCGCGGAACGTTGCGCGTTTGAGGATTGAAAACGGATCGGCCTTCGATCGAATCAAAGAACGCCATTGGGATGGCGCGCTGGCACTTGAAACTCTTGTCGGCGACATACGTGAAATGCTCGCCGAGGCGAATACCCGGACAAAGCACCAGTCCAGCACACGTGTGCGTTGCAGAATCCATCAACGCGATCAAGTACCGTACCGTCTGCGTCGTGAAGCCAGGGCAGCCGGCGACTTCTTCGACGAACTGCGGCGAGTAGCGTCCCAAGTCAACGGTCGGCGAGTCCTGGATCTTGACCTCGAGTGCCTGCGAGCGTATGTCCGGATAACCGCCGATCAAGAGGTCGGTTAGCCCAACGGTTAACCCAAGCGTTCGCGCGACCAATAGCTCCAGCTCTTGACCGCGATTCTTCGTGGCCTGCGGCTCGATTCTCCGACCGAGAAATGCGGTCGTTACCAGTCGGCGTATGGATTCAAGCGAAAGTACCTGCCCTGGAGTCGCCGACTGGTGAATCGTCATCCCGGTGAGCACAACGGACTTCGCCACAATACCCTTCGATTCCGGTTCATCGGGATGAAACAGGACGGGCGGTCGCAGCTCATACACGTGCTGCCTCGCTTCCTCGGATATGATCAATTGCTCTTTGACCGTTGGCTTACCAAATGCGCCAAAGTGGTCGACGATGTAGTCGGGTGTTAGCACCGCGACACAGCGAACCAGGTGCGAACCAGGGTCGACGCGCACGAGAACGAACCGCACTTCATTCGCGCCTAACGTCGATCCATCGGCGTACTCAATCTGCACGGACGGCGACGAAGGATTGCGGTTCCAAACTTGAAGGTTGTATGAATCGCCGCTCGTAACGAGGTACGTGTCGATGAATTCCCGCAAGAGCCGCGGCACTCCCTTGCGTTTTGGAGCGGCGCACCTCCAGCCACCATCGACGGCAGCAGGCGGCAAATTCCTCTTGCCGAGCGTCGCGGCAATAAACTTACGCAGGTTCGATCCATCCGTGCGTGTTTTACCGGATAGCGTGAAAGGCTTACCGATCAGGCCGCTAAGCCGTCGGGCGAGTATTGCCGGCGGCGTTAACAGCCGCTTGGCCTTAGGCGGCACGCAGAGGTCGTCGTCCATCACACCGTGCCGAATTCCGGGCGGCGGCAGCCGAGTTGGCCTTGGAGGCGGGCGACGATGGCGCTGTGCATCTGGCTGACGCGGCTTTCGGAGAGATCGAGCGTGGCGCCGATCTCTTTCATGGTCATTTCTTCGTAGTAATAGAGAAGAATGATCAGCCGTTCGTTGCGGTTGAGACCCTTCGTGACGAGCCGCATGAGATCGTTCTTTTGGATGCGGCGCGTCGGGTCTTCGCCCTTTTTGTCTTCGAGAATGTCGATTTCGCGGACGTCCTTGTAGCTGTCGGTCTCGTACCACTTCTTGTTCAAGCTGATGAGACCGACGGCATTGGCTTCTTGAATGTGCTTGTCGAGTTCGGCCTGCGATAGGCCCATGTGGGCGCACAGCTCTTCGTCCGTCGGCTGGCGGCCGAGCTTCGCTTCGAGCGTCCGCAGGGCTTCGTTGAGCTTGCTGGCCTTCGAGCGGACGAGCCGGGGCACCCAGTCCATCGATCGCAGTTCGTCGAGCATCGCCCCGCGGATTCGCGGCACGCAGTACGTCTCGAATTTGACGCCGCGGCCCACGTCGAACGCGTCGATCGCGTCCATCAGTCCGAACACGCCCACGCTGATCAGATCGTCGAGCTCGACGCCGTCGGGCAGGCGGGCCCAGATGCGCTCGGCGTTGTACTTGACCAGCGGAAGATACGTTTCGACGAGCCGATTGCGCAGTTCCTGGTTGTCGGGGTCGGCCCGATAGGCGGTCCAGATTTGTTCGATATCTTCCGGGGCAAGCGTCGTCGTGGCCATGCATTCCTCCGTGAACGCGCCGCGGTTGCGGCTCGCTGAGATCCTTCTCAACTTCGCGCTGCGTGATGTCGGTTCTCGATGTCGATTCGGTTGCGGTGGTGTGGCGTCGGTTTATCGAGTGCGGCGTGCCCCGCGGGGCGATCAGGCTTTAGCGACCGCGTTTGCGGGAACTTCCGGGTTCTCCGCGGCGCGGCGGGCAAGCTCTTGGGCCATTTTGGCGCGAACCGATTCGTCGACCACGTTCTCCGCGACGTTACCGAGCATGAAACCCAGCACGCCGAATCCGATCAACATGCCTACGGCTCGCAGGACGGTGGCTTCGATTCCGGCTTGATGGATCGCGCCGTGGATGACGACGGTGGCAAAGGCCACACAGCCGAGCACACCTGTGTACGTCCTTCCCACCGGTCGGCCCTCGCACTGGCGTCAAACTTGCCGCAGGATGCGCAGCTTAACGCATTTGGGCGTTCCGCTGCGTGAGACCAGTTATCGGCCGCAAGGGGCGATTGGGTTGAGGCGAATTCTCCTTTTTTTGCGTTGTAAGTAAGGGGATGTTTGGGAAGCCGGCGAAGGTGCGGCAAACGGCGGGAACGTTTCGGCCACGACGCTCAAATCGGAATCTCAAATCTCAAATCCGTGATTCCAGGTCCGTAATCGCGTCGCCGCAACGCAGGCGGCTTCGCCTTCACGCGGCTTCGCCGAGCGTTGTCAAAAGCTGCGTTACATCGTGTCGTTCGTCGCAGTGCTCGCGCGGTTGTTCGCGTTCGTCGGCAATCGCTTGCGTTCTGCTCGACAAGGCGGCGAGTAAGGCATCGGCGGTTTGTTGGATTCCGCGGGCCGCTTCGCAGCGCGGCGATAGGGCGACGAATGGGGCGGCGCATGCGTAGGCATCCGCGACCGTCGGGTCCTCTAAAACGCATCCGGCCCACGCGAGCTCGCGCCCCAAGAATCGCCGGCAACCGTGCTTGAGCCTGGCGAAAGCATTCTCCGCTTCTGCGGCGACGGTCGCTCGTGACACGACGACCGCGACGTCGACCGCGCTGCCGGCGGCGACCATGCGCTTGGCCGCCGCGTAGGCTTCCATGACGGCGACATCGGCGACCGTCGTGACGAGCAGCACTCGGTCGGCACGTTGGGCAAGCGACATGGCCACGTGCGAGTCACCGGAGCCACCGTCGACAACGACGAGATCGGCCTCGGACGATAGCCTTGTAATCTCGTCGGACAGCGTCACCAGCTCTTCGCTCGTAGGCGGCGCAGGGTGCGCCGCGCCGCCGGGATTCCCGACGACGCGCAAACCGTGAGAACTCCGTAGTATCGCCGCGACGAGCGAACGACGGCCGCGGTACACGTCTGCGAGCGTAGCCCCACAGAAGCCCGCGCGATGGGCGGCGCCGGGTTCGTGCAAGCGACAGAGACGAGTTGCTTCGCCGTCGATCGCCGCATCCACGAGCAAAACGCGACGGCCCTGACGGCCTAGCTCGACGGCGAGATTCACCGCTGCCGAGGAAGCGCCGACGCCAGGCATCGCGCCCCACACGACGACGACTTGCGGCGGCGGCATGGGACCGGCCTTTCGCTCGGCGAGCGCCGTCATGCGTTGGCGAAGTTCGGCGGCCTGGTCGAACATTGTCGGGGGTCGGGGGTCGGGGGTCGGGGGTCGGGAATGCGATACTACGCTTCCATGCCGAGGACGAGTCTTGCGGCGTGGCGTTGGTCGGCGACGCGAATGTCGTCGGGCACGTTTTGGCCGTCGGTCAGATAGGCGAGCGGCAAGTGGCTGCCGCGCAACACGGGCAGGAGATTGCCCATGCCCGTGGCTTCGTCGAGCTTCGTGAGCACGAGCGCCGTCGTGCCGACCGAGGCGAATTGCTCGGCCGTCCGCGCCAGGCTCGCGGCGCTGGCGGCACTCGATAGCACGAGATACACCTCGTTTGGATTGGCTTCGGCGAGCATTGTCTTGAGTTCTTGGATCTTCAACTCGTCGCGCGGGCTGCGTCCGGCCGTATCCATGAACACGACGTCCACGCCCGAGAGCCGCGCAACTGCCTGGCGCATCTCGCGCGGCGTCGAAACGACTTCCATCGGCAGGTCCATGATGTCGGCGTACGTTCGCAGTTGCTCGACGGCGGCGATGCGATACGTGTCGACCGTGATCAGACCCACGCGGAGCTTTTCGCGGAGCCGGAAGTTGGCGGCCAGCTTGGCGATCGTCGTCGTTTTTCCCACGCCGGTCGGGCCGACGAGCGCGACGACGTGCGGCCGCGTTGTCCCGACGCGAATCGGTCCCGTGACGCGGACTTCTTCCTCGATCATCCGCGCGAGCCGCGCCTTGGCGAGCATCGGGTCGTCGAGCGGATCGCCCGGCGATTCCTGCCGCAATCGTTCGATCAACTCGCGCGCCAACTCCTCGGCAACTTCGGCTTCGATCAAGTCGGTAAACAGCTTGAACAAGCCCTCGGGCATTTCGGGCCGCGTCTTCGATTCGCTCTGGCGGCAAAGCTGTTCGACCAGCGAGCACAGGTCGTCGAGTTTCGTCGACACGGCATCCTCGCGAAACTTGGCGCGATAGTCGGGCAGCGCGGCGGCTTGCGTCGATGCGTGCGCATAGGACGCCGCGGTTGTCGCGGGAGCGGCCGTCGTTACCGTCGCCGCGGCGGACGTGCGTTGCGCCGCGGGCATGCGGCTCGGCACGTTCACGCCGGTCGAAGCCATCACTTCGATCCGGCCGGCGGAGAACCAACGTTTGATCCCGCGAACTTCGCGCGTATGCAACACGGCCGCATCGGGTCCCAGCTCGCGGCGCACGAGCGCCAGGGCCTCGGGCATCGTCTTCGCTCGAAATGTTTTGACGTCCATGGTTTCAGGGGACGGGGGTCGGGGGTCAGGGGTCGACTTCCTACGTGTTGCTAAGTTGCTGTTGCTATTTCGGCGCTCCAACGTCCATTACAACTCCTAGCGACTCGATCTGCGTATCCCGCGTAATTTCGTTGTAGCTCAGCACCACGAGCTTCGGCAGGTGCGCTTCGGACAACTGCTTGAGGCCTGCGCGAATCTGCGGGCTCACGAGCACGAGCGGCGGATGGCTTGCACGCGTGAGCTTTTCCACTTCCTTGGAGATCAGGCCGCAGGTCGTTTCTACGGCCTTGGGCGACATCCGCACGAACAGCCCGCGCTCTGTGTGTTCGATGCCGGCGCGAATGCGGTCTTCGAGCGCCGGGTCGAGCGTCACGCAATACAAGCGGTTTTCGCGATCGCGATATCGCGAGCAGATCACGCGGGCGAGCTGATGCCTTACGTATTCCGTCAGCAGCACCGGCTCTTTCGTCCGGGGCGCGTAATCGCCGAGCGTTTCGAGAATGCCGCGCAGGTTGCGAATCGGCACTTGCTCGCGAAGCAGGTTTTGGAGGATCTGCTGCACTTCCGCCAGCTTCATCTGGCCCGGAATCAACTCGTCGACCACGGCTGGCGACGCCTTCTTGAGTTCATCGATCAGGTGCTTGGTGTCGTCGCGAGTGAGCAATTCGGCCGCGTGACGACGGACGATCTCGGTGAGATGCGTGGCGAGCACGGTGGCCGGCTCGACGACCGTGTAGCCGAGCGTCTCGGCGTGGGCCTTGCGCCCTGGCTCGATCCACACCGCCGCGGAACCGAACGCCGGCTCGCGGACTTCGTGTCCCGGCACTTTTCCGGTCGTTGCGCCGGAGTCGATCGCCAGCATCAAGTGCGGGTAAACCGCGCCTTCGGCGACGGCAACGTCGGCAATCTTGATCCGATACTGCTCGCGTTCGAGCCGCACGTTGTCGCGCACGCGGACCTTGGGCATGATGATTCCGATATCGACCGCGACGTTTTGCCGGACCTTGGCGATGCGGTCGAGCAGGTCGCCGCCTTGCTTGGGATTGGCAATCCGAATCAGGTATGCGCCCAACTCGATTTCCATCGGGTCGGTGACGAGGAAATCCTCGATCCGCTCTTCGGGCGGTTTGGCGGCTTGGGTCTTGGCGGCGGTTTCTTCGGCGACTTTCGCTTCCTTCTCGCGTCGCAACATCATGATCGCCAGTGCCATACAGCCCGCGCCGATCGTGGTCAGCGGCGTGGCGGGCAGGTTCGTGAACACCAGCAGCGACAGGAACACGCCGGCGACGATCAACGCTTGCGGCCGCGAGAAGAGTTGATGAAAGACTTCGGCGGGCAAGTTCGTTTCGCTCGAACTGCGCGTGACGAGCAAGCCGGCGGCGAGCGAAATCAAGAACGCGGGCACCTGGCTCACGAGACCGTCGCCGATCGACAGCTTGGTAAACACTTTGGCCGACTCGGCAAGCGACATGCCGTCCATCATGCCGATGACGAACCCGGCCACGACGTTGATGAGCGTAATCACGATGCCGGCGATGGCGTCGCCGCGGACGAACTTGCTGGCGCCGTCCATAGCGCCGAAGAAGTCGGCCTGGTGCGTGATTTCCTGGCGACGACGCTGAGCTTCCTTCTCGTCGATGATGCCCGCGTTCAGGTCGGCGTCGATCGCCATTTGTCGACCGGGCATGCCGTCCAACGCGAACCGGGCGGCGACTTCGCTGATCCGGGTCGCGCCTTTGGTGATTACGACGAACTGGATGACGACGATGATCGAGAAGATGATGACGCCGACGAGGATGTTCGAATCGCCCGCCACGAACTCCGAAAAGCTCTTTACCACTTCTCCGGCCGCAAGTTCCTTGTCGCGCGGGGCGTGGCTGAGAATGAGCCGCGTCGTCGCCACGTTGAGCACGAGCCGGGCGAGCGTCGTGGCCAGCAGGAGCGACGGAAAGATGCTGAACTCCAGCGGCGTGCGGACGTAAATCGTGGTGAGCAGAATGATGATCGCGGCGGTGATGTTCAGCGCCAGGAGGGCGTCGATGACCAAAGTCGGCAGCGGCACCAGGATCACAAGCACGCTGGCGATGAGCGCAAGCGGCACCAACAGGTCGCGCCACATCGTGAGCGCGCCGAAAGTACCCGCGCGTGCGAGACCGCCCGCTGCCATGCGAAACTCCCAAGCGCCAACGCGCGTAGCGGAAGTCGCCAGACTTCCGAGCGTCGCTGGCGAGATTGCCTTCGAAATGACCGAACCGAGATGAACCGAACCGGGACGGAATCGCCCCATCGACGTGAACGCCAGCAGTGATTGCGGGCGTTTTTTTCGCGGCGGCGAACTTTTTTCCTAAAGTTTTCCGCCACGAGGGCCGGGAAGATATCGCCGCAGGGCCGGAATGTCCAGCGGGGTTTGTCGGCGAGCACGTTCGCCGCGCGTTCCCCGCGGCAAACCGGGTAAGTCAAGCAAAAGGGGTAGCAGCGCTGTGAGACGCCGTGGTAACGTGAATGCAGAGTACGACCGGCGCGGATGACAAGAATCGCCTCGCTTGGACGAAGCACGGGTCGGTTCGTCTGCACTTCTGGAGAACCATCGTCGATGGCCAACGAAGCCCGATTTGATCCGCTCGCTCCCAAGTTGCCAGCATCGCGGGCGCGACGTTGGTTCCGGCGGATTGTCGCCGTCGGGCTCCTGCTGTTTCTGGGCGCGGTCGCGAGTTTTCTGGTTTGGCGGCATTACGCCCTGTCCGCACGGGATGCGGAGATCGCCAAGCTGCGGGCGGCGGGCGATCCGGTCTGGTTCGCGGATCTTCGGCCGAATCCGCTCGACCCGGCAGAGGATGGCACGCCGCTGTTGCGGCAGGCGTTCGCGGCGATGAAGCCGCTGCCCGATGAACTTCAGGACGAGTTCAACGCGCTGACGGCTCCCGAGGGCGACGAACCGATGACGCCGGAAGAGCAAGCGCGGTTCCTGGAAGAGCACGGGGACACGCTCGTGCAGCCGCTGGGGATCAAGTTGCGCGACTGGCTGCCCAAGGAAGAGCCGAAGCCGCGGGTCCCTCGCCTGCCGTTCGCCGACCGCGAGAAACAGCTTGTCGAGAAACTGCGACCGCACGTGGAGGCGAACCGCGAGGCGTTCGACTTGCTGCGGCAAGCGCTGGCGAAGCCCAAGATCCGATTCGAGCTGAACTACGACGATCCGCAGCCGCTCCTCATGGAGTTTCCCGACGACGATTTGACATTTCGCCTCGACGAACTGCTGCATGGGCGATTTCGATGCGAGCTGCACGCCGGCGATGCGGCCGCGGCAACGGCTACGCTCATCGAATCGCTCGCCTTGACGCGGCGGCATTATGCGGCATCGCGCGATCGGCTGATGGGCCTGTTGTACGCCACGTCGCGCATCAAGTTTACGTTGGAATTGCTCAAGGAATTGTTGGAGCGAGGCACATTCGATTCCACGCGGCAAGCCGAGTTGTCGCTGGCTCTCGACCAGATCGAGTCCGAAATCCGTCTCGGTCCCGCGATTCGCGGCGAGAAAGCGATGGCGCTCACTGCGATCGAAAACTTTCTCGACCAAGGCGGTTTCGGCCGAAGACCCGTGAAGAACTCGATTCTGCGCACGTTGGTCGAGCCGGTCGTGTGGCTGAATCAGGCGAACTATCTGCGGGCAATGAGCGCGCAGGCGACATACGCGGATCGCTACGACGACGAAGCCCGGGCGGCGATCGAGGAAGAGTACGAGCGCGAGACGGCGCCGCTCGAAAGCCCGGACGTTGGTCGGTACACGGTCTTGACGCGCATGGCTCAGGCCGTGTTGCAACCGACGACGGCGCAGTTCAAGGGCGCAGTGGTTGCGGCCCGCGATGAATGCAGTGCGGCGTGCGCGGCTCTGGCAGTCGATGCCTTCCGCCGCGAACGCGGGCGGTTGCCCAAGTCGCTCGACGAAATCGGGCGCGGGGCCATGCCGCAAATTCCGCGGGACGTCGTTCGCGGAGAATCGTTGGTTTACCTCGTCGATCGGAACGGCTTTGCGATTTGTCCCGCGAAAGAAGCGGATCGGGAAGGAAAGCGTCTAGCGAAGCTCGTCGAGGAACGAAACGAGGTTGCTGGCGCCGGCGATCGCGCCAGGGTCAAAGCTCGCGACGGCAATGACGACGAGGACGGCGACGTTCCCGAGAACGAGGAAGCTCCCGAAGTCGATGTATTCCTGCCGAGTGCGTTCCGCGTGGTCTATCCCGTTGCGTCGCAAGCCAACGCCGCCGATGGCAAGGCAATTCCGTAGCGCGTACAATCGGCGGTCTAGCGGCGTCGGCGATGATCGTCGGCCGGATTTCTAAGGTGCCGATTGCCCATGAGCGAGAATCTGCCGAGAAACGATGCGGACGAGCGTCGACACGGTATTCCAACGCGGCGCGAATTCCTAGCGACGACGGCTGCAGCCCTGGGAACGGCCACGTTAGCGGGGGAGTTCGCCCTTCCGCACCATCTTGCAGCCGCAGAGCCTGTGGTCGGCGCGCGGCCTGCGTTCGCCGCCGTCGAAATCCCCGCCTGGGTCCACGAGGTTACGCGGATGTCGTTTCTCGGCCCGGACCAGGTTCCGGATGCTGCTCGCATCGGCGTGCAAGTGGTCCACGGCAACGCGGTCTGGCCGTATTACCCGCTGCGGCGCGACGGCGGGAAGTTGCCCGACGCGGACCATGCGCTACTCAAGCGGTTCGTCGACGCGACGCACGCTCACGGGATGAAGCTTTGCCTGGGTTTGCCGCCGTTTCCTTCGGTGGCGGCGATGAAGGCCCATCCCGAGTGGCGGATCGCGCCCGATGCCAGCGACGCTCACCTCAAAATCGAGCCGGTCGAGAACAATTTGGGCACGCGGCTCGGTTGCAATCTCGGGCCGTGGGGCGATTACCTGATCGAACTCTGCGGCGAGTTGATGGAGGATTACGGCTTTGTCGGCTATTCGTTCGACGGCAACTATCATCCGCCGATCTGCTATTGCCCCGCATGCCGCAAGGCGTATCGCGACGAGCGCGGCCGCGACCTGCCGGCGAAGGTCGATCTCGACGCGGTCGAGTATCGCGAGTATCTCGTGTGGCGCGGCGAGAAGCTCGAAGACCACTATCGCCGATTGCAGAAGCGGCTCAAAGGCATTCGCCCCGACGCGGTCGTGACGACCTGGACGACGAACGCGGGGCGGTATGGCCATTTTCTCACCTCGCCCCGCGTGATGTCCGCCCGCATGAACCTGCTCATCGACCTGCCGATGCAAGAGTGGTGGCTCGACGAGACGAACCTGGGCGCGAGCGTCGCGCCGACGTTCGGCGCGGAGTATCTCGCAGCCGTGACCGGCTATCGCAAGTGCGGCTGCGAGCCGTATCTCATGTCGCGCGGAAATCCGTACAGTCCCGACAGCTTTCCCGCGCACGAACGAATGATTCGCTCGATGCTCGTACTCGCACACGGCAGCACGACGGCCCATTCGCTCGGTTGGACGGGCGGGGCGAACGGCGCCGCGCCGGTGTTTGCGGAGACGAAGCGCCGCGAGCCGTGGGTGAACAACGGAACGCCTATCGCGTGGGCGGCGATTCTCGTGAGCGAGCAAACGCGGCAGTTCTACGCCTATCGCGATATCGCCGAGCGGTTCCTGCCGCACGTGTTCGGGGCGTATCGGATGACGCTCGAAGAGCATCTGCCGGCGATGCTCATCAACGATTGGGACGTGACGGCGGAGTCGCTCGCGCGGCTTCGCGTCGTCGTGCTGCCGAACGCGGCGGCCTTGTCCGACGAGCAAGTGGCGGCGCTTCGCGAATACGTGCAAAACGGCGGCGGACTCGTGGCGACGACCGAAACGAGCTTGTGCGATGAATTAGGCCGGCCGCGCAAGGATTTTGGTCTGGCGGATGTCTTCGGCGTTTCCTATCGCGGTCGGCCGCAGACGGATGGCGCAACGAAGGCGGAAATCGACCCGAACTTTGCGATCGCGCTCGACGAGAACTACTGGCGACAACGGGTTGGTTCCGGCACGCTGGCTTGGAACCGGCACGCGCTGGTCGACGACTCCAGGCTCCGCGATCTCGTTCCGAACGGCGCCGCGCGGTTCAAAGGTCCGCAGGTGCTCGTTTCGCAGCCGAAAGACGCCGCCGAGGTCGCGGTACGGCTCTTGCCCGACGGCGCCAACGGCGTGGCGCAGCCGGGCGTAACGCTGCCGGGCGCGGTCGTGCGTTCGTTTGGTAAGGGCCGCGTCGTGTACTTCGCCGCGGCCGTCGATGCGGCGCTGTTTAGCTATGCCTACCCGTACCAGCGAATGCTGCTCGTGCGGGCGGTCGCATGGGCGGCGGGCGGCGGTCCGCCGATTCGCGTCGCCGCGCCCAAGTGCGTGCAAACGACGTTTTACGAGCGCAAGACCGAGGGCGGTAAGCGGCAACTCGTGATCCACTTCGTGAACAACGTGAACACGACCGCCGACCACGGCGCGCCGGCGACCGACGTGCCGCTTCGCGAAGAGTCGGCGCCGATCCACGGCATTCGCGTCGCTCTTAGCGGCGCGGAGTTTGCGGAGTTCGAACGGTGGAGCATCGAGCCGGGCGGCACGCAGCCGAAGGTCGAAAAGAACGTCGAGGGCGTGGCGATCGAACTACCGCCGCTGGACGTTCATACGATGCTCGTCGGCGACGTGTAGTTTCGCCGCCGGCTACTCGTATCGCGAATGACCTCACGATCGCGGCTTGGGTTTTGGCGCGAAGTCTTCCGGCTTCATCTCCGTCACGGTGAACTCCGCGCGGCGCTTGCTCTTCGCGGGGTCCTTGTCGTCGAGTCCGACCGTGGTTTTCTTGCCGAGGTCGACGGTTTCGATGATTCGCGTCGTTTTCGAGCCGATGCGAGCCGACTGCCGCGAGGACCCGTCCGGAAGCTTGACGATGTCGACCGATTCGATCGCCGATTGTTCGATGGCGACGTCGAAGGCGACGCGGCCCGAGTGGTCGGGGGCGATTTTCATCTCGATCTTGATGCCGGAAGTGAGAACCGTGATGCTGGGCTTTGCCTTGCCGTCGGGCGTGGTTTCGATGCCCGCGACGAGCGGCGTGGCCTGGGCGATCTGGACTTGTGCCGGCTGGTGCGGCACAGTCGCGACGATCGGCCGCGAGAGGACGATGTCCTTTCCGTCCTCGCCGCGCTCGTAGACTGCACAGGCCACGCGATAAATGCGGTCCGCCCGTTCGTTTTTGTCAGGAATTCGCCACTCGGCCGTGCGAACCGGTCCGGGGGACTTCATCGGTTGCGGCGTGGCTTTCGCCGCGGACGTATCGGCAGCGGCCGCCGAAGTAGCGAAGATCGACGCGCCGAACGAGATCGCAAGCACGGCAAACGCGCACCGCATGGTCTGGCTCCTTGGCGAAGGAAAGCAAAGAACGCCGAAACGGAGGGCGAATGCTATCTCCGGGGCTGGGCAGCGTCAATGCGGTTTCGCGGATCGAGAATCGAGCCCGCGGCCCGCAGCAGTCGATCGTCGCAGGTCAAGAAGACCGCACATCCCGCCGTCTCTGCGAACGCGACGTGCGCCGCGTCGAGCGGCTTCAAGCCATTTTGGGCGAGGTGTTCGGCTCGTTCGCGAATCGCCTCGTTCGACGTCAGTTCCCTTGAGCAGCGCCGTTTCCACGACTCCAACTCCGTGCGGGTTTCCGCCACCGGGTGGGCCGATAGCTCCAGCGTCAACGCCGAAGAGCGCGCCAATTCGTCCAACCCGCTCCCAATTCGCCGCAAAACGGCAAGGATGGCGGCGGTTTCGCGCGCGATGCGCTGCTGCGTTTGGTCGTCAAACGGACGGTGAAAGCAGTTTGCGTCGAGGTAAACCAACATGCGGAGGATGCATCCCGGCGGTGTAAGTTCGTGATCCTTTCGATTGCCGCAAGTAAGAGTTCTCGCCGGGAGTTACGTCTACGCGGCACCGACCACCCCACGCAATCAACGAAATCGCCGGTTGACGCGACGATTGGAGATCTCGTGGCGGCGCTGTCGGGCACGGGAGCGCCTGACCTACCGATTCTCGCCGCGAGACTTACTGCGCCAGCAGCCGCTGGGCCTCTTTGAGCAGAAACTCCGGATTATTGAACGGCTCCGGGCCGATGTCCTGCCAGCGGACGAAGCCTTTGGCGTCGATCAAGAACGTGCCGTGGAGCGTGGTTTGCTCGAAGTCGTCGAACGCCCGGTATTGGCGGAAGACGGCGAACGACGGATCGGCGGCGAGCGGGAATGGGAACCCACCCTCGATGCCACAACTGGCGATCGACTTTTCGAGGTCGGCCGGATTGTCGGTGCTGATGGCGACGAGGTCGATACCCGCGGCCGAAAAGTCCTTCGTCTTGGCGGCGAACGACTTGATCTGCTCGACGCAGTGCAGGCAGCCGTATCCGAGGTAGAAGATCACGACGACCGGCCTGCCGCGGTATTGGTGCAGGCTGATCGGCTTCCCCGCGCCGTCGTTGAGAGTCCAATCGTCGGCCACATAGGGCGACCAACGGAACGGGCCGAGCGCGTCGAGGCTCGGACGAATGCCGACGTCCGTCGCCGGCGGCGCGGGGTCGCGCCAATCGTCGCCGAGGTGGAGCGCTTTAGCGACATCGCCCACGCGCTTGAGCACGGGCAAATCGAGATCGGCATGTCCCGCCACGCGACGCAAGGTCTTGAACTGGGCGATCGCTTCGTCCTGCTTGCCGGCGCGGTACAGGATGTCGACGTAGTTGGCCAGCGGCAGCACCTGGTTGGCGTTTTCGTCGACGGACTTCTTGGCCGTTTCGATCGCCTTGTCCGGTTCGCCGGCACTGAGTTGAGCTCGGGAACGGGTTTCCTTGCGAATGCGGCCGCCGGCTTTCGCAAACAGATCGAGAGCTTCCTTGTACTGACGGCGGGCCAGGGCGCGAAATCCGCGGAGTTCCGCGAGCGCTTCCTCAAGCTGGCGAATCGCGCTGTCGTGCGATTTGCGGGCGTCTTTCTTCGCTTTCGCGATCTGATCGTCGGGCTTCTTCTCGTTCTTGGCCTCTTCTTCCGCATCTTTTTCGGCTTTGTCGGCCGCTTGTTGCTTGTCGGCGACGCGGGATTTCAGGTCTTCGATGCACGCCTGCCCCGCGTCGAAATGCTCTTTGCCGAAATGGGCCGCGCCGACGAGGGCGAGCCGTTTGACCTGCTCGTCTTCCTGGTCCGTCGGTTCGAGGTAGGGCGTTTCGGCCAGGGCGAGCGTTTCGTCCCACAACTCGAACTTCGATAAGAACTCGAACAGCCGTCGCCGGCCGTGAGCCGCGGCACTTCCGCCGTTGCCGTAGTGGTTGTGCTGCGGATGACGCGGTTGTTCGAGCAGGTTCTTGCCGAGCGAAACCGCGTCGTGAACACGGCCCACGAACGACAGGTTCTGCGAACACCACTCGTTGTTGTGCGCGTAATTGTGAATCTGATACGGCATCACCCGGTCGCGGATCATGTGCGCATGGTCCACGCGGGCGGACGCCTCTTGCTGCCACGCCGCGTCCTCGTAGCGCTTGACGCGGGTATACGTGTGCCCGGGCATGTGCCACATGTGGGCCACGCTCGGCGCCGACTGTCCACAAAGCGATGCCGCTATGAGCGCTCGTTCGGGCTTGGCGTTGTCCCAGAGGTGGATGCGGTAATGGTGCACCGGATGCATCGGTGCCGCGGCGAGCACTTCCGCGATGAGCGAGTCGACGGCCTGCCGGCTGCCGAGGCCAATGCCCGCGCCTTCGTTCCACCAGATCTGTCCGGCGAGAAACGCTTTGGCTTCGAGCTCGTCCGGAAACTCGTGGACGATGTTCTCGAGCGCGAGGATCAGCTTCTCGCGGCGGCGCTTGTTGTCCTTGTTCTTCTCGTCGAAGTAGTCGGCGTAGGCGTCGATCCAAAGCTGCTCGCGTTTGCTCGCCTTGGCTTTCCGTTCGACGGCCTTGGCGATGAACCCGCGGGCACGCTTTTCGTTGTTCGTGTTCGAGGCAGCCATGCCCCAGTAGGCCATGGCGCAGTCGGGGTCGAGCTGCGCCGCCTGGCGGAACGAGCGTTCGGACTCGTAGTACCAGAAGCCGTGCAACTGGCCGATGCCCTGGTCGAAGAACTTTTGGGCCTCGGCGCTGGTCGTGGTGACCGCGAGATGGACGTTGCCGGTCCCGCCCATCAGATAGGCGTGCTGGCGGGGACCCTCGTTGAACGCCTCGCCGTGCATCGAGTGGCCGGCGGCGAGTTCTTTGGCATCGGGTTTGGTCTCGTCGGGTTTCTTGTCGCCTGCTTCGGCCGAGGGCGACTCGGCTGCTTTCTCATTGGCTTTGGCATCTTCGGCCGCACGCACTTGCGTTGCCGACGCCCACAGGCCGATCCATGCCATCGTTGCCAGCACCCAACGCCCGTGTCTGTCCAACTCCCGTTTGACCATTGTCGTTCTCGCGAAAGAATTCTGTCGCCGCCGCCGGGCGTCCGAGGACAAACCCATCGGCGGCTGCGTATCGGTCCAATCCGCTTCACCGTAATCCCCCGGCTGTGGCCGGTCAACGGCCGGTGAGAATTTGGGTGCCACTGCTGGCTTGTCCAGCAGTGAGAATTGCCGACTGAAGTTGCCTCGCGAATCGCACTGCTGGACAAGCCAGCAGTGGCACCCAACCCCGGAATCGAAAGTTGATAACGGAATAGTTTGCCGTGTGCGCACGCGACCTGACGACCACACCCCCGCCCCTGTTGCGGCGTTCTGACCTTTGTCGCGTCCAGCAGCGCGGCTATCCTCATGCTCACTCACCAGGATTCTCCCCGCCATGGCCGCCGCCCTCGTTCGTCTGAGCACCCGCGTTTCGCAGTCGGCCGAACCGCCGATCAGCGACTTGATGCACCGCGCGCTCGCCCAACCGCATTTGATTTCGCTGGCGGCGGGCTTCGTCGACCAGCACAGCCTGCCGGTCGCCGAAACGGCGCGGGCGGTCGCCGAACTCGCCGCCGAACCGGACCTCGCGCGGGCTGCGCTCCAATACGGCACGACTCTCGGCCATGGGCCACTACGTGAATACGTGCTCGACGACGTGCTCGCGGCAGATCGCCAGCCACGCGCTGCGTCCGGCCTGACGACCGATCGCATCGTGCTGACCGCCGGCAGCAACCAAATGCTGCACCTGGTGACCGAGTGTTTGTGCGACCCCGGCGACGTCGTGCTCTGCGCTGCGCCGACGTACTTTGTCTACCTGGGCTTGCTCGATGGGCTTGGCCTGTGCGGCGTGGGCGTCGCCACGGATCGCGACGGGATCATTCCCGAGGCGGTTCAAGAAGAATTGCTCCGCCGTAAGGCCGCCGGCCAGGCGCATCGGGTCAAGGCGATCTACGTCGTGAGCTACTACGACAATCCGTCGAGTGCGACGCTGTCGCTTGCGCGCCGCGGGCGGCTCGTCGACCTCGTTCGCCGCTGGTCGCGCGACAACGGACAGCAAGTTTTCATCCTCGAAGACGCGGCCTATCGCGAGCTGCGCTATGCCGGCGACGATTTGCCGAGTCTGCGCGCGTTCGACGAAGCCGGCGACACGGTCGTGTACGCCGGCACGTTCTCGAAGTCGTTCTCGCCCGGGTTGCGCGTCGGCTGGGGCATGTTGCCGCCGGCCCTCATCGAACCGGTGTGCCACTTCAAGGGCCACATCGACTTCGGCTCGGCCCATTTCAACCAGGCGGTGATGGCCCGCGTCATCGAATCGGGCCTCTTCCGCCCGCACGTCGAAAAGCTGCGGGCGATTTACCGCGAAAAGCTCGCGGCGATGCTCCGCGCTTGCGAAAGGCACTTTGGCGGAGTGCCCGGCGTGCGCTGGCACGCGCCCTCGGGCGGGCTGTACGTGTGGCTGACGCTCGATCCGTCTCTCGACGCCGGCCCGCGCGGCAAACTATTCGACCGCGCGGTCGCGGCGGGCATGTTGTACGTCCCCGGCGAATTCAGCTACGCAAGCGAAGGCGTCCTGCCCCAACCCAACACGATCCGCCTCAGCTTCGGCGTCCAAACGCCAGCCCGCATCGAAGCCGGCATCGCCGCGCTCGCCCAAGCAATCCGGGAGACTCATTCTCAAACTCCCTGACCCCTGACCCCTGACCCCTGATACCTGATACCTGACCCCCGACAACATGTCGATCATCGACCGCTATCTCGTCCGCCAATTCCTCCGCACGTTCGCGATCTTCTTCCTGAGCTTCACGGGCTTGTACGTCGTCGTCGATACGTTCAGCAACCTCGACGACTTCCTGGCCTACGTCGAGAAGCAAGGGAACCTGGTCAACGTGCTGACGGAATACTACGGCTACCGCTCGCTGGCGTTTTTCAACGTCACGAGCGGCGTGCTCGCGCTGATCGCCGCCATGTTCACCGTGACCGGCTTTCAGCGGACGAACGAACTCACCGCACTTCTCGCGGCGGGCATATCCAAACGCCGGATCGTCAAGCCGATCCTGATCGCCGCCGTGCTCGTGGGCGTCGTCGCCGTGGCCAATCGCGAGCTCGTCGTGCCGCGCATTCGCAATCAACTTGAACGCAGCGCCCAGACGCTTGCCGACGACGCCGGCACGTCGCTCAAGCCACGATACGACTTCCGCACGCACGTCCTCTTCGGCGGGGCGAAGGCGTTTGTCCGCGACCAACGCATCGCCAAACCGTCGCTGCGGCTTAGCGGCCCGCTGGCAAAACACGGCGATACGCTTGCGGCTGCTGAAGCGTATTGCCTGCCCGCCAGCGACGACCATCCAAGCGGTTACCTGCTGCGCGATGTGATTCAGCCGAAGGACCTTGCCGCGCGCGAATCGCTCGAACTCGACGGCGAGACGACGCTCTTCACGCCGCGGGACCACGCCTGGCTCAAACCGAACGAATGCTTCCTCGCCAGCGACGTCACGTTCGAACACCTCGAAGGCGCGCGCGGTTGGCGGCAATACGCGTCGACGTTCGACCTGATTGCGGGCCTCAAGAACGAGTCGCTGGACCTGGGGCCGGACGTCCGCGTGGCGATTCACTCCCGTTTCGTCCAGCCGCTGTTGGACGTGACGCTGTTGTTCTTGGGCTTGCCGATCGTGCTTTCGCGAGAAAATCGCAACGTTTTCTTGGCAATCGCGCTGTGCGGCGGCATCGTGTTGGGCTTCATGCTGCTCAATGTTGCATGCCAGTCGCTCGGGGCGTCCGGCTGGTTGCCGCCGACGATTGCCGTGTGGTTGCCGCTGTTTATCTGCGTTCCGCTGGCCGCGTTGCTCGCGGAGCCGTTGTTCGAGTAGCGCCGCTGTTCCCCACCGTGCCCTGGCGCATCATCAACGCTCGACCTTGGGGTGGGTGCCACTGCTGGCTTGTCCAGCAGTGAGGATTGCCGATTGAGATCGCCTCGCAAATCGCACCGCTGGACAAGCCAGCAGTGGCGCCGAAATCCTCAAGGTTGACGCTGGGCCGATTCGCCGCGTACCGATGGCCGTAATTCCCGCAATCGCGCACGAAAAACTTGACGACGCTCCGCGAACCGGTTATAGGCAAGCTAGCAAATCACGTCTTATCGCAATGATCTGAACGAGCGCCGGCCGTCCTCCGTTCTGGAGCGGCGACCGGCGTTGACATTGAAGCGCGATTCGCTCGCGAAGGGCGAACCGCGTTTGTGCGCTTTCGACGCTTCCCTCGTGTTTCTCTGGACGCTGGGTGCTGGCCATGACGTTGCTGCCTCCGTCGCGCTTCTTTCCCCCGGCCGAAACCGCCGACGACGACGGCTTGTTGTTCGTCGGCGGCGAACTGACGCCAACCTGGATGATCGACGCCTATCGCCACGGCATCTTCCCTTGGCCGATCTTCGAAGACCCGGAACTCACCGCGTGGTGGTCGCCAGAGCCGCGGGCGGTTTTCGAATTCGACCGGTTCCACGCTTCCCGCCGCTTGCTTCGCACCGTTCGCAGCGGCAAGTTCAAGGTCACTTGCGACGAAGCCTTCTCGAAGGTCATTCACGGCTGTGCCACCGCCAGCGGCCGCGCGGGTAATACGTGGCTCACGCCGCATCTGGCTCGGGCTTACGAGCGGATGTTCGAGCTCGGCTTTGCCCACAGCATCGAAGTCTGGCACGAAGGCGTGCTCGCCGGCGGAACCTACGGCGTCGGCATGGGCGGGCTGTTCGCCGCGGAGTCGATGTTCCACTACGTCCGCGACGCCTCGAAAGTCGCCCTGGTCTATCTCCACCGGCACCTGATCGCCCGCGGCTATGTCCTGTGGGACATCCAGCAACTTACCAGTCACACCGAAAGCCTCGGGGCGTGCAATATCCCGCGGAAAGAGTATCTCCGCCGCCTCGCCCTCGCGCTCCAAATGCCAGCGACATTCGGCAACGCCCTAGCCGGCATGTAAAATGGACTCCCACCCGTGCATTTAGCCCCGGGTGGACACACCCGGGGCAATGCGCTGTCCATTCTAGAAACCGCCCGGCGCGCGAGCGGACCCAATTGATCCCTAGCGCCCAGCGCCGCCACCGCCCCGTACTCCAAGAGGCCCCGCGTGTCCGCCTCGAACGCCTCCGCCCCCGACTTCTCCCAAAACAACGGCCTCCTTCCCGCCGTCGCCCAGGACGCCGCCACCGGCGAAGTCCTGATGATCGCCTACATGAACGCCGAAGCGTTTGCCGAGACGCTCGCCACGGGCCGCGCGGTTTACTTCAGCCGTAGCCGCAACCGCCTGTGGCGCAAAGGCGAAGAGAGCGGCCACGTCCAAATCGTCGAGAGCATCCACGTCGACTGCGACGGCGACGCAATCCTGCTCAAGGTCAAGCAAGTCGGCGACGCCGCCTGCCACACGGGACACCGCAGTTGCTTCTACCGCCAGGTGACGCCCGAGGGCCTTGTCGAAACCAGCGAGCGCGTATTCGACCCGGCCGTCGTTTACAACAAGCCTTGATCGCGCACCGGATATTCGTTCGTTACTTGGAGCGATTCTCGGGCTCCGCGTCGAGCCGCTGGAGTAGTGCCGAAACCTCGTCTTGATGATTCGACGTGGTGCGAACTACCAGCGAGTTGGTCCGCTCGTCGGCCGAGGCCTGAAGCGGAAAATCGGCGATCGTCATCAGCAATTTGGCCGTTTGTTCGGCCGATGCGTGCTGGAGCGAATAGACCTGGAGCACGCGTTCGGCATTCGCGGCGGCGGCTTTGTCGATAGCCGGCGTCGCCGCGGCCGGCGACGACTCGACGTGCGCCGAAACGACGATAAGCGTCTCGCGCGTTTCGTCGGCGTCTGTCGATTGCGACGCGCTGACGATCATCCCGCGGTCCTTGGGGATTCGCAGCGTGGTCTGCGTGCTGAGCGTCGTCGTCCGTTCGCGCGGAAGGTCGCTGCCTTCTCCGTCCTCGGCCTTCGCCGCGGGCGCCAGCCGGCTCGACGAGAGATGCAATTCCGCGACGACGGAGCCGTCGTCCTCGACGCGCGGCGTGATCTGCACCATCATCCCGACATTGGTCATTTGATAGCTCATTGCCGTCGGACCGACGCCTTCGCGGCGCCCGCCAAATGTCGCTGCCGTTCGGCCCGTGGCGACCGGCCGCGATTCGCCGATTTGCACCGAACAGGGCGAGTGCTCCAGCGACGCGAGCCGCACCCGGCTGACGACCGTCCCTTCGCCTTTCTCTTCTAACGCTCGCAGTAGCTCGGGAATCTTCTCCTTGTTCGACAAGTCGATCGTCGGCTTCTGCTTGCCGGCCTTGTTGACTTCGACGATGGCGAGGTCGATCGACACCGCTTTGCCGGCCGGGGCAGGCTCGGCACGCGCGGCGAGCAGTCCGCCGCCAAACGTTTCGCGGCGCGGCGTCGGGAAACGATCCGGGCGAGTGGACCCGCCGAGAAAACCGCGTGCCGACCGGTCGGGAGTCGCGCGGTCGGGACTGGCGCGGTCGGGATTGGGCCGATCGGGCGCCGGTTCCGATTCTTGGGCCAGCGCCACACCCGCAGTCGCCACGCAAACAAGCAGAAATCCGCCGTAGAACCGGTTCATGGCCTGGGCTCCGGGAAAGGAGTTGTCGGATCGGAATCGAATCGCAACGAAAGCGCAGTTTGGTGCGCCGCGGGCACGACAACGTTCACCAAAACCGAGCAATGCCGATGGCAACCACTATTGAACCGCGCGACGCCACCCAAGTTGCGGCGGAGACGCAGTTAGTCGCCATCAACGGACACACCGCAATTCGTAGCGAGACGCCGCCAAGAATTCTCCCGCTACCACGCCAATTCCGCCGGAAAGAACTCCGCGATCAACGCTTCGTAATACGGCCGCAGCCGCGCCATGTCCGGCCGTTCGTGGCTTTTCGTGTACAGATCGTACGGGTTGAACGCCCGCACCCACTGGAACATTTCCCGGTCGCGGTCGTTCATCAGATGGTCGTAAGCGCCCTCGCGATGCCCCGGATAGAACGAGTGATACCGGATCATGTACAGCGCCGGCTCGGGCAAAAACTCCTTGACGACGTGGTACAGATACTCGTCGTGTCCCCATGACATCAGGACCTTGTCCAAACCCGCGCCACGCTCGTAGATACCCAGCGGTGACTGATACTCGGCCACGTCGCGGTCCGGGTTCTCCGCAAAGAACTCGTGATGCACGATCTTGTCCGACCACGCGCAACCGACGGGAAACGTGTCGCCCACGACCGCCCATTGCGGCTCGCCGAACAGGCATAGAATCTTGCCCAGGTCGTGAATCAGTCCAGCGAGAATGAACCATCGCGGATGCCCGTCGCGGCGAATCGCTTCGGCCGTCTGCACGAGGTGTTCGAGTTGCGGCAGTTCCGTGTCGGGATCGCTGTCGTCGACGAGCGTGTTGAGAAACTCCATCGCTTCCCAGATTCCCATGACGCGCTTCGTGCGCGGCAGGTATTCGTCGCGTTTTGCCCGCACGAAGTCGACCGTCTGATACCGATGATTCAAACGATAGAACTCGCGGACGCTTTCGCGGGCCGTGTGTTCATAATCGCGAAATTCCTCGGCTTGCTTTGCCGACTGGGCGAGCGTGGTCGCCGTACCGGCAGTTGGCTCGGGATAGCGCCGCCGCAGATCGTCCTCCCATTCATCGAGGTCGCCGAGCGGGTGCGATTGCAGCGGATTCTCGGAAACGGTTTTCGGCAGGGACATGGCGTCGTGAGATTCTTCGCGCGGAGGATGGGAAAGGAACGCGCCGTCGAGTCGCTTGCCGGATTCGCGAGCGCGTTCGATCGACTCGCGGAGCAGCGACCATTGTCGCTGCGCACGCCGCCGTGCGGCAAGAGCGGACCGAGGAGATTGCGGTCTCGGACGCTTCGGGGCGCTTCGAGAATGGCGACCACATTGCCCGCCGTGTATTCACGGCGGGCTAAATGATCACGGCGGGCCAAATGCCGCGTTATGCCAGTTTCGGCCGATCGACGATCGCGGAAATATCGACGTGCGGCGCGGGACTCCAGAGGTTTTCCAAGTCGTAGTACGCCCGCGTTTTTTCGTCGAACAGGTGGATCACGACGTCGCCGTAGTCCAGCAAGATCCACTGGCTGCCGGCGTAGCCTTCGATGCCCAGGCGGCGATCGCCCATCTCTTGTTCGAGGACCCGGTCGATCTCTTCGCTGATCGCGTGGAGCTGCCTCCGGCTCGCCCCCGTGGCGATCACGAAGTAGTCGAAGACCGGCGTGATCCCCCGCATGTCGAGAACTTTAATGTCGCGGCCGCGATTGTCGGCGGCAGTCCGTGCGGCGGCCAGGGCAAGGTCCAGGCTCCGAGGATGCGAATCGACGGAAGCCACGTCGGTGCGAAGAGCGGTTTGGATCACGCGGTTCCTTTCAGCAGGGGCTGGGGACTAGGGACTGGGGGCTGGGGGCTGGGGAAAGGCCTTAAATCTTCATTTAGCCCCCGGTGAATACACCGGGGGCAATGCACGCGAAATCATCGGTCGAACGTCGGCCGCCGCGCCGCGCCACCAACACAAAAGGCGGGTCCTTCGCTCCGCCAAAAGCGAACCGCTCGAATTGCGGCCGCCGGGAGAACGAAGGACTCGCCTTGAATGGGTAAGGCATCGGCTTAGGTCTAAGGGCATTGCGCTCGCCAATCGAAAATGCGAACGACTACGAATCTCCGACTGAGTTCTGCCTTGGCCGCCGCGGCGACGCCACGCCCTTCGCGATCGACGCGACCGGCTACCCTCATTCTACACATCCCGGACAGGAAAGCCAGCGATTGGGTTCGCCTGCACCCGAGACCACGGCCAACGCATTCTGTAGCGGAAGTCGCCAGACTTCCGACGATTTCGCGGACGCGGGCTCGGTTCACACCTCTCGGAAGTCCGGCGACTTCCGCTACGAATCCGCACCGCTATGAATTGCGTCTGGCGATTCCAGTTTCCATTTCGCCCCCGCGGCAACTATAATCGGTGCTTTCCACGAGCGAGGTTGTTGGGTCTGGCAAAGTCTCGCGCGCCTCGGATCGTGCTACATACCCTCCCGCCCGTTTGTGCGAGCCGTCCGCGAGCGACGGCTTCCCGCCCGCCCTCTTCCCGCCCGGAGCATTCTCAATGCAGCGTTCGGCTCAGTCCGTTGGTTCGCTTTGCGCCTTAATCGTCTTCGCGTTGATATTCGTCGGTTTGGGCGTCTCGCCGGCGACGGCCCAGCGCGAAAGTCGCCGCCCGGCGCCGGAGTGGATTTGGGCGAGCGAGAGCGTGGAGCCAAATGAGACAGTTCACTTCCGCCGGTCGTTCAAGTGGGAAGGCCGTGCCCGAACCGGCGTGCTTACCGCGACCTGCGACAACGAGTTGACGGCCTACGTCAACGGCATCAAAGTCCTCGAACACCGCGCGTGGGAAAGCCCCGCGACCGTGAACGTCGAGCGACACCTCGTCGACGGCGAGAACGTCATCGCCATCGAAGGCCGCAACGACGGCAGTTCCGCGGCCGGCTTGCTCGTCCAACTCATCGTCGCCAATCAGGACCGAGCGCGAGCGACGATCGTCTCGGACAAGTCGTGGCGTGCCACTCGGGAGAAACTCGCCGCCGGCTGGGAAAAGCCGGGCTTCGACGCCAGCAAGTGGACGCCGGCCCACAGCTTCGGCAAGCTCGGCGTTTCTCCTTGGGGCCAGGTCGGTTTTGGCGGCAGCGGCGGTCGCCGCGGTCAAGATGGCGAAGCAACCGCGGCCGAACTCGTCACCGTTCCCAAAGGCTTCGCGGTCGAACTGCTCTACAGCGTTCCCAAGTCGACGCAAGGCTCGTGGGTTTCGATGACAAACGATGCGAAAGGCCGGCTGATCTGTTCCGACCAAAGCGGGCCGCTCTATCGCGTCACCCCGGGCAAAGACGCCGAGTCGACCAAAGTCGAAAAGCTCGATCTGGCCATCGGCGAAGCCCAGGGCCTCTTATGGGCGTTCGATAGCCTGTACGTCGTCGTCAACGGCGGCGCCGCGCAGGGTAGCGGACTCTATCGCTGTCGCGACACCAACGGGGACGGCGAACTCGACGACGTCAAGCTTCTCAAACGAATCGAAGGCGGCGGCGAGCACGGCCCGCACGCGGTGAAACTCGGTCCCGACGGCAAGCTGTGGGTGATCGCCGGCAACCACACGCGGACGCCGAAAGACTACGACCCGAATTCTCCCCATCGCAACTTCGCCGAAGACCATCTGCTGCCTCGCAATCCCGACGGCAACGGCCACGCGACCGGCGTGATGGCCCCCGGCGGCTGGATCGCCAAGACCGACGAAAACGGCGAGCATTGGGAGCTGTTCTGCGCCGGGTTCCGCAACGAGTACGACATCGACTTCAACCAGGACGGAGAATTGTTCAGCTATGACGCCGACATGGAGTGGGACACCGGCACGCCGTGGTATCGGCCGACCCGCGTCAACCACGCCGTCTCGGCCGCCGAATTCGGTTGGCGCTACGGCACCGGAAAATGGCCCGATTACTACGTCGACAGCCTCGGCGCGGTCGTCGATATCGGTCTCGGCTCGCCGACCGGCATCGTCTTCGGAACGGGGGCGAAGTTCCCGGCGAAGTATCAGCGGGCCCTGTACATCAACGACTGGACCTACGGCAAGATCTACGCCGTTCACATGCGCCCCGCCGGTGCAAGCTACACGGCCGACTTCGAAGTGTTCGCCGAAGCCAAGCCGCTCCCCGTCACCGACATCGTCGTCAACGCCGACGGCGCACTTTATTTCACGATCGGCGGCCGCGGCGTTCAGTCGGGCTTGTACCGCGTGACCTATAAGGGCGACGAATCGATGACCGCGGTCGGGGCGCTCGAGGACGAAGCGGCAGCGGCGGCACGCAAGCTGCGCCGCGAGATCGAGGCGTATCACACGAAGGCCGACGCGGCGGCGATCGGCTTTCTCTGGCCGCATCTCAACAGTCCGGACCGCCACATCCGCTACGCCGCCCGCGTGGCGATCGAGCGGCAAGACCTGGCCGTATGGCAGGAAAAAGCCCTCGCCGACACGCGCACGACGGCGACGATTCAACTGGTGGTCGCCCTCGCCCGCGTCGGAGCGAAGGAATTGCAGCCAAGGATTCTCGCGCGGCTCAACCAGTTGCCGTGGAGTCGCCTGACCGAAGAGCAGACGCTCGACGCGCTCCGCGCGTATGGACTGGCGTTCATTCGGCTGGGCCATCCGACGCCGCGCGATTCCGCAGCCGTCGTCGAGCGGCTTAGTCCGATGTATCCGGCCCAAAGCGAATTGGTCAATCGCGAGTTGTGCCAGGTGCTCGTCTATCTCGGCGCTCCGGGCGTCGTCGAGCGTTCGATGGCCCTGCTCAAGAACGGCGCGACGCAGCAGGACCAGATGCACTACGCCTTCGTGCTGCGGAACGCGGCCGACGGCTGGACGGTGGACCAGCGCAGGGCCTACTTCAGTTGGCTCAGCATGGCCGAAGCCAGGTATCGCGGCGGCGCGAGCTTCAAGAACTTCATCGCCCAGATTCGCAGAGACGCGGTGGCCAGGCTGTCGGAGGCGGACAAGATTGCCCTTAAGGACGTCATCGAAGGCCGCGAACAAGTCGAGTCGGTCGCCGACCAGACGACGCGGCAGTTCGTCCACAACTGGCAGATGGAAGACCTGCTGCCGCTGCTGGACCAGCTCGATTCGGGCCGATCGTTCGAGCGCGGCCGCGAGGCGTTTCAGGTCGCCCAGTGCTACAAATGTCACCGCTTCGCCGGGGAAGGCGGCGCGACGGGACCGGATTTGACCGGGGCGGGCAACCGTTTCTCCGCCCGCGATTTGCTCGAATCGGTCGTCGCCCCGTCGAAAACGGCCGAGGCGATTCGCGTCCGCACCAACCCCTTCGCCAACGAACTGGCCGACGTGAAGAAGTCCAGCATCGAGTCGCGCAAGCCGGCCACAACGTCGGAAATGCCGCAAGGCGCGATCAACGTGCTCACGAAAGAGGAAGTTTTGGACCTCGTCGCATACCTGCGTTCCGGCGGAAACGAGAAGGACAAGGCGTTCGCGAAGTGAGGCCCTGGCGCCGACAAACGTCGCGAGCGGCTTGAGCATTTCACACGTGGAACGTAGAAAAGAAGTGGGCAGCGGGCAGACATCTCCGCCGCCAGCCCCCGACCCCTGACCCCCGACCCCGTTGCTCTACCGTCCCTTCCGCAACACCGATCCCCGCCGGCTCGTCGAGATTTGGCGCAGCCACTCGGCCTGTCGCGGTTTGGTGCAACCGATGTCGGTTGCGCTGCTGGACGAGTACGTCTTGTCGAAGCCGTATTTCGACCGTCGCGGGTTGATCGTTGCCGTCGACGATTCGGCCGCCGGCGAGCCGAATCCCGTCGGGTTCGTCCATGCCGGATTCGGGCCGAATGAACGCGGCGACGGTCTCGACACGTCGGCGGGCGTCATCGCCATGCTGATGTGCCACCCGCTGGAAGCGCGCACTGAAATCGAGCGCGAACTGCTCGTTCGCGGCGAAGCGTACCTCAGCGAGCGGGGCGCGAGGCGCATTCGGCTCGGGGGCGTGGCCCGCGAGGCGCCGTTCTATCTCGGCCTCTACGGCGGCAGCGCCATGCCCGGCGTTCTCGAATCGGACGAGCCGCTCCTGGCCGTCGCGCGGGCGGCTTGCATCACGGGCGATTGCGGCGACTCGGGCTACTGCGCGATCGGACGCAGGACGGTCTGGCATCGCGAACTGGCCACGCTTCGCCCCGTCGTCGATCGCACGCAAATGCAGATCCGCCGCCGCGCGAACGTCGAGGTCGTGCTCGATCCGCCCGCCGCTTCGTGGTGGGAAGCCTGCGTATACGGCCCGGTCGACCGGCTCCGGTTCGATCTGGTCGGCCGCGAAGACGGCGCTCGTTGGGCTTGGGCCGAATTCTGGTCGATGGATGCGTTTTCCGCCAAGTGGGGCGTCCGGGCCATGGGCCTCAAGCGGATCGAAGTCGCCGCCGACCAGCGCCGCGAAGGCCTCGCGACGTTCCTGATGGGCGACGCGCTGAAACAGCTCGCAGGCGATGGCGTCGCGCTCGCCGAAGCACAGGCCGACGACGACGATCTCTCGTCCACGGCGCTCTTTCGGAAGCTGGGGTTTGTCGAGGTCGACCGCGGAACGATCTACGAAAAGCAGGTTCCCGCCGCCGTTTCGCCGCCCAAGACGCGCACGGAAGCTCCGCCCAAGGTCGTTAAGGTCTAGCGGCGCTGGGCCGTATTGCTCATTTACTCGGCCCTCTCTCTCGGGGGCGCGGACAGCCGCCGCCCGCTGGTATACGATGACACGACGGAGGTGGAAGTCGAGGCGGTTCTTGCCTCGCTCCGATTCACTCGCCCCGCACCTGCTCTGCCTTTCCGTTGGTTACAGATTGCGGCGCCTATGCCCGACTTCGAACAAATCTCGTTTCGCCCGGAGCAGTTTTCCGGCGTGGCGCGGCTCTTTCCGCTGCCGAATCTGGTGCTATTCCCGCACGTCATGCAGCCGCTGCACGTGTTCGAGCCGCGGTATCGCGATCTAACCCGCGAAGCCCTCGACGGCGACGGGCTGATGGCGCTCGCGCTGCTTTCGCCGGGTTGGGAAAAGGACTACGAAGGCCGCCCGCCGATCTATCCGACCGCCTGCCTGGCGAAGATCGCCAAGCACTCGCGGCTCGACGACGGGCGTTACAATCTGCTGCTGGTCGGCGTGCGACGCGTCCGGGTCGAGCGCGAGCTGGCCCCCCTCCGCACGTTTCGCCAGGCCGAAGCGCGGATCGTCGACGACGAGTTTCCGGTCGACGCCGCGCCCGCGCGCCCGGCGCTCCAGCGGCGGCTCATCGAGCGCTTCCGCAAGCTCTTGCCGCAGGTGCCCGAGGCCAAGGAACAGCTCGAACAACTCCTCCGCGAGGAAGTCCCGCTGGGAATCCTCACCGACATCATGGCCTATACGCTCGACCTCGACGTGGCGGTGAAAATGCAACTGCTCGCCGAATGTAACGTCGACCGGCGAGCACAGATGCTCGTCGACCTGCTCTCGCAAGCGACGAATGACCGCTCGCGGTTTCCCGGCGGCTGGCCGCCGAAGTTCAGCGTCAATTAGCGTCAATTAGCGTCGATGCCACCGATGAAGCGCGACCAGCCGACGCTCTTCGACACGGATCCCGCTCCGTGGGACGTCGATGACGCGGGCGACCGGCTCGTGGCACGGGTGGTTGTGCCCGTCGGACCCGCCAAGCCGCTCGACTACCTCGTGCCGGCCGGTTTGCGCGAGCAACTCGAAGTCGGGCGGCGCGTGAGCGTTCCGCTTGGCGGTGGCGATCGGCTCGTCACCGGCTATTGTGTCGAACTCGAACACCGCAAGCACGACGGCCGGCGGCTCAAGGAAATCGCCGGACTCGTCGACCGGCGGAACCTGCTTTCCCCGGCCATGCTCCGCCTCACGCGGTGGATGGCCGGTCGCTATCTCTGTTCGTGGATGGCCGTGCTCGAAGCCGTCGTGCCCGCCGGAGTCCGCGGCGAAGCGGGAACGCGCGTGGCGACGCTCCTTTCGACACCCGCCGACCTCGCGCAGCGAGCGTCGAACGAGCAGTTGACCGACAAGCAACGCGGCGTGCTGCGATATCTCGCCGCCGTGCCGCGGCCGATCACCGCCCGACAGCTTGCGCTCGCCTGCAAAGTGACCGAAGCCCCGATCAACCTGCTCCGCAAGCGCGGACTTATCGTATCCGAACGGCGGCGCGTGCGGCAGGATGAGTTCGACGAATTACCGGTCGCCCGAGAACGGCCGCTCGTGCTCAACGCGGCTCAGCAGGTTGCGCTCGACGCGATTCTCGCGCCGATGCACGCCCGGCGGCACGAGACGATCCTGCTCCACGGCGTCACCGGCAGCGGCAAGACCGAAGTCTACCTCCAGGCGATCGAGGAGGTGATTCGTTTCGGGCGGCAGGCGATCGTCCTCGTTCCTGAAATCAGCCTCACGCCGCAGACGAAGCAGCGGTTCGCGTCGCGGTTCGATCGCGTGGCCGTGCTGCACAGCCATTTGAGCGACGCCGAGCGGCATTGGCACTGGGAGCAGATCGCCGCCGGCGAAGTGCAAGTCGTCGTCGGCGCGCGAAGCGCCGTGTTCGCGCCGACGCCCCACCTGGGCATGATCGTGCTCGACGAAGAACACGAAGGCTCGTTCAAACAAGACAAGGCCCCGCGCTATCACGCCCGCGATGTGGCGCTCCAGCGGGCGGCGGCGGAAGGCGTGCCGCTCGTGCTCGGTTCGGCGACGCCGTCGCTCGAAAGCTGGCAACGCGCCGCGACGGGGCAATACCGCCTGGTCGAGCTTCCGGAGCGCGTCGAAGGGCGGCCGCTCCCCGACGTCGTAACTGTCGACCTGCGTCAACAGGTCTCGCGCTGGCAGCCCAAGGGCGCGATCAGCCGCCAATTGGAACTCGCCATGCGGCGAGCGCTCGACGACGGCGGACAGGTCATTCTGCTCCTCAACCGCCGCGGGTTTTCGACGCACATTCAATGTCCGGCGTGCGGGGCAGTCGTGAAGTGTCCCAACTGCGACCTCGCGCTCACGCACCATCGCGAGTTCGAGCGGGCCGTGTGCCACTACTGCGATTACGAAACGCCCGCCCCGCAGCATTGCCCCGAGTGCCGCTTCATTGGCATTCGTTACAGCGGCCAAGGCACGCAGCGGCTGGAATCGGAAGTCAAAGGCAAGTTTCCGGAGTTTCCCTGCCTGCGGATGGACGCCGACACGATGAAATCGCCGGGCAGCCACGACAAGGCGCTGGCCCGATTCCGCGACGGTGAGATTCGCATCCTGCTCGGTACGCAGATGATCGCCAAGGGCCTCGATTTTCCGAACGTCACGCTGGTGGGCGTCGTGAACGCCGACGTGGGCCTGCATCTGCCCGACTTTCGCGCCGCCGAGCGGACGTTTCAGCTCGTCACGCAAGTTGCCGGGCGCACGGGCCGTGGACCGCGTGGCGGGCGCGTCCTCGTGCAGACGTTCACTCCCGAGCATCCCGCCATTCAGGCCGCCGCCCGGCACGACTACGACCAGTTCGCCGCCTACGAGCTGCCGATTCGCGAGGGCCTGGGCTATCCGCCGTTCACGTCGCTCGTACGGCTGGTGGTCCGCGGACCGGTGCAAAACGTCGCCGAACAATTCGCCGCAACGCTCGCCGACCGCATCCGCACAGCAGCGAAGGGTGTGACGAGTGGTTCGCCACGGGGTGGCACTGGTGGCTTGCCCACCAGTGCGGAATCGCCGGTGGACTACAAGCTCCTCGGTCCCGCCCCCGCCCCGTTCGCCAAGCTCCGCAATAAGTACCGCTTCCACATGCTCGTCATGTCGCCCGACGCGGACCGCCTCCGAGAAGCGGTCCGGCAAGCCACCGAAGACCTCGCGCCGCCGAACGATGTCGAATGGATCGTTGACGTTGATGCGCTGGAGATGTTGTAGAACGGTCAGTGTGCTACTGCTGGCTGTCCAGCAGTGCGGAAGCGGCTAGCGACTGCCCATCGAGAAGGTTGCTTTCGACGCTCCATTATCGATGCGGTTTGCGGACAATTCGAGAGTGGCCAGTCCAACGGCACATCGCACTGCTGGACAAGCCAGCAGTGGCACGCGGCGCTTCATCGAGCGCCGCCGTCAGCCGCTCGATGGTTGCCTGCTGTCGGTCTATGGTCCGCTCCAAGTTTGCGACGCGCGCCCGCAGCACCTCGTTGTCGGCCCTCAGCAATTCCAAGTCCGCATCCATAACGCGGACCAACCTACCCGAAGCCGCGAAAACGCCCAAGATCAGTTTCGGGGCGGTAAACAATGACGTCCGGATTAGTTGCACACGACGAGTTCATGGTATGTAGCGTTTTGTAATTTGGCGCGTTTCTACATCGCTATAGAGTTTTGCCCTAGCATATAAACCAGCGAAGTAATGCTCCTCGGCACATACCACGGCGGCTGGCGCAGCCAAGTATTCGCCAGGCAGTAGACCGCCCGTCGTAACGCCATTTCTGATTTCATCCGCATTAACAGCATAATGCTCTGCAAGGACAAGCCCGCTAACCGGCCCGGCGAAACGTACCAGAAGGTTACCATCCTTCATCGGAACGACCTTAAAGTCGGGTGCTCGTCGAACAACCTCCGTCAATGTCGCCTCATAATCCGAATCCGACCGAGGCACTGTTGAATCGGAAAACACAACCGTGCCACATTTGTAAACGACAAACGCTCTTGCATCACCAGTATACGTTCGCATTCGCTCTAGAATTGTGCCCACGTCTTCGACGTTACTCGGTTTCCAAAATGGTTGTGGTAAGTCCATCGTCGTCCTCCAATCATCTCTCGCCGGGTGCCACTGCTGGCTTGTCCAGCAGTGCGAAAGCGGCGAACTCATGACCATCGAGAAGGTTGCTTTCGACGCTCCATTATCGATGCGGTTTGCGGACGCTTCGAGAGTGGCCAGTCCAACGGCTCGTCGCACAGCTGGACAAGCCAGCAGTGGGACCCTGCGTCTCATTCCCCCATCCGTCGCGCCTGCTCCATCACGTCATCGTACGTGAGCTTCACCCGCGGTACCGGCGCCGCGTCGGGGTCCGCGGTGCTGCGGCGACGTTGGCTTTGGAGCAGGTCGACTTCGTCTTCGAGGGCCGCGAGCCAGTCGGGCACGTCGAGGCCGGCCCCCGTCGGCTCGGCCGTCAGTTCCGCAATCTCCTGAGTGAGTTGCACGAATGCGGACCCGCCTTCGTCGGGCTGAGCGCGGCGCGCCTC
>QEVJ01000027.1 GCA_003576845.1 Planctomycetota bacterium
AGCGACTGCGCGAAGCCTTCATTGGCCGTCTCGAACTCGATCATCCCGTCGTTGTCGTCGTCTTTGGCAACGAGAAAGTCGCCGAGATCGAGGACGCCCAGATACGGCACGCTGGCGAGCGCGTCGTTATTGAGCTCATTGAGCCACGCCGCGGTGTTGGCATACGTGCCCGCGTCGACGGTCACTTCATACGGATTTCCGCCGTCGAAGATGACGAAGAACGGCGTGGCGGGAATGGCGGCGCTGGAGGCCACGCCTTGTCCTTCGACGTTGGCTTTCTGCACGAGCCGCGTCTGCAAGTCGTCGAAGACTTGGACGATGTCGATGAGTTCGCCGAAGTTCTCCTTGACGAACGGAATCTCGGCCAGGCCGAGAATGTTCAAGTTGCCGGCCGACGGACTTCCCGCGGGAGAACCCGCTGGCGGCGATGCGCTGGCCGAGGGATCGTCCGCGGTCAATCCCGGCAGGATGTTCTGAAAGAACGCGCCGAGTCCACCCAGCAGGCCGCGCTGTTCGTCGCCCGCCACGAGCGCCGGCTTTTGGACGTTGACGTGAAAGTGCCCGCCGTGGCCGCTGGAGAACGAGACCGGAACGCCGGTCGTCGTCCACGTTCGCGGGTCGTTGTAGTACACCGAGGCGACCGCGCCGGTTCCTTGGTCGCGGAAGGCGTCGATCTTCGCTTGCTCCGTGGCAAGGACATACCCCGGCCCGTCGACGATCAGGTCCTTGATTCCGGCGAGCACGCTTTGCTGGTTCACGGTCGCCGCGGCGTCGGTCGACGTAGCGCCGACGACGTGCGCCACGGCGCCCGCCGGCGCCGCGGCCAGCACCCATGTGCCGCCGCTCGTATACGCGCCGTTACCCACGGAGCCAACCAACTGGAACGTATTGGCCGTGACGTTTGCCACGGCAAAGGCGCCGTTGGCCGCAGTATTCCCGAGCACGCCGGAAATCGTCACTTGCTCGCCGTTCGACAGGCCGTGGCCGTTCGAGGTAATCACGATCGGGTTGGCATTCGTCGCGCCGGTCACGCTTCCGCGGAATCGCTTGGCGACGTAATTCGAGCCGACGAGCTGCGCGATGTGGTTGTTCGCCGCGGTGTCGCCGGCTGCCTTTGCCGCCACATAAGCCGCGCTGGCGATCGAGTTCGTCTTATAGAACGGCGTGCTGCCGGTGTTCGTGCCGACGGTGTCGATGTCGATGTCCATGCCCGCTTCGTGCGAAGCGTGCCCCGGCGTGTCGCCGCCGCCCTTGGTCGTCGCGCCGATGAACGGCAGGACGTGCGTCGTGTTGGCGTCGGCGGCGGTGAGCACGGCCTTCGCCAGGTGCGTCATGTAGTCTTCGGTCGAACCAGCGTTGGTGATGCCCGCGCCGTACGTTACGGGCACCCAGCGTGCAGCGGCTTCGCTGTTGATCGCGGCATTGGGCGTAGTGCTGTTCTCGTCAACCGTCGTATCCGTCGTGGCCGCGTTGAACACCCCGACCGCGTGCTTCGTCTGGGCGTTGAGATCTCCGTTTACCGCGAGTAGATTCGCCGCGTTGCCGATCGCGTCGTGATAGCCCAGGTATCGCAGCCGCTGCTGCATCCGGTACGTTTCCAGCCGCGACGAACCAAACGTGGCTATCTCGCTGCCGACCGACGAATAGCCGTTCTCGGGCGTTACGTCGATCGATACGTTAATGTCGCCGGAGTAGACGATTTCGTCGGAATTGTCCGTCGCGTCGATGAAATGCAGGTCGTAGGTCGCGACGTCCGACGTCGAACCGGTCGCCAATACGCCCGGGTTGGTCGAGGGCGTGATGATTTGCGGAATGTAGTACAACACGCCACGATCGACGAACAACTCGTTGTCGTCGCTCAAGTAGTTGGCGACGGTATTGCCGAATCCGTCGGTCGCCACGGTCCCGGTGACGAACGGGGCCGCGATATCGAACTCGTAGTACCCGAGTAAGGGGTCGATTTCGAGATCGACATCGTCGGCGAGCTCGATCAGATCGCGGAGGTCGATGCGCGTCACGTCGCCGTAGCGGACCGTTACGTTCAGATCGAGCGGCGTGAGGAGATTCCCCGCGGCGGGAGCGCCGGCCGCGAGAACGTGCGGCTGATCGGCGTCGAGCGGGCTATGCGCGAGCACGACGCGCTCTTCGAGCCATTCGAGATGCGTTCGCCGCGGAGCGATCTGACGCAACGTGCGCCGCTCCCGGCCTTGTGACGATTGACGGCGATCCTTGCCACGACCGAACCCGCCCGGGCTTTTGCGAGAGAACATAGTAGCCATCGCCTCCGACGCGATATGCACGGCCCGATTGCGGTCACCCGCGGCCGGGCCGAAAGGAAATTTGAGAGTCTGCGCGTTTGCCACCTGCCTGGCCGAAGCGACCCGCGGTCGGAACGGACCGGGAGCGCGACGGCGCAAAATGAGCCAAGTTCCTATTCTGACTGGGGATCGGGGGAACGCAAGTATTTTAGCGGAGCTATGTTCGGTTTTTTCTTGCGACACTCCCTCATCGGAGCCCAATCGGCATGACTCGGATAAACGACCGATGATCCGTCGCTCGCAAGTAACGGCCACCGGCCAAATATGAGTCTTGAGGCGCAACATGAAGGGCCGCGGCCATCGCCAGGGTTACTGAAACCCCAGCGACAACCACGGCCCGCGCCGAACAAGAAATTACGTGCCCGTTCGACCGAGCTGCCTTACCGCTTGAGCCGCTCGCGCTGGAGCTTCTCGAACTCCTGCATCTGCTGCTGGGCCTCGTTCGACGCCATCGTAAGCTGCATGTTCCGGTCGAACTCGAGCCGGACGGAGTATTCGACCATCCGCGACTTGTCGGCAGTGGACTGGGCCGGCACTTCGATATCCCACCGCAGAATCCCCTTCGGGCGCTCGCGGCGCTGATAGACCTTATCCTCGCTGATCGGATCCTCGCCCGCCGACAGCGTCACGCGCACGTCCGTGGACCGGTCCGAATACGGCAACCGATCGAACACGCGCACCGCCGCCGCTTCCTGCTTGTAGTTCTCGATCACCAGCCGATTCTTGAACTCGATCTGGCGGTTGCCACCTTGGATGTCGTCGGTCTTGCTGGCCAGTTCGTGCCGGGCGCGAAGTTGCGGATCGGCGCCGAAGCCGACGACGAAGTTCTGGCCCCGCGCCACCGTCGGAATCTCGCCGCGGCCCACGAACCGCCCGTCGAGATACACGCTGATCGGCCCGGCGAGCAAATCTTCGTTGCCGTCGTTCGTCAGTTCCGCCTCGCGGTAGACGTAGCTCGTCAACAGCGGCGTCGCGACGTGGTAGAACTGGCTCGCCATCTCCGACTGCACGATCCGCACCATCTGCTGATCGCTGCGGCTCGCCAGACTCACCGTTCCGGCGAGCGAATAACTAAGATTCGGCCCTTCGCCGTCGGCGTTCGACGTGTCGACAGAAGTTAGCGAGTCGATCGGGTTGGTCAGCACGAGGCATTGAAAATCGTTCGCGGCCGAGTTGATCGCCCAACTCGACGTGTAGTTCATGCCGAAGCTGACCGCGGCGCGGTTGTCCACGTTCGCCGCCGTTTGCCGGCCGCGGACTTGCGCCACCTGCTGGGCGATGTCGCCTTTGGCCATAGGCGCGATCGTTCCCGCCGCGACGAGCGATACGTGAAACGGCGCGAGGCCAGGTCCCGCGGAACTGAGCGCAGGCGATGCCGTCGAGAGCGTCAGGCTCACGTCCTGCCAGTCTTCGCCGGTAAGCTGTTGGATGAGCGCGTTGTATTCGACCTTCACCTTGGTGCGATCTTTGTCCGCGCGGAAGCTGTACGTCGGCGACCAACCGGCTTGATTGACGAGATAGTTGAGCCGGACGTTTTCGACGCCGTCGGCCAGCTTGTCGAGAAACACGACCGCTTCGCGAATAGTCTTCGACGACCCGGCGGCGATTTCCGCACGCTTGCGTTCGGCGAGCGAAAGCTGCTCGGCGAGCGTTTTGGCTTCCTTTTCGAGCGTCACCTGCTCGGCCAGAATGGCCTTCCGTTGCTCGAACGAGAACGTCGTAATCTCTTGGAGCGCTTTCGCGTCGAGCACACCCTTCGACAACTCGGTTTTGGCCGTCGGCGCGACGAAACCTTCGAGCTGATCGAGGTACGCGGCGCGTTTGGCGAGCATCTGTTGATTCTTGCCATTCACGTCGATCTTCTCGCGAATCGCGGCGATTTCGTCGTCGAGCTTGCGGACTTCCTCCCGCGGCTCGTCGCTCACGGCGCGGCTTCGGAACCGCACGGCCCGCACGACGACCTTGTCGCCGGCTTCGGCGAACAGGCTGTCGGGCACGACCTGTTCGGGAAGGTCGCCGATGACGAGGTCGACGATCCCTTTCTCGCCGTCGACGGGCACGGTGCGGGTAATCATTGCCTGGCCGCGGTAGAGCGTGACGTGCGTCACGCGGCCAGAGGCGGTTTTGTTGATGGCGTTGACGCGCTCGGCGCGGGCCGCGTCGGCAAAGACCGCCAAAAACAGGGCGGCCGCCGCGAATGTCGATTTCGTGATTTGCCTGGACATGGTGTGTCTCCGTTCTGCTGGGCTTTGGGTGAGGATTCTGCGTGGCGCGTTGCCGTCGCCGGCTGCGTCGCTACATTCATCTTTGAGATAGAGACGCTCGTCGGGCAAGCCGAGTTGCGTAACGGGCTTGTAACGGCAGGGCCGATTGTGCGGCTTTGGCTCAAAGCGCGCGGAGACGACCGCGGTGGACGTGCTATCTTTGCACGGGCACGCTCGCTGAATCAGAGTCTTTATTGCCGCCCGTTTTGGAGACGAGCATGACGATTCCGACATACGTCATCGCAGCGCTGGTGTTCGTGGGTGCGGCATTGATGATCCTCGCCTTGTGCGATCGCGGCGATCCGCGGAAGCAAGACGCAGACGGCGGCTACGATTCGAGCGGCGAAGGCTGGTCGTTCGGCGGCCCGACCGAATACGACGACAGCAGCATCTTTACGATCGACGACTGAGTCGTCGTAGTTGTAGCTCAGCCCAAGCGGAAATACCGGTTCCAATCGCCCGCGAACGTAACCCGCGCCGGCCCGACGACGCGACGGCGCCGGTTATTGGGCCGCCTTGACGATGCCGAGCAAGTCGAGCGTCGACATCACGGCCAGGCACGCAAAGAACGTTCCGGCCATCACGAGTCCGATCCGGCTCAACCAACCGGGCCGCAGCTCCTTGGGAAGCAGCGTCATGTTGACGTACAGTGCGTGCCAACAGCTAAAGCCGAGGGCGTAGTTGTAGATGTTCGTTGCCCATTCGAGCAACTCGCCCGGCTTGGGCATGAGCGTCAGCGTCGTGACGCCGAACGCCGCGTAGCCGCAAAGCACGAAGAAGTACAGCTTTCGTATGCCTTTGGAGTCCCATTTTCGCAGGCGCGGGCTGCTAGTCCAGAAGACGTCGACCCATCGCCGCAGAATCCCGTCCGCCGTGCTCGCCATGGTGGTCGAGAGCACGAGAAACCCGCACAGCATCACGCCGTACCAGAACAGGTTGCCCCACTGCGAGCCGACGGTATCGCGCACGCCGTCGGCGGTCATCACGGCGATTCGCCACTTGTCCACTTCCGTCCCGCGCTGCAGGAATTGAACCGACAGCATGCTGGGCAGGGCGATTCCGATAAAACAGGCGGGCATCCAGACGATCAACTGGTCGCGCCCCACGTGGCGCAGCCAGCCCTTCCAGCGCCGCAGCGACTCGGCCGTCACGTGAAACACCGTGCCCATGTGCGAGAGCGCGATCTTGCGGCCGCCGACGGCGCTGGGAATCGCCCCGACGTGCTTGCCCATGCCCCAGCCCTGGTCGCGGGTGTAGCCGGAGAGCGCCGTGTTGGTCAAGCCGCCGGAACCGGCAATCGACGCCAGCGCGGCGAGCATCGCGACCATCGACCAATCGAGTTGCGGGAAGCCGCGCCCTTCCCACAACGAGACGAACACGTTGTCGGTCGCGTAGCCGCTGGCCGTCGGCGCATCGGCGGCGCTGACCGGAATGGTGCCGAACTTGAAGAAGCCGCTGAAGATCTGGGACCACGTGTCGGGCTTCGAATAGAGCGCCGCGATTACGAGCAGGAACCCGAGCACGGCGACGATCTTGAACGTCATCAGCGCTTTGAGCGAGTTGTACACCTTGCCGCCGAACACCAGCGGCGTGAGCGCGGCCAGGAACAACACGTACGCCAAAAGCCGCATCAGCGCCTGGTCGGTCAGCCCGATGCCGAGTATCGAAACGTTGATGTCGTTCGACGCGGCATTTGGCAAGTCGCCAAGGATTACGGCGGCGAGCGGCGTCGACGCTCCTGCGGCCGCATACGGAAAGACGGAACCGAAGTCCAGAAACAAGTACGCGATAAGCCAGAACCGTGGACCGGGCAGCGAGCGGAACTTGCCGGTGAAGATCGGTTCGCCGCTGTACAGCGTGTAGCGGCTGATCTCGAAGTTGTAGACGACCTGGCCGAGAATGCTGAGCGTTGCCAGCCACAGCATTGCCGCGCCATACCGGGCCGTCACGGCGGGACCGGCCAGCCATTCGCCCGCTCCGATCGCCGCGCCGCCGCTGACCAAACCCGGGCCGAGCAGCAGCGCGAGCGTGCGCCACGTCACCTTCGGCGGTTCGGGCAACTTGCCGATGTTCCACCGCGGCATCTGCTGCGACCCAGGATGCGGCGCCGGCGGCAATTCGGCAACGGCGGACGGCTCGCTCATGACGACGGCTCCTCGCACGCTCAATGCTCAAGTCGCGGCGAGGCCCGAAATCTCAACCACAGTGGACACGGAGGACGCGGAGAAATGCCAAAGGCAAAATGAAGAATGCAAAATGAATCGCAATGAGGGCGACGAACTTTTCATTCTTCATTCTTCATTTTGCATTCTTCATTCCTACTTCCGTGCCCTCTGCGTCCTCTGTGGTTAAGGTTGTCGACTCCGCCAGATGAGCTGCCAGAATCGCACACCGCGGCGCGCGGTGCAACCCTTTTTCCGGCCGACGCCGGGAGACCGCCGACAGGCACGCGGAGTAATCGTTACAGCTTGCCCGGCTCGCGGACGCCGCTGCCCTTGCGGTTGGCAAGCGCGTCGCCGAGGTCGGCGCGTGCGTCTTCGGCGAGCGCGGTAAGCCGGGCGACGACTTCGGGATTGTCCGCGGCGAGGTCGTGCTTCTCGCCGACGTCGGCATCGAGATCGTAGAGGACGAGTTCCGTCTTCTGCTCGGAATAGCCGTGCGGTTTGCCGTCGCGGCCCGGCTTGCCCGTAAGCGCGCGGTAGGGATGCGGAAAATGGAGCTTCCACTTGCCGGCGCGGATGGCGTGCAATTCGCGGCCCCAGTAGAAGTAGTATGCGTCATGCGGCGATTTCGCGTTCTTCTCTCCGGCGAGCAGCGGCCAGATGTCCTTGCCGTCGATCTTCCGCTCGGGCAGCGGCGCTCCGGCCAGCTTGGCGAGCGTCGGCAACACGTCGATCGTCGCGGCAGTCTCGCTCGATGCCGTGCCCGCGGGAATCTTCCCCGGCCACCGCGCGGCGAACGGCACGCGCACGCCGCCTTCCCACGCGGTTCCCTTGCCCTCGCGCAGCGGCCCAGCCGAACCCGCGTGATTGCCGTACGACAACCACGGCCCATTGTCCGAGGTGAAGATGACGAGCGTGTTGTCGTCGAGGCCGTGTTCCTCGATCGCCGCAAGTATCTGCCCGACCGACCAGTCGATCTCTTCGATCACGTCGCCGTATAGCCCGGCCTGCGACTTACCGGCGTGTTTTTCGGAAACGTAAATCGGCACGTGCGGCATCGCGTGCGGCACGTAGAGAAAGAACGGCTTGTCCTTGTTCGCCGCAATGAATTTCACCGCGTGCTCCGCGTACCACGTCGTCAGTTGCGATTGATCCGGATTCTTGTCGACCACCTTCGTGCCCGACAGCAGCGGCAGCTCCGGATAGGTTCCCGGCGGCGCGGCGGGGTGCTTGGGCCACATGTCGTTCGAGTAGGGCAGGCCGAAGTAGTCGTCGAAGCCGTGATTCGTGGGCAGAAACTTCTCGCGGTGGCCCAAGTGCCACTTGCCGTAGATGGCCGTGGCGTAGCCCCGCGCCTTGAGCACTTCGGCGAGCGTCGTTTCGTCCGCGTGAATACCGATCTGCGACTGCGGCCCGAGCGCCCCGAGAATCCCGAGGCGATTCGGATAGCACCCGGTGAGCAGGGCCGTCCGCGACGCGCTACACACGGCCTGAGCGACGTAGAAGCTCGTAAACTTCGCCCCTTCGTTTGCCAGCCGGTCGATGTTGGGAGTGCGAATCCCCTTCGCCCCGAAACAGCCCACGTCGGCGTAGCCGAGATCGTCGGCGTACACGATCACGAAGTTGGGCAACCGCGCCGCGTCGGCGGCGATCGCTTGACCGTCGGCGACAAGCCACAACCACGCCCAAACCGCGCACGCGGCCACGAAACGCAGGTTGATCGAGCGAGCAGAGCGACACATTGCCAGGCTCCTGGGCGAAGCGGTTGCGGGTGGGCGAGCAAAACGCACTCGCGCCCGCGGCCAGTATCGACCGGAGGCACGCTCGCGTCAACGTTTCGCTACCTGCGAGCGATTCGCCGCTGGGCGCGAAGCGGCGTGTCGGTCGTGGAACTCGAGTCGCCCGTCAATTCCCCCAGTGCCCGATCGACGTGGGCCGTGTCGAGCCGCAGGCGCGCGGAGGCGGCTACGCGTCGGCGTGCGGTCGCTTGGAGCGTCTCCTTGCCGAGCGACGCGGGCCCGGATGCACGCCGCGTCGTTCCCGTGATGACGACCGAAGCCGCCGCGGGCGGAGACGGTGGCGCGCTGCCGCGGCCGAAGTTGCGGGCGAGGATTGCCGCGTCGGCGCCGTTTACGGCTCCGTCGCCGTTGAGATCGCCCATTTCCGGCGTCGCGCCGCTCGCCGTGCCGAGCGACCGTTGCAGAATTCCAAGGTCGACGAGATCGACCCTCCCGTCGCCGTCGACGTCGCCCTCGACGCCGGTTTGATCTTCCGTTCCCGGCGATCCGCCGATTTGACCGCTTGGCCGCCAGGCGGAGCCAACGCTCCACTGGCTCGTTTCGCCGAGCACGTCGACGATGACGAGCGAGTATCCGTCGCCATCCGTCGTGGGATGCCAATCGGGTCCGTTGTCGTCGTAAGTAAACGATTGGATGATGGCGTTGTTGCCGTCGACGATGGTTAGAGTCTCGCCGGCGTTATCGAGTTGACCGCCGTACGAGCCGGCGACGTTGAGTCCGGCGCCGTAACGGAAGGCGAACGCGGCTTCGTTTTTGACGAGCAACAATCGCTCGCCGGGAGCGAGCGTCGCGACGCTCGCCGTCGCGAAGTCGAACTGTACGCCGGCGATCAGCCGAACGCCGGAAAGATCGAGCGTTTCGGTCGTGCTCGTGTTCTGGAACTCGATGAACTCGAATTCGTCGGCATCATTAAAGCCCGCCGCCAGCTCTTCGGCCGTCTCGTCCGCCGGGTGATACATCAATTCGCTCACCCGCAGGAAATCCTGCAACGGTCGAACGGATATCGTGCTGGTCACGGTGATCGAATCGGTCGCGATTTGATTGCCTTGGAAGTCGAAGGCTTCGAGCGCGATCGGATTCGGGCCGAAGTCGATCGGCAGCGTCAATTGCCACGTGTTGTTGTTCACCCAAGTCACCGGCAGATTCGTGTCGTCTCCGTCGAGCCGAATGTTGCGGACGTTCACCCAGCCCGTCCCTTGCAGCGTCACGGTCGGCGCGTTCACCGTGTGGTCCGCGCCGCCGTTGGTCGTGATGGCAAACGAAACCGGCGGAATCGCCGCGTTGATCTGGCTCAGCGCGCTCGACGCGCGGCTGGAAATGTAGCTGATGAACGACGTGAACGACTCGGAGGGCAGCAGCGCGTCGTAGTGGTTGATCCACGGCGTCATATACGTCGCGTTGAACGTCGTCGTGACGATGTCCTGGACGTGGCCGTAGTAATGGTGGCCGTTGCCGGGAATCGACAGCATCTTGTTCAAGTCGCCGTTCGGCGTCAGGCTGCTCGTCGCGCCGGCCGAGAACGAAAAGTCCATGTCGTGCGGGAAGAGCAGCACGCGGTCGTCTTCCGGCCGGACGTAGACTTCGAGGTTGTGCTGCGCGCCGGTGAAGTAACTGTCGCCGATGCCGGTGAGTATCCCGACGGCGAAGGCCCGCAGCCACTGGTCGACGTCGATCACCGAGTTGATCTGGTTGCTGTAACTCGCTCCGGAAAGGGCGAACGTCTTGGCCATGTCGATCAGCCGCGAGTAATCGTCGGCATCGCGATTGTTCTTGATCAGGAACGGCCAGCGATAGCGTTCCTTGTCGTCGCCGAGGTTGGTGATACTCACTCCGACGACGCCGTCGGCGTTCGGATAGGGCAGCTTGGGGCTTTCCGGATTGCCGTCGGTCGTGCCCGCCGGATAGTAAATCAACTCGTACTCGAACAGCGTGCCGTCGCCGCCGTTCTCGAACTGTGAGTCGAGGAACACGTCGCCGTAGCGGGCCATCATGAGCATGGCGGTGCCCGTATGCGTCGTGCGCGGGGTAATCGCCCGAATGAGGTCGCTGTATTCGTGCGGAATGTCGCCGGCGCGGGTCACGATGTGCTCGACGATGATCTCCTTCTGGCTGAACTGGTCGCCGGCGCCGCTGCGATCGACCGCCACGTTGTCGTGCACGCCGCGGAAGAGCTGATCGGGCTGGAACTCGACGTTGAAGCTGATCCGCACGTCCTGCCGGCGGCCGCGCTCGCTGCCCTTGAGGCGGATGCCGGCGTCGTAGAACACTTCGCCCTCGTCGTAGATGATCGTCGCGCCGATGCGGTCGTTGCTCAGCGCGTTCGTCGGCGCGTGGAGCAGGTTGGCGTCGGTCGGCGTCATCACGATTCGGAAGTTGTGCAGGGCCGTCGCGCCGGAGAGCTGCGCCCGGCCGTCTTCGACCTGGTACAATGCCCGCGATTCGCGGCCCAGCGCCGGGAAGGTCGCGGTCGCGCCGAGTCCGTCGGTCGATTCGACGTAGAACTGCACGACGGCGCCCGCCGCCTGGCCCGGAATCTCGCCGGAAAGGCGGCCGCTTGCGCCGATCTGCATCGCCACGCTCTGCCACGTGCCGCTATTGACCGAGTACCACAGCACGGCGCTCGCCACGCCGTCGGGATCGGCCGCATCGACCGACACACTGACGGTCTGGCCGGCCGCCGGGACCGTCGGCGAATGCATCAGGCCGGAATGCGTCGGACCGATGTTCGTTTCATAGCGCGAATTTTGCGCGCCCGGCGTGCCGCCGAGCTGCGGCGCGTCGATGATCGTCGTCTTGGGCAGCCGGTTGAAGTACAGCCGCGTGTTCACCTGCCGGTCGCCGGTGATGTGCTTGACGCGGTAAGAGATTTCGTACTCGACGCCGTTGGTGATCGTGGCGATCGTCGCCCCGTTCTTGAGGGTCGTTTCGATGTGGTTGAACATGTGCTCGCTGGCGCTCGTGGCGACGAGGCGCAGCACTTTGTTCGTCGGGTTGGTCGGATCGGCGACGACGACGCTCTTACCGTGGCTGCCGTGCGTGCCGCCCAAGCGCCACGCCGCGGGAAGCGCGCCGATCGAGTCGCCTTGGAACGTGCCGTTCTGAATCAACTGGATCGGTGTCGCCGACGACGGGTTCTGCGTCACGCGGATGTCGTCGAGCAGCACCTCGCCCGCGTCGAGCAGGCCGAGGAGAAACTCCTGCCATTGTCCGTCCGGACCCACGCTGCTGGACGTCGCCACGCCGCGATAGGTTACGGTCTGCCACGCGGTCTGGTCGCTCTCGTCGCTTGCCGCCCATGCCTGGGCCTGCGCATTATCCGCGTCGGGATCGCGCAGTTCGAGGCTCGAACCGCCGCCGTCGGCGAATTCGTGCCAGCGGCCGGAATCGAAGAACTCGACCACGTCCGCCGGATTATCGAGCGCGTCGCGCAGCTCCAGCTTCTCGCCGCCGCGTTGGATTTCGCCCGCGAACGGACCGAGAATGCGGATGCTTGGATAGTCCGCGGCGAGCGTGACCACGTCGCGGGCGACGACGAGGTACTCGCCCGGAGCAATCGTCGTTCCCATGGGGAACTCGTAATCGACGCCGTTGATCTCCCACTCGGTCAGGTCGACGGTCGTCTGGCTGCGATTGTACAGCTCGATCCACTGCTGTTCGTTGTCGCGATACGGCTGGCCGGGGATGAAGGGCGTCAGCTCTTCGCGGAGCAACATTTCCAACCCGAACACCGTGTCGCTGCTCGTGGCGTTGATCTGATGCACTTCGACGGAGAGGACATTCGTGCCGACGTTCAGGATCGCGGGATTGAGCGCGATGTACCCGCTGTAGTTGGCGTTGTCGATCGAAGTCGACGCGAACGTGCCGCTCGTTACGGCTCCGGCGGGCATCCCGAACCGCGTGGACCCGCCGCCGATGTCCGCCAGCTCGACGCCGTTGAGATAGAAGACGGCGCCGTCGTCGATGACGTGCCGGAATACCAATTCGGATCCGGCCGGCGCGCCCGCGAACGTGAACTCCTTCTGATAATAGTACGTCGTCACCGCCTGCGAGTAGTCGCCCCACGTCGTGCGCAACGGTTCCGGCAAGGCGCTGCTTTCGACGCCGATCAACGTCTGCCCGGTCTGCCAGTCGCCGCCGACGGGCTGATTCGTCTGATACCACGTCGCGCCGAGATTCGCGCCGGAGCGGTTGAATTTCCACGTGTCGGCAAACGAAACGAGCGACGTGGTCTGATAGGTCGCCGGCATATCCGGCGTGCCCAGGAGACCGCGCGGATTGTACATGATCTCGTTAATGACGATCTCGTCGTGGAGCGCGAAACTGTTCGCCGCGCCCGGCGTGGGGACGTCCGGCGTGAGCCAGCGGTCGCCGAAATCGGGATGGCGGCCTTGCAATCGATTCCGCATGAGCACCGCGTCCGCCACCGCGTTGCCGCCGGGACGGAACAGGAACAACTTGTCGTTGTCGACGACGGGGAAGCCCAGCGTCGCCGCGTCGACGATGATCCTCTCGCCTGGTTGCACGAATTGCGACGGGAAGACGTAGGGGGCCGTCATTTCGTTCGACGAACGGATCTCGTAACCGCCGACGTCGATCGCTTGCGAATGAACGTTGGTCAGCTCGATCCAGAACGGAGCGAGCGCGGAGGCGACTTCGTCGAACTTCAGCGAACTCGGCTGCCGCGGGTCGACGGGCACGACGACCGCCCTTAGCGACGCCGCCATCGCCATGTCGTCGCTGTCGAGCGACGCCTGGTGTACTTCGACGGCCAGCACGTTGCGGCCGGCGACCAGCGCCGACGACGGAATGCTCACGGGCAAACCGGCCGCGGGCGAGCCGATTTCGGTCGACGCCAGCGTTCCGTAGCCGATCGCACCGGCGGGCATGTTGCGGCGGTAGACCTCGGCGCCGTTGAGGTAGTACACGGCGCCGTCATCGGCGAGCGGCGTCAGTTCCAAGAGCGAGACTTGTGCGGCGGCCGCGTCGAGATCGAACTCGTGGCGGAAATAGTGCGTCGTCGGGCCGAGGTCGACGATCGTGTTGCCGGTTACGGTCGTGGCCAGCACGTCCATCCGGAAGGCAAACCCGCCCGCGTTTCCGCTCTCCGCGCTCGTGTTGCGCACGGCCAAGATGATCTCGTTCGTGCCGACGTTCCAGTTCGTGAACGAGGCGGCGCTGGAATCGAACTTGGTCACGCTCACCGCGCCGTTTTCCTCGATCGTAATCGACGGATAGGGCGACAAGAACGGATCGCCGGAGAACGTGACTTCCGTGGCGAGCAACTGGCCGTTGAGATAGACCTGCGCCCCGTTGTCGACGGCCATGCGGATATTCGCGCTCACCGCGCCGAACTCGGGTAACTCGAACGTCGTGCGATAGTAGCGCACGTTGTTCTGGGCGACGATTCCTTGCACGCCCATCGAATTGGCCGCGGTGTTGATCGACGGAACGACGAGCGGGCCGGTCGCGGTGGGAACGAGCGTGAACGTCGAGGCGGCCGGCGGAGGCGGATTGCCGCTCGGGTCCCAGTTTCCGGCCGGGCCGCCGCTGATCGTCTCCGTGCTCAGCCGCCACGTGGCCGTGCTCGACCCGACGGTTATCGGCAACGAAACGGAGATCGGATTCGCAGCGCCGGTGGCCAAGGCTTGAATCGACGCTTGCGGCAGTGCGATGTTCCACATTGCCACGTCGTCGACGTTGCCGACGAAGCCCTCCGTGGTGTTCGTATGCCGCGTGCCGATGTTCATCAGCCCGATCGGGCTGATTGCTCGAGAAGCCGCGTATACCGGTTGGCCATTGGCATAGATGGTGAGCATCGACCCATTGGCGACGTACGCCATGTGAATCCATTGATTGGGCGTCGTCGTGAAGGTCGTCTCGGTCCAGCCGTTGGAGTGAAACTTGATGCTCGAATTGCCGCCGGCCGCGGCGTTGTTGCTGACGGCGGTCTCGAACGAATCGTTCGCGCGGCTGGTGATGCGGTTGTGGCCGATGTTGCCGGAACCGGAGTTTCCCGTGCCCGTGGTTTGGCCGGGATCCTTGATCCAATAGGCGAGGGTGAAGACGCTCGAGTTGAGGCTGGCGTGGGGCGCGATCGCGACGCGGCTCGCGCCGCCGGAAAAACTCATCGACTTTCCGCTGCCGATGGCGGCCGGCACGCTCGTGTCGTAGGTCGCGCCGACGATCGTGCCGTCGTTGACGCCGGTCGCGGAATGGTCGTCCACGTTGTCGTCGAAGTTCCAATACGCGACGAGCGACGCAGGCGGCGTGGTCGGCGGCGTGCCGATATTGCCGGCCACGATCGGCGCCTCGCCGCTGGACCAGCTTGCATCGTCGAAGTTGCTTTGCGACCAACTCGTGCCGAGGTCTGTGCCGGTATCGTCGTACCGCCACGTGGCGTTTTGCTGCACCAGCGTTTGCGACTGCGGCGACAGGTCGACGACGGGAAAGTTGGCGGCGCCGGGCGTTCCGCCGATTTCGAGACTGGCGGACCAGTTGTCGACGTCGCCGCTACCGGCGTTGGGAGTTCGCTTGGCGAGACTGACGCCCGATCCATCCGCGGCGAGGGGCCAAGGCTGGTCGTCGGAATAGTCGACCTCGTCCATGACGCGGTCGCTGTTGTTGACGAGCGCAAGCGTTTCGCCGCCATTCGAAAGGTTGCCCACGTAGGGCCCGAGCGCGCCGGCGAAACCGGCGCTCGCCAGCGCAGCGGGGTCGGCGGCGACGACGAGATAGCCGAACCGCGGGATCGTCGTGCCGGCGGGGAAGCGATAACTAACGCCCCGGTCGAATCCCCAACCGGAGATGTCCATGTCGACGCCCTGCTGGTTGTGCAGTTCGATGAATTCGAGCGATTCGTCGCTGCCCGCGGGGTTGTACATGATCTCGTTGAGAACGACGGTGCTGTCGAGCACGTAGCGGTTTTCGAGCGGCTCGATCGTTCGCACGCGGCGGCCGCGATGCGCGTTCTGCGACGCGCGGCGTGCGGCGGCGCGGAGGTAACGATTGCCGTTGCCGAATGAACCCAGCGAGCGTTTGCCAGACATCGGTCAGATACTCCTCGAGCGGCCGTGGGTGGAATGCGGCGCTTGCCGCGGGGCGTTCAACAAACAAGCCAGCGCCGACGCTCCGGCCGGCACTGGCTTCGATTCAAGGTTGTAGCGGATTTGCCGAACGATTCCTACGACATTCGGCGTGCCCATGCCGTGCGGCGGCGGACGAGAGCCAGGGCCCCGATGCCGAGCGCCCCGAGCATGAACGAGCTCGGCTCCGGAATCGGGACCGCGGTTCCACCGAGATCGACGCGAATGCCGCCCGGATTGACCGCTGTACCGTCGTTGGTCATCACGAACTCCAGCGAATTGATGCCGGCCACGAAGCCCGTGTTGAGCTTGAACGTCTTACCGCCGCCTACGGCGAACGTTTGGTTCGCGGCGGGCGTTCCTGCGGGAGCCGACAACGTAATCCCCGTGCTTTGCCCATTGATCAACACGTCGACCAGCGTGTTGTCGACGAACACGGTCATAACGATTTCCGCCGTGTTCTCCTGGAAACCGGTCAAGTCGAAGGACGTGGCAAAGCGATATTCGCCGACCGCGACATTCGTCGCGCCCGGATCGACGACGCCGATAAAGCCGCTCGAAGCGTCGTTCGGCGCCCAGACCGGATGGTTGATGATCGCGATGGCCTGCGAGCCTTGCGGGGCAGAGACGAGCACGTAGTGTGGATCGGGCTGGCCGCCGAGCAACCGCGCGCCGCTCGCGTCCAAGCCCGTGCTGAACAGCGAGTCGATCGGCCGGCGATCCGTCACCTCGTTCGTCAGGCCGTAAAGATGGAATGTCGCGTTTCCGACGATCTGGTTCGCGCGAATCGTGAGCGTCGGGCTGTCGGCGACAAACGTGTACGACAGGGCATACGCCTGGTTGATGTCGGCAAAGCCGGGCGCGTTGTTCGTCGCGTTATCCTCGTTGATCCGCGTGACGCGCTCGGCAAGGCCGTCGCCGTCGGTGTCGAACTCGATCATGTTCTGCCGCGAACCGGCGGCGGGCGCTACCCAGTTGCGGATGTAGAGCCGCGTGTCGTAGCCTTCGCCGGGCGTGAGGCCGGTCAGCGTAATCACGCCCTCGCCGGCGTTGTAGAGCATGTCCTGGAACAACGCGCCCACGCTGCCCATGCCGTTGTAGGCATTGTTTCCGCCGTGGATGGCGGGCAGGTTCGTCGATCCGTTGCCGGACGGAAAGTTGCCCACCACGCCGGCGTCGAATTGCACGCCGTTGACGTTTGCGGCGCCGAGCGAGCCGGTTCCGAAGTCGATCGCGTGCGTGTAGGTTTTCGCGGCGCTGATCTGCGAATCGGCGTCGTTGGTGATCGGAATGTAGTTGAGCGCGCCGTGCCGATCGGGTCCGGCAATCGCCAGCGGCGACGTGCCCGTCGCCAGGGCCGAGACTTGAGCGGGCGTCAGCGCATAGTTGAACACCGACACGTCGTCGATGAAGCCGTTGGTGTGCTCGCTGCCGCCGTTGTAGCGCCCGATGTTGATTTCGTGGGCGTTGTCGAAGAGCAGCGGTTGCAGAATGGCAGTATTGGGCGTGTAGACGCCGCTGGCTGCCTGCGAACCATTGACGTAGGCCCTCCACCGCGTCGGCGTTACGACGTAGGCGACGTGATACCATTGGTTCAGGTTGTAGGCGAGCGCCGCATCGGCCGCCGTATTTCCCCAGGCGGCGGTGCCGGCCTGGTTGTAGCCACCGATGTCGCCGTGAATGAGCGTGCCGTTCTGAAACTTCACGTCGAAGCTCTGATCGGCCGGCCGCCGGGTGGAAAAGATGTTGTTCGGATTGGCGTTCGACCGAATGTTCGCCCAAGCGGAAACGGTATACGAGCCGCTGACCGAGCCGATCTGCGGCGTCACGCCATAATAAGAACCCACCGCCCCGTCGAGTTCGAGCGAGGCGATGTTGCCCGGGATTGGGGCAACGTCCAGAAACGAATAGGTCGCGCCGCCGTTAAGAACGCCATCGCTGGGACCGACGACGTCGTCGGGAATGGCGTCGAACGTCCAATAGGCGACCGGCGCGGCTCGACCCGCCGTCGCCGAAAATAGCGCAGCAGCAAGCGCGATGGCTAGGAGATAAAACCTGCGCAGCGTCATTAGCGTGACTCCGAAATGCTTGAAATCCGACGGCTTTGCGAGCCGCTGGTTAGAGAACATCCAGGTTCTGAGACTATTCGCACAGCAGGTAATAGTCAAGCGCCGAATCGCGAGAAGTCGGCCGTTTTTTTATTGCCTGTGAGCGACGCCGGGCGATCGCCGAAAACGAGCGTGCATCCGGCGAGCCCGAGCCTCACCGCCGCCGCGCAAAATAGAAGATCGCGGCCGCCACGACTTCGGCAACCAGCCAGACGAGCCGCAGGAGCACCGCGGTCGACAGGGCGGCCGCTTCGACGCTGCCCACGTCCGTAGCCGCCAGAAACGGGCGGAGCATTTCGATCAACACGGCGTCGCGCACGCCGAACCCGCCCGGGATAAGCGAGACGAATCCCGCTACGACCGCGAGCGCCGATGTGGCAGTGAGGGCGACGATCGACTCGGCAAGCGTGAACGTGTCGATGCCGATGCCCTTGAGCACTGCCCATAGGCTCACGCCGTAGAGCACCCACGAGGCGAGCGTGGCAATCCAGCCAATAATGACGACCCGAGCGTTGAGACCGCGGAGTTTCGCGTCGATATTCGGGTCGCGGCGGCCGACGCCCAGACGCCGCACGATAAAGCGAAAGATCGGCGGCAACGTTGGACCAAAGGTTATCGCCGCGAGTCCTATAGCGAGGAGCGAGAACTTCCAGTGGTCTGCAAAGTTAAACGCCAAGACGACCGCCGCGAACGCGGCCCCGGACGCCATCATCGTCAGCGTTTCTAGAAAGACGCAAGCCGCGGCGACGCCGCCATCGGCGGTTTGACTGCGGACGAACGCGGCTCGCATGATAACGACAAGCGCCTTACCCGGGACGTATTTTCCCAAATGCCCAATGACGTAGGCCCGAAACGCCGTGAAGAACGGCGTTTGCTGGCCGAGGGCGTGCATCGAGTAGTACCAGAACCAACCACAGGGCAGATTCGCGAGAATGTAGACGACGGCGGAAACGACGAGCCAACCCCATTGGAGGTCGAACGTCGCGTGCCGCAGTTGCTCGACGCCGTCGGCGAGCGTTCCGCGGATTCCCCAGGCGACCGCGCCGATGATCAGCAGCTTCGCGGCGAGAAAGAGCCACTTGCGGCCGCTGGGCTTCGGCGGCTCGATTTCGGTGAGGTCCTCAAGCGTCGACAAGCGGGCGGCTCCGGCGGAGAATGCGAACGGCGGGGGCAGAAACCGGGCGGAATCCGCTGCCTGGCCCGCCCGTAAGAATATACGCCGCGGTGCGAGCGTGCTCGACTTCGTATCAGGGAGTCCGGGTCCACAGCCCGTTGGCGACTCTCACTGGTGGACAAGCCACCAGTGACACCCCAAAAGCGCCGTGGCACCCCAAATGCGCCAGGGCGGAATTCTAGCGTCGCCGCCAAATCGGCACAAACCCACGTCGTTTGCCAGCGCGTCGTGGGCACAGCTTACGATTCTGGGCACATGGGCAGGAATAGTGGGCAGTGGACCGTGGACAATGGGCAGAGGAGAGAGATGCCGTTTTTCGGGAGTTCTCCCTCTTTGGCGGAGTTACAATGGCGGGCGATACGAGTCCCGTTGACTCGCCGCCGGTTACGATTTCGCGGCCCACTTGGAGCGCGTCATGGGTTTTACTTCGATATTGCGGGCGGTCGTTCTTTCGATATGGATCGCGGCTGCGGCGGATGCGAACGCCCCGGCAGAAACTGCAAGGCGGCCGAACGTCGTGATTCTTCTCGCGGACGACGCCGGTTGGGGCGATTATGGGCATAGCGGCAACCGGCAGGTCGCCACGCCCGTTATCGACTCGCTTGCCAAGTCGGGAGTGTCGCTCGACCGGTTCTTTGTGTGCCCCGTCTGCTCGCCCACGCGGGCCGAGTTCCTTACCGGGCGTTACCATCCGCGGGGCGGCGTTTACGGCGTCTCTACCGGGCAGGAGCGGCTCGACCCGGACGAGAAAACCATCGCCGAGGCGTTCAGGAAGGCCGGTTATGCGACGGGGGCGTTCGGCAAGTGGCACAATGGTACGCAGTGGCCCTATCACCCGATGGCGCGAGGATTCGACGAGTATTTCGGCCATACGTCGGGGCATTGGGGCGAGTACTTCGATGCGCCGCTCGAAGACGGCGGCCGGATGGTTCGCACCGAGGGCTATATCGTCGACGTTTGCACCGATCGGGCGCTCGCTTTCATCGAAAAGCACAAGGGTGGGCCGTTCTTCTGCTATGTCCCGTTCACGACGCCGCACTCGCCGTGGGCCGTGCCGGACGAGAATTGGCAGCGGCACAAAGACAAGCCGATCGACCAACGCGCGACGAATGCCGATCGGGAAAAACTCGACGAAACTCGCTGCGTGCTGGCGATGATGGAGAATCAGGACGGCAACGTGGGGCGGATTCTCGCGAAGCTCGATGAGCTCAACCTGAGCGAAAACACAATCGTGCTCTATTTTTCCGACAACGGGCCGAATTCGCACCGCTGGAACGGCGGGATGAAGGGGATCAAGGGCGGGCTGGACGAAGGGAGCCTGCGGAGCGTTTGCTATTTCCGCTGGCCGGGGAAACTTCCGGCGGGGCATCGGGTAACGCAAATCGCCGGGGCGATCGACCTGTTGCCGACGCTGTTGGCGCTCACCGGCATCGAGCGCGTCGGCGATAAGCCGCTCGATGGGCGCGACCTTTCGCCGATTCTCGACGACAAGAAAGACGTCGACTGGCCCGAGCGGATGCTTTTTACGGCGTGGACAGGCCAAGTGAGTGTGCGCTCGCAGCAGCATCGGCTCGATGCGCAAGGCCGGCTTTACGACGTCGACGCCGATCCGGGGCAGAGCAAGCCGCTGAACGACCGCGAAGGGGAATCGGCGAGGCGGATGCAGGAGGCGGCGAGGGCATGGCGAGAGGATGTGTTTGCGGAAGCTCGCGAACGGAGTGCGGCGACGGATACGAAACCGTTGTCGGGGGTGTTCGCGGGAAAAGCCGTCGATCCGCGGCCGATTCCCGTCGGTTATCGCGAGTTTCCGATCACAATGCTTCCGGCCCGAGATGGCGAACCGCAGGGCGGGGTCAAGCGGAGCAGCGGCGCGCCGAATTGCTCGTACTTCGTGAATTGGAAGTCGAAGGACGACCGGATGGTGTGGCTCGTCGGCGTGAACACGGCCGGAACGTATGAAGTCGTCGTCGACTATACGTGTCCGGTCGCGGATGCGGGGGCGACGGTCGAATTGAGCTTTGGCGGAGAGCGGTTGACCTGCCGCGTGGCGCCGGGCTGGGATCCGCCGTTGTATACGAACCAGGACACGCTACCGCGGCCGCACGGCGAGTCGCCGATGAAGGAGTTTCGGCCGCTGAAGCTCGGGCGAATGAAGCTCAAGCAAGGCGAAGGACCGCTCGTATTGCGGGCAGTGGAGATTCCGGGGAAGACCGTGATGGACGTGCGCCGCGTGACGCTGACGCTCGTCGACGAAGAGGCGTCGTCGGGCGCCAAGGCACAAGGAGCGCTCGACCGCAAACGACTGCTCGAATACGTGGACGACGACGGCCGCGTTCAGCCGGTAAAGACCGCGGCGGATTGGCGGCTGCGGCGTGCGCAGATTCTGGCGGCGATGCAAGAGGCGATGGGACCGCTGCCCGATCGGACGAAGCTCGCGCCGCTCGACGTGCAGGAGACGAAGCGGGAAGCCGGCGAAGGTTACGAGCGGAAAACGCTCACGTTTGCGGCGCATCTGGCCGACGCGCCGGTCGATCGGGTGCCGGCTCATCTGTACTTGCCCGAAGGTTTCGACGAGGCCAAGCCGCGGGCCGCGATGCTCGTCTTGCATCAGACTTCGGCTGCGGGGAAGCACGACGTGGGCCCCGAGACGATTCCGCAGAACCGCGGGCTGGCGGCGGAGCTTGCACGGCGCGGGTACGTGGTGCTTGCGCCGGATTATCCGTCGTTCGGCGAGTACAAGTTCGACTTTGCGGCCGAGTTTCGCGCGGGGCGATATACGTCGGGGACGATGAAAGGCGTTTTCAACCACATGCGGGCCGTCGACTTGCTGCAAGAACTCAAAGGCGTCGACAAGGACCGGATCGGCGTCATCGGGCATTCGCTCGGCGGGCACAACGCGATGTTTCTGGCCGCGTTCGACGAGCGTGTGAAGGTCGTCGTGTCGAGTTGCGGCTGGACGCCGTTCGAGGATTATTACGGGGGCAAGATCGCCGGCTGGACCAGCGACCGGTACATGCCGCGGCTGCGCGACGTTTACAAGCTCGATGCCGCGAAAGTTCCCTTCGATTTTTACGAAGTCGTCGCGGCGATCGCTCCGCGGCCGTTTTTCTCGAATTCGCCGGTGGGCGACTCGAACTTTGATGTCGCCGGGGTGAAAAAGGTTGTGCCGCTGGCCGGTGAGGTGTATCGCCTGCTCGCGCCGGACGCTGCGTCACCGGAGGCGAAATCGGGCGACGGCCATCCGTCGCTGGTGGTCCGGTATCCGGACTGCGGCCACGATTTTCCGCCGGACGTGCGCCAAGAAGCTTATGCGTTCATTGACGCGGTACTGCGTCCGCGTTGAGGCAGGGATTGTGCGATGTCGCGCGGCGGGGCTGCCAGCGGCGCGTTAAAATGGGCAGTCTCTCCGCACTTCTGGGGAGGCGTTCGGCGGGTGTTCGCGGGCGATTGGCTGTACAGAAACGGCGTGAAGGCGACGAATAGAGGTAGTCCGATGCGACGCGCTCAAGCGCCACCTTCCTCCGCCGCGTCTTCGCCGATGGGTTTGGAACACGACGAAATCGTGCGGTTGCTCCTTTCGGGGCGGGTGTTGCTGCTGGCGTACATCCATTCGATCGTGCGCGACAGCCACCTCGCCGAGGACGTGCTGCAAGAGATTTCGGTGCTCGCGATCCGCAAGCGGGAGGAGATCGTCGACGAAGCGCATTTTCGGGCGTGGATTCGCCGGGCGGCGCGGCTCGAAGCGATGAACGTGTTGCGGCGGCACCAGAAGCTATCGACGGCCATGCCCGAGCCGGTGCTCGAAGCGCTCGAAGTGCATTGGGACAATCGCGACGAAGAATGGGCGGCGGATCGGATCGACGCCCTGCGGCAATGCGTCGGGCGGCTGACGTCGAATTCGCAACAGCTTTTGCGAATGCGCTATCACGAAGGGGTGAGCGGCATCTCGCTGGCCGAGCGGTTGGGCAAGCCGGTGAATACGATATATGTCGCGCTGAGCCGGATTCATCGGGCGCTGGCGGATTGCGTCGCGCGGCGGATGGCGGCGCAGGGGAACGTTTAGTGCAAGGTCACGAGTCAGAAATCAGCTCTTGAATTGAAATCGAACGGCAACGATTCGAGTGGGTGCGATGAATTGGGATTCGTTTCGCGATCGCGATGAGACGAGCCCGCCGGGCGACGGTTCGCCGTCGGGCGAGGAGTTTGTCGAACTGGCGCTGCGGTATCTCGACGGTCTGACGACCGACGGCGAGGCCGTGAGGTTGTGCGAATTGCTCGCCGCCAGTTCCGCTTGGCGCGAACAGTACGTCGAGTTGTGTGCGACGCGGGCGCTCATGGCCGAGACGGTCTGGTCCGCGCCGCTGCCGATGCGCCCGGCGAACGAGCGGCCGATCGACGCGCCGGCGGCGCTGCCCGTCGAAGTTTCGGCCGATGTACCGATCGGCGGCGGAACGTGGTTCGGCCGCGCCTGGGCCGGCGATTTGCCGTCGCTGCCGTTGCTCGGCCTGGTGTTCCTGGCGTGTGTCGCGGTGGCGACGTTCGCGGTCGATCGCGTGCGACAGGCTTGGAGCGAAGCGGATCGCCAAACGGGTGAGGCGACGATCGCGGCCGCGCGGCCATCGTTCGCCACCGACTACGTGGCCACGATTGCCCGAACTGCGAATTGCCGCTGGGAACTTGGCGGCGGCTCGACCGAAGTCGGGTCGCGGTTGCCGACGAGCGAGATTCACCTGGCGAGCGGCGTGGCGGAGATCGTGTTCGATCAAGGGGCGCGGGTGATTCTGGAAGGCCCGGCGTATTTCACGCCGCAGTCGGCCCATGCCGGGTTTCTGCGGCGCGGGAAGCTCGTGGCGCACGTGCCGCCGCGGGCTGAGACCTTTGCGATTCAGACGCCGTCCGGGGTGGTGACGCATCGCGGCGCGGAGTATGGCCTTGCCGTGGACGACGGCGGGGCTACGGACTTGCACGTGTTTTCCGGCGGCGTCGAGGTGGCTGTGCGGCGCGATTTGCTTTCGCCGGCCGCCGGATTGGCGTACGGCGAAGGGGACGCGGTGCGGATTTCCGCGCGGAGCGACGCTGCGCCGCAGGGGATTGCGCTCGACGCAGAGGCGTTCGTTCGCCGCGTGCAGCCGGTCAAGCTCGAATTCCCGGCGAGTTTGATCTCCTATTGGAACTTCGACGAGCAGGGCGGACCGGCGGGCGATCTGGTCGGCCGCAACGACGGGGCGCTGCAAGGCGTAACGCGGACCAAGGGCCTCGTTGGCCGCGGGGCCATCGCCTTCGAGGACCGTCATGGGCAAATGGTCAACGTCGGCGGCGGCGACGGCTCGTTCGACTTCTCGCAAGGCATCACGATCGAGGCGCTCATCGTCTCGCGGTGGGACGGCGTATCGAATCTCGACGCCGACGGACACAACTACGACGAGATCTTCCGCAAGGACAACGGCCAGCAGTTGATCCTGCTGGGGCTGCAATACGACGGCAACCAGAATCGCTTTGCCTTTCCGCCGGGCAAGCAGGGGCACGTATTGTCGTTCGGTTTGCACGTCGACGGGCGGTACGAAGAGCTCGATATGCCCCTCGACGGCGAAGAGGGGCGGCCGTCGCTGGCCGAACTGACCGACGGACGCCCGCACCACGTGGCGGCGACGTACGACGCGGCCTCGGGGGAAAAGGCGGTCTACGTCGACGGCCGCAAGCGATTTGGCTACCTGTATCCGTCCGGGGCCCCGCTTCGCATGGGCGGGCGTCGGGCCGCGGCGATCGGCAACGCGGCCGATTTGCCCTGGGAGCCGTTTCATGGGACGATCGATGAAGTGGCGATTTACCGGGCGGCGCTGCCGGCGGAGGAAATCGCCGAGCATTGGTCGCGGGCACAACGCGGGCAGGGTTACTTCGAATCGGCCGGGCCCGTAGATCGCGGCGATGCACAGGACGCGGCGCAGGCGGTCGTGAACGGCGATGCGATTTGACGATCCGCGACGTCCGGTTGCGTTTTTGTTTCGTCGCGAAATACGTCGATCGCGGTGGGCCTCACTTCGTTCGGCCCACCCTACGGAATATGTGAGATTGAGCCGGATGGATGCGATGCGGTTAGCGATGGCGATTGCGGCGCTGGGCCTGAGTTGCTGCGGCGCGGCGGTGGCGGATGACGGCGCCGCGGAGAAGCTGTTTCGCGAGCGCGTGGCGACGGTTTTCGAGCGGCGGTGCGTGCAGTGTCACGGCGCCGAAGAATCGCACGGCGGGCTGCGGCTCGATTCGGCGGCGACGGCGCTCGGCGAAAGCGACAGCGGCAAGGCGATCGAGCCGGGCGATCCGGATGCGAGCCTGCTCGTCGACTATATCTCGGGCGACGAGCCGGAAATGCCCAAGAAAGGCAGACCGCTTTCGGCCGAGGAAGTGGCGGCGATTCGCGAGTGGATCGCGGGGGGCGCGAAATGGCCCGCCAACCTGAAGCTCGAAGACAAGCGGTTCGAGGGCGACAGGTGGTGGTCGCTGGCGCCGCTGGCGAAGCCGGCCGTTCCTAATCACGATTCGCCGTGGGTTCGCACGCCGGTCGATGCGTTCGTGCTGGACGCGCTCAAGAAGAACGGTCTTGCGCCGTCGGCCGAAGCGGATCGCCGGACGCTCGTTCGCCGGCTTACGTTCGACCTGCACGGTTTGCCGCCGAGTTATGAAGAAGTCGAAGCGTTCGTGGCCGACCAGGATCCGCGGGCATACGAAAAGCTCGTCGATCGCTTGCTCGACTCGCCGCGATACGGCGAACGCTGGGGCCGGCATTGGCTCGACGCGGTGCACTACGGCGACACGCACGGCTACGACAAGGACAAAGTGCGGCCGAATGCCTGGCCGTATCGCGACTACGTGATTCGCTCGTTCAACGCGGGCAAACCGTACACGCGGTTCGTCGAGGAGCAACTAGCCGGCGACGTGTTGTATCCCGAGACGAGCGACGGCGTCGTGGCGACGGGTTTCATCGCCGCCGGGCCGTGGGATTACGTCGGCCACGTCGAGCTGCGCGAGGGAACAACCGACAAGGAGATCACCCGGTCGCTCGACCGCGACGACATGTTGATGAACGCGATGTCGACGTTCACGAGCCTGACGGTGCATTGCGCGCGATGTCACAACCACAAGTTCGACCCGATTCCGCAGAAGGATTATTACCGGTTGCAGGCGGTGTTTGCGGGCGTTGAGCGGGCGAACCGGCCGTACGACGCCGATCCGAGTCTTGCGGCGCGGCGGCGGAAGCTGGACCTCGAACGGCGGCAACTGGAAGCCCGGCAACGCGATCTCGTGGCACAGGCGGACGCCCAAGCGACGCCGGAGCTGCGGGCGATCGACGCGCGGATACAGGCGGCGCGATCGAAGGCTTCGCAGGCGGCAATGGAATTACCCGCGGCGGACAATCGCACGCTCGGGTTTCACAGTCAGATCGAACCGAAAGCAGACGCGACGAAATGGGTGCAAGTCGATCTCGGGGCGCCGCGGCCGATCGAGCAGGTAGTGCTGTTTCCGGCGCACGAGGCGTATGCGGGTTATCCCGGCCCGGGTTTTGGATTTCCGCCGCGGTTCAGGCTGGAGGCCAGCGATGACGTGGAGTTTGGCAAAGATGTGGTCGCGATCGCGGACCGCACGGCGGCCGACGTGCCGAACCCCGGCGATGCGCCGCAGGTGTTCGTTCTCGACAAGCCCGCGAATGCCCGATACGTGCGATTGACGGCGACGAAGTTGTGGGAACGGACGAACGATTTTGCGCTGGCGGTTTCGGAATTGGCCGTGCTTTCCGGCGGCGAGAACGTGGCGGCGGGAAAGCCCGTGACGGCGCTCGATTCGATCGAAGGGGGGCGAAGCTGGGGCCAAGCGCATCTCGTCGACGGGTTCTTCGCGAAGAGCAGCTTGGAACTGGCGGCGACGAGTGCGGGCAAGAGTCCGTCGAACGGCTATCACAGCGCGATCGAGCCGGCACCGGAGCGCGTGAAGTGGGTGCAGGTCGATCTGGGCGAAAGCGCGGCGCTCGATGAGCTCGTCCTCGTCCCGGCAAGGCCGGTGGACTTTCCCGACACGCCGGGTTTCGGCTTCCCGCTGCGATTTCGGGTTGAGTTTTCGGACGATCCGCGCTTCGAGCGGGCGACGGTCGCGTTCGATCACACGGCGAGCGACATGGAGAATCCGGGAGATGCGCCGCTGCGGGTTTCGCAATCGGTGCTGGGCAAGGCAAGCGGCCGCTACGTGCGGGTGACGGCGACGAAGCTCTGGAAGCGGACGGGCGACTATGCGTTCGCGCTGGCCGAGTTGCAGGCGTGGAAGGACGGACGAAATCTGGCCGCGGGCGCGGCGGTCGACGCGAAGGATTCGATCGAGCAGGGCTTGTGGGCGAAGCGGTATCTGGTGGACGGCTTTTCGAGCCGGGCGGCGCTCGATGGCGCGAAGGGGTTCTTCGACCGGCTGATTGCTTCGAGCGCGGCGCGGCGGGAGTTGGCAGAGCTCGAGAACGAGCGGCGGCGACTGGCCGCGGCGGCGATTCCCGCGGCGGTGCGAACGGAGATGGATTCCGTGGCCGCACGGCTCGACGCGGTGCGGAAGGAAATAGCAGCGCTTCCGCCGCAGCAACTCGTGTATGCCACGGCGGCGCAGTTCGCGCCGGAAGGCAGCTTCACGCCGCCGCCCGGCGGAAAGCCGCGGGAGATTCGGCTGTTGCACCGCGGCAACGTCGGCGCGCCCGGCGAGGTCGTCGCGCCGGGGACCGTGCAATGCGTGACGACTCTCAAGTCCGATTTCGCGATCGAGAACGCCGGCGACGAAGGGGCGCGGCGAGCGGCGCTGGCGCGGTGGATCGTCGATCGCGAGAATCCGCTCACCTGGCGGTCGATCGTCAATCGCGTTTGGCAGTATCACTTTGGCATGGGGCTGGTCGCCACGCCGAACGATTTTGGCCGCATGGGCGCGGAGCCGACGCATCCGGAGTTGCTCGACTGGCTGGCGGTCGAGTTCCGCGACGGAGACCAGTCGTTCAAGTCGTTGCACCGGTTGATCGTCACCAGCGCCGTCTATCGGCAGGTGAGCACCGAGGACGAAACGAAGGCGAAGATCGACGCGGGTAATCGCTTTTTGTGGCGGATGAATCGCCGGCGGCTCGAATCCGAGGCGATTCGCGACGCCACGCTCGCGGCGGCGGGGAAGCTCGATTTGGCGATGGGCGGGCCGGGCTTTCGCGAGTTTGGCTTCAAGGACGACCACTCGCCGCACTACAAGTATCAAGAACACGATCCGGACGATCCCAAGTCGCAGCGGCGGTCGGTGTATCGGTTCATTGTCCGCAGCGTGCCGGATCCGTTCATGGACACGCTCGACTGCGCCGACGCGTCGCTGATCGTCGCCAAGCGGAACGAGACGGTGACGGCCTTGCAGGCGCTGGCGCTTATGAACAACAAGTTCATGCTGCGGATGGCGGAGCACCTGGCCGAACGGGCGGAAAAGGCCGGCGACGCGCTGCCGGCGCGGGTCAACGCGGCGTTTCGGCTGGCGCTGGCGCGCGAGGCGAACGACGAAGAGCGTGCGGTGTTGACGGAGTACGCGCAGATCCACGGGCTGGCGAATGCTTGCCGGGTGATTCTGAATCTGAATGAGTTTGTGTTTGTGGATTGAAGATCGGGGGTCGGGGGTCGGGGAGTATTTGAGATTTGAGATTTGAGATTTGAGATTCGAGATTGAAATCCTGGCGATACCGATTCGCGACGATGCGACGTCACTTTTTCTTCGCGTCTTTGCGACTCGGCGGTTTGAGACGCGATTTTGCCGAGCGAGACGATGATGCGATACTCGAACAGGAATTGGGGGATGCCAGCGGCGAATGGGTTGCTCGACCGCCGGGCGTTTTTGTGGCAATCCGGCGGCGGACTGGGCGGGATTGCTTTGGCGGCGATGCTGGGGCGGGATCGGTTGTTGGCCGATGAGTCGGCTGCGACGCCGGCGGACGCGCCGATGGGGAAGGCTTCGCCGGGGGTGCTCGGCGGCGTGTTGCACCATCCGGCCAAGGCGAAGCGGGTCGTGCAGCTCTACATGTCGGGCGCGGCGAGCCAGTGCGATCTGTTCGACTACAAGCCGATGCTCGAAAAGCTGCACGGTGCGAAGTTCGATCCGGGCGAGAAGGTCGAACTGTTTCAGTCCGCGCCGGACAAGGTGATGCAGTCGCCGTTCAAGTGGAAGCCGTACGGCAAGTGCGGCAAGTATCTCGCCGAGCCGGTGGCGCCGCTCGGAGAGTGCGTCGACGAGATGGCGTTCGTGCATTCGATGGTGTCGAAGTCGAACGTCCACGGCCCGGCGACGTTCATGCAGGCGACGGGGTTCGTGCTTCCGGGTTTTCCGGGCGTCGGGGCGTGGGTGAGTTATGCGCTGGGGAGCATGAACGACAATCTGCCGACGTTCGTCGTGCTGCCGGACCCGCGGGGGTTCGCGCCGAACGGGCCGAAGAACTGGTCGAGCGGTTTCTTGCCGGCCGAGCAGCAGGGGACGCTGATTCGTCCTTCGGCGAAGAACCCGATCGCCGATTTGTTTCCGGCGGAGGGTGGCTACGTCACGAAAAAGAGCGATGCGGACGCACAGGCGGCGCTGGCCGCGCTCAACCGGCGGCATTTGGAATCGCGGCACGGGGATACGCGGCTCGATGCGCGAATTCGGTCGTATGAGCTGGCCGCGCGGATGCAGCTTTCCGCGCCGGAAGTGCTCGACATTTCGCGGGAAACGGCGGACACGCTCAAGATGTACGGCCTGGACCGCGAGCCGAAAGTCGTGGGCACGGAAATCAACGAGGAGCAGGAGATTGCGTACTTCGGACGGAATTGTTTGATCGCCCGGCGGCTGTTGGAGCGGGGCGTGCGGTTCGTGCAGGTGTGGAGCGGAGCGGACAACGGGTTTCCGCGGCGGAATTGGGATTCGCACGAGGACCTGGCCCGCGATCACGGTCCGCTCGGCCGCGGTTTGGGCGTGGGAGCGGCGGCGCTATTAAAGGATTTGCAGCAACGGGGGCTGCTCGAAGACACGCTCGTGCTGTGGACGACGGAATTTGGGCGGATGCCGTGCAATCAGGGTTCGCTCGGGCGGGATCACAATCCGTTCGTGTTCACGAACTGGCTTGCGGGGGGCGGGATCAAGGGCGGAACGACGTTTGGCGAGAGCGACGAATGGAGCTACAAGCCGCTGGACCGCGACAAGCCGACGTACTGCTACGACATCCACGCCACGGTTTTGCACTTGTTGGGCATCGATCACGAGCGGCTTACGTTCCGGCACAACGGGATCGACCGGCGGCTGACGGACGTGCACGGGCACGTGATTCGGGAGATTCTGGCGTAGCAGCCTGTTGAAAAAGGGGACAGACCCTTTGGAAAGCGCGTTTTCGCCGCAGTTTGCGACGTGCCTGAGAGGGTCAGTCCCCTTTTTCAACAGGCTGGTCGCTGTGGGCGGTGGAAAGTGGGCGGTGGGCAGCGGAATTGGGCATGACGAAAGTGGCTCGGAAACGGGTGGCACCGCCAACCGGGCGGTAGCGGCCGCGGGAACGTCAGGTTATGGTACAAGAACGGTGGGATCGTGCGGTTAGTCGGAATTTTGCCGATTTCACGGATTTTGTGTACAGGCCGGGATCGACGGCGACGTGTTCTCCTTTTTGGCGCTGCCGGGCTTTGCGCCGGCGCGCTGTCCAGCGCCGCGTCGGCTGCGGGCGTGATGGCGGGCGGTTCGAGCCTCTTCGATACTCCGGACTACACGGACACATTTACCGGCACGGATTCCGGCGGTATTCCTGGGCGTCCCTATATTGCCGCGGGTTTGCCGGAATATCGGATCGAAAGCAACTACGGCAACCCGAGCACGCACTTCATTCAGCAGCCGGGGAGCGTGTTCAGCATTGCGTCGGACGCCGGTCCGGGATTCGTGCAGGGGGGCGCTCCGGCGTATCCCACGTCGCTGGGCGCCAACGCGAGCGGCGCGGGGAGCGACACGGGCTTTACGCAGACGGGCGGCAATAATCTCGGTTACGGGGTCGAGTATTACCTCCGCGACGAGTACGTCGTGCAGGTCGACGCGATCCAAGTCACCGACCGCGTGGATATCACGTCGGGAAATATCCCGGCGGGCAGCCACATCTTTGCGGGCAATTCGATCTCGGTGTTCTTCCGCGGCGACGGATCGGGCAACGCCTCGGTGTTCAACGGCGCCGTCGACACGCCGATTGCCGGGCAGCCGGGATTTGAGTCGTTCAACACGGGCATCGCGGCGTGGAATGCGGCGGCGAACGGCGGACAAAGCCGCTGGTACAACTACGCCGTGCGGTTCGATCGACCCGACAACGAAATCGAACTGTACGTGAACGAAGTTTCGCTGGGCGTGGTCGACCTGGATACGTTCGCGGGCGGGATTTACTCGGCCGGCTTCTCGAATCAATTCGTCGGCGTGAGCACAAACACGGGAGACCGGACCTGGACCGACAACTTTCAGGTCGGCGGCAACGGGCCGACGACGGGATTGCCCCCGCTGCCGCATCCGAATCCGGGCGTGATTCCGAATCTGCCGGCCGGTCTGGTCTCGTTTTGGGACTTCGACGAAGCGGCTGGGCCCGTTCCCGGGCGAACGTTGAACTTCGCGTACGATCGGGCCGGCGGCGGCAATCACGGCAGCTTCGTCGGGGCGGCCGAGCGCTTTCCGGGCTTGATCGGCACGGGGTCGGCACTGTTTCACGATGCGAACGGCGAAGGCGTGTCCGCCGGCGCGGGTGTGGGCAACAACTTCTCGATGACCGGCGGGATCACGGTCGAAACGCTGTTCACGACGAACTACGACGGCAGCGATCAGGCCGAGTTCTTCCGCAAGGAAGACGGCGGCAACCGGATTCTGCTCTCGTTCCAGTCGGATGCGAACACGAACAACGCGTTCGGCCAGTTGATCGGCAGCGACGCCGGTTTCGCGGGGATTTCGCTGGGCTTGAACACCGGCGGATACGCCGAGATGGACGTGGCGCTGGATGGCCAGGATGGTCGGCCCTCGCTGGCGCAGATTGCGGACGGTTCGGTGCATTTCCTGGTTGCGACCTACGACGCTTCGACGGGCGTGAAGGCGATGTACATCGACGGCGTGCTGGTGGGTTCGATCGACGGTCCGGACAACGTGCCGATCGTCAGCGGCGGCGCGGCCGCGGCGTTCATCGGCAGCACGAACGGCGGCGAGCCGTTCCCGGGCATTCTCGACGAAGTGGCGGTGTGGAACCGGGCGATCTCGCCGGAGGAAGTGCAAGCCCACTATGCGAACGTGCTGGCCGGCAACAACTACTTCGTGCCGGAGCCTGGAACGACGACGCTGGCGGTGCTGGGCGCGATGGGACTCGTCGCCCTGCGGCTGCGGCGGCGCAAGTGATGGACGCGCGGCGCGTCGATTCGTCGCCGCGGCAATCGGTTATTGCAGAGTGTTCGTGATCGAGACTGAATTCGGGCCGCCCAATGCGCTTCGGCGTGCGGGGCGGCCCGTTTTTTGAGCCTTTCCTTTCTCGCGCCGAGTTGAGCGCAATCGCCGGCGGCAGGGCGTGCCGCTCGCTACATTTTCTCCTTTCATCTCGCTAAGCAGGGACCGCCATGAAGCCGCGGCGCAAGCAACGCCATTGGACGCTGGAAACGCTCGAAACCCGGTGCGTGCTCGACAGCACGGTGGTGCTGAACGAGATCGCGTACAACCCGCCGGGGAGCGGCGAGTCGCTCGAATGGATCGAGCTTCACAATCAGATGGCCGTCAACGTCGACATCTCGAAGTGGCAGTTGTCGGACGGCGTTTCGTTTACGTTTCCCGCCGGAACGGTCGTGCCGGGCGGCGGGTATCTCGTGGTTGCCGCGAATCCGGATGCGCTCGCGACGGCCGGTATTTTCGCAGGCGCGCTGGGTCCGTGGACCGGCGCGCTGGCCAACGGCGGCGAACAGATCGAGCTGCGCAACAACAGCGATCGCGTGATGGACGCGGTCGAGTACGGCGACAACGGCGAGTGGTCGCCGGCGGCCGATGGCGGCGGAGTGACGCTGGCGAAGATCGATCCGCTCTCGGCGAGCGGTCCAGCGGCGAACTGGCGCGTGAGCCGCGAAGTCGGCGGCACACCGGGCGCGGAGAACTTTCCACCGCCGGGCGGAATCGTGCTGCCGGCCGGCGTCGTTTCATATTGGAGCTTCGACGAGGTCGCCGGTCCCGTGCTCGACCGCGGCGATAGTAACCACGGCGCGCTGGCGGCGGGCGCGACGCGAACGGCAGGACTCGTCGGCAGCGGCGCAGTGACGTTTGCCGATTCGAGCGCGGCCTACGTGAACGTCGGTCCTGGCACCAGCAACAACTTCTCCGTTTCCACGGGCGTGACCGTCGAAGCGGTGATCGAGTCGAACTGGGACGGCGTGGGGACGGCGACGGTTTTCCGCAAGGGCGAGAACGTCGGCGCGCCGCTGTGGTCGTATTGGTCGTTCGACGAATCGAACGGCACGCCGGCCAATGCGAACGTGCTCGACGCGATCGGGGGCAATCACGGCACGCTCGCGGGGACGGCGGTTCACACGACGGGCATTCGCGGCTTGGGGGCCGGGCGATTCAACAACGTGGCGGCCGAAGGCGTGGGGCTGGGGTCCGGGGCGATGAACGCCACGGCGGGCATCACGATCGCCGCGTGGATCAAGCCGGAGTGGAACGGGGCCACGTTCAACGCCGACACGATTTACTACAAGAACGACACGACAAACCGGATTTCGCTGGAGTTCCAGCGCGATTCGTCGAACAGTCTGGCCGATCCGCCGGTGGCCGGCAGCGCGCCGCAGGTGTTGTCGTTCGCGCTCAACACGAGCGGCTCGGTGCGAGAACTCGATATGCCGCTGGGCGTTAATCTCGCGGCGCTGCCGAACGGGACGGCGAACGCGGGCACGATCTATCTCACGGCGCCCGGCGGCGCGCTGGGACCGAACGACGTCGTGCTGCGGGACGGGAGCGCGCATCACGTGGCCGCGACTTACGACGTCGCGTCCGGCGAAAAGGCGATCTGGATCGACGGCGTCAAACGGTGGTTCCGGGCGTATGCGGCGGGCACGGCGATGGCCGTCGGCGGCAGCGCCGGGGCCGCAATCGGCAATTCGCAGCCGGGCCTGTCGCGGGCATTCACCGGCGTGATCGACGAAGTGGCGGTCTGGGGCGACGCGCTGTCGGCGGCGCAGATCGCGGCGCTCGTTTCCTCGGCGTCGCCGGTGACGATTCCGTCGGGCGGCGTGAACAACAGCCTCGCGCTCGAGTTCCAGAACGACGGGAACAACGCGGCGGCGAATCCGCCGGTCGCGGCGGGACCCGTGTTGTCGTTCGGGCTCAACGTCGGCGGCGTGTATCAGGAACTCGACATGCCGCTCGACGGCGTGGGCACGCGGCCGACGCTCGCGGAGCTTCAGGACGGCAATCCGCACCACATCGCGGCCACGTACAACAGCGCGACGGGCGCGAAGTCGATCTGGATCGACGGCGTGGAACGGTTCACGGTGAATCTTGCGCCGGGCGCAACGATCAACAGCGCCGGCGACGGGCTGGCGACGATCGGGAACCGCGGGGCGCTGGGCGATTCGCCGCTGGTCGGGACGATCGACGAAGTGGCGTTCTGGAACAAGGCCCTGCCGAGCACCGAAGTACAACAACACTCGGCGAGCGTGCTCGCGGGAAGCAACTATTTCGCCGAACTCAACGCCGGCGCCGCGCCGCTGGCATTTAATGAGACCGCGCCGGGCGTGGCGGGCTTTTGGGCTGAATTGGTCAATTTTGGCTCGTCGCCGGTGCAGCTTGGAGGGCACGTGATCGTCGGGTCGGAGTCGCCGGCACATCGTTACGTGCTGCCGGCGGGTACGCTCGCGGCGGGGGCGTTCTTGACGATTAGCGAGGCACAACTCGGCTTTACGCCGGTCGATACGGAGCGGTTGTTTCTGTACAACCCGGCGGAGAATCTCGTGCTCGACGCGGTGGCGGTCGACGACGAGCTGCGCGGCCGAGAGCCGCAGGCGACCGGACCGTGGTTGTTCCCGGACGTCGCGACGCCGGGTGCGGCGAACAGTTTTGCGCTCAACGACGGCGTAGTGATCAACGAGATCATGTACCACGCGCAGCCGACGTATGCCCAGGAAGGTCAGCAGCAAACGTCGCAGCCCATTTCGCTCGGCGGGACGTGGCAATACGAGCAGTCGGACACGGACCTCGGCGCGACGAATTGGAAGGACGTGGGCTTCACGCCCACCGGTTGGTCGACGGGTCAGGCGAGCTTCGGCGCGAGCACGGGCGGAGCGAGCTATCAGAGCATCGTCGCGGCCGACGCGCCGCTTGCCTATTGGCGGCTCGGCGACGCGGGGCCGAGCGTCGCGGATTCGTCTGGCAACGGCCGCAATGGCACGGCCGACGCGGGCGTGTTGTTCGGGCAGACCAGCTTGCTTTCGGACCTGACGAACAACGCGGTCAACACGGTCGGCACGGCGCGGATTACCGTGCCGGGGTTCGAGAAGTTTCCGGCCGGCTCGACGGGGTACTCGGTCGAATACTGGATCGAGGTGCTCTCGCCGCCGACGAGTTTCAGCAATATCGTGGGCGACGGCGAGTCGGGCGGCGATTTCTACTTGATGAACTACCTGACGAGCGGCGGGCAAATCCGACCGCACTTCAACGGGGCCGGCACCGTTTCGACCGACAGCAACGCGACGCTGCAAGTCGGCCAGACGTATCACGTCGTGACCACCTGGGATCGCACGACCGGCATCGGCTCGATTTACATCAACGGCGCGCTCGACAAGGCGATCAGCGTCGGTACGGGCGCCCCGGTCAACTCCAATAACCCAATCTACATTGGCCGCGACAATCGCGAGCCGGGGAGCAGCTTTCTGCTCGACGAAGTGGCGATCTACAACCGGCCGCTGAACCAAACGGAGGTTTCCGAGCACTTCAACGCGGGCGGCGGCGTCGCGTTCGCCACGACGCTCGATCTCGGGCCGACGACGTATTACTTCCGCAAGGAGTTCAACTTCGCGGGCAATCCGGCCGCGACCGAGCTGTCGCTCCGCACGTATATCGACGACGGCGCGGTGATCTATCTCAACGGGCAGGAGATTCATCGCCAGAACATGCCGGCCGGCGCGATCGGGCACGAGACGTTTGCCGTCACGGCCGTCAGTTCGCCGTCGCTGGGAACGACGATCGCCGTTCCCGCGGGAATTCTGCAAAGCGGGACGAACGTGCTGGCCGTTGAAGTGCATCAGGTCGACAGCGGCGACAACGACGTGGCGTTCGACGCGCTCTTGACGGCGATGGAGGATATTGCCTCGTCGACGGACTTCATCGAGTCGGACGAGGAGTGGATCGAGCTTTACAACCGGTCGGCGGCAGAGGTCGATCTGTCAGGTTGGCATATCGAAGACGCGATCAACTACACTTTCCCGGCGGGGACGACGATCGTGCCGGGCGAATATCTGGTCCTGGCTCGCGATCCGGTCGCGCTGGCGGCGGCACATCCGGGCATTCGGATCGTCGGCGGTTATTCGGGACAACTGTCGAATGGCGGCGAGCGGATTACGCTCAAGGACGCAAGCAAGAACCCGGCGGACGTGGTGACGTATGCCGACGAGGGGCGCTGGCCGATTCATGCCGACGGCGGCGGTGCGAGCTTGGAACTGCGCGATCCGCACGCGGACAATTCGCTCGCCGAAGCTTGGGCGGCGAGCGACGAGCGCGGCAAGTCCGACTGGCGAACGTACACGTATCGGGGCGTGGCGGCGGTTCCGCCGAATTCGCCGAATCCGACGACGTACAACGAGTTCGTGCTCACGCTGCTCGACGCGGGCGAAGTGCTGCTCGACGACATCAGCGTTCGCGAAAACCCGAACGGGGCGAACACGCAGTTCATCCAGAACGGCTCGTTCCAGGGCGACGCGCTCGGCGCGGCGCCGGCGACGTGGCGGATCGCGGGCACGCATCGCGGAACGGTGATCGCCGATCCCGATAACGGGGCGAACAAGGTCTTACGGCTCGTGTCGACGGGGCAAGGTGAGCATCTGGCGAATCACGCCGAGACGACGCTCAAGGCCGGGGCGACGTTCGAGACGGTTTTGCTCGGCACGGAATACGAGATTTCGTTCAAGGCGAAGTGGATCGCCGGTTCGCCGCAACTCAACTCGCGGCTGTTCTTCAATCTGCTGCCGAAGACGACGATACTCGACACTCCGGCATCGGGCGGAACGCCGGGCGCGCGGAACTCGACGCTCGCCGGTGCGACGGAAGCGGCGGCGAACGTCGGGCCGACGTATGCGAATCTGGCGGCGACGCCGGTCGTGCCCGCGGCGAACGAGCCGGTTGTGGTGTCGGTCGAAGCGGCCGATCCCGACGGCGTGCAGTCGATGACGCTGCGGTACTCGGTCAACGGCGGCGCGCTACAGAGCGTGGCGATGGCGCTCTCCGGCGGCGCGTATCGCGGCGCGATTCCGGGTCAAGCGGCCAATGCCGTCGTGCAGTTTTTCGTCGAGGGGCGGGATGCGCTCAATGCGCTCTCGTCGTTTCCCGCGGCGGGGGCGGCGTCGCGGGCGCTGTACAAGGTCGGCACGACGGCGACTTCGGCGAGCTTGCACAACTTGCAAATCGTCGTCACGGCGGCCGACGCGGCGGTTCTCGGCGCGTCGACGAACTTGATGAGCAACCAGCCGGTCGGAGCGACGGTCGTATACGAAGGCAAGGCGTACTACGACGTGGGCGTGCGGCTTAAGGGGAGCGAACACGGGCGGCCGGACCTTAATCGCCGCGGGTTTTTCCTCGTTTTTCCGCCGGACAACTTGTTCCGCGGCGTACACGGCTCCGTCGGCATCGACCGTTCCGGCGGTTGGCGCTATGGGCGGCAGAACGGACAGGAAGAGATCGTCATCCACCACTTCATCAACGCGGCCGGCGGCGTGCCCGGCTCGTACAACGATCTCGTGAACGTCGAAGCGCCGGGCGTGACGACTGGGACGGCGATCTTGCAGATGGGGCGGTTCACCAACACGTTCCTCGATTCTCAGTACGAAAACGGCAGCGACGGCACGCGGTGGGAATACGAACTCATCTACACGATGGGCACGAGCGCGGGCGTGGAAAGTCCGAAGGTGGCGGCGGAAGGGCCGTCGGTGTTCGGCACGCCGATTCGCGACAAGGGCGAAGACAAGGAATCGTATCGCAACAACTTCCTGATCAAAAACAACACGGACCGCGACGATTTCGAGCCGATCGACGTGCTGGCCGAGGCGTTCGGGCAGCCGGCGGGAAGCGCGGCCTATCACGCGGCGGCGCAGCAGGCGATCGACGTCGACCAGTGGCTGCGGGCGTTTGCGGCCGTGGCGCTCGCCGCGGTGAGCGACAGCTACTTCAACAACTCGAACGCCCACAACGCGACGTTCTACGAGCGGCCGAGCGACGGCAAGGTGCTGCTCTTCCCGCAGGACATGGATTTTGCGTTCGTCAACGGAGCGACGAGCTCGCTGGTGGCGAACAGCGATTTGGCGAACCTGCTCACGCTGCCCCAGAACAATCACTTCTATCTCGGCCACGTTCAGGACATCGTGACGACGAGCTTCAACGCGGCGTACATGGGGACGTGGGTCAATCACTACAACAGCCTGTTGCCGGGGCAGAACATCACGGACCTGACGAGCTTCATCAACACGCGGGCGAACTTCGCGCTATCGCAGATGCCGGCGCAGGTCGCGTTTAGCGTGGCGGCGAATCCGCCCGCGCCGGTGACGACGACGCTGGTCGGCGAGTTCGCGGCGGCGACGGCGTTCGTGCCGAGCGGCGACATCGGGACGGCGTGGACCGGCGTGGGATTCGACGACGCGAGCTGGACGAGCGGCGACACGGGCGTGGGGTACGAGACGAGCCCGGCCGATTATCAGAATCTGCTCGGTCTCAACGTCGGTTCGATGCTCAATACGAACGGTTCGGCTTATGTCCGCGTGCCGTTCGACTTTTCCGGAAGCGGGGCGGATTTCGACAATCTCAAGCTGCGGATGCGGTACGACGACGGGTTCGTGGCGTACTTGAACGGGGTGCGCGTCGCGGCGGCGAATGCGCCGGCGACGCTGGCGTGGAACTCGCTGTCTACGCAGTCGCACGACGACGTGAACGCGGTCGTGCGGCAGGATTTCGACATCTCGGCGTTCAAGGACCTTCTCGTCGACGGCGAGAACGTGCTCGCGTTCCAGGTGCTCAACCAGGCGCTCAACAGCAGCGACTTGCTGTTGCTGCCGGAATTGGTCGGCGAGACGATTCCGGACACGGGCGGGGAAGTCGTCGTGCCCGGGCCGACGGCGACGATCGGCGGGCAAGGTTGGGTGAACGTCCGCGAGATTCGGTTCGCGGGCGATTCCGCGCCGGTGAATACGACGTGGCTTTCGACGACGGCCTGGCAGGCGACGATCCCCGTGCAGCCGGGCACGCACGACTACACGTTCGAGGCTTATGACTTCCAGGGGAACTTCATCGGTTCCGACACGATCGCGATTACGAGCACCGAGCCGCAGCCGCTGCTCAACCACCTGCGCATCGGCGAGCTCATGTATCATCCGGCCGATCCGTCGACGGCCGAGATCGCGGCGGGTTTCAACGACGCCGACGATTTCGAGTTTGTCGAACTGGTCAACACGAGCACGACCGAAACGCTGCAACTCGACGGCGTGACGATTTCGGCGGGCATTTCCTTTACGTTCGGCAATGTGTCGCTGCCGCCGGGCGGGCGCGTGGTGGTGGTCGAGGACCTGGCGGCGTTTGCCCAGCGGTATGGCGACGCGATTGTGCCCGTCGGGCAATACACGGGGCGGCTCAACAACGCGGGCGAGCAACTGCGGCTGGCCGATGCGAACGGCAGCACGATTTTGGACTTCGTGTACGACGACACGGGCACCGGCTGGCATCCGACGACGGACGGCCAGGGGTATTCGCTGGTGATCGTGGACGAGAGCGGGCCGGCTGCGAGTTGGAACGACGGCGCGGCGTGGCGGCCGAGTTTCGCGATCGGCGGCTCGCCGGGGTTGCCGGATGAGCCTGTGGGTTTGCTGGGCGACTTCGACGGCGACGGGCGGATCGGTCTGGCGGATCTGGCGATCCTGCAAGCGCACTTGGGGACGGCCAGCGGGGCGACGTCGCTTACGGGCGATATGAACGGCGACGGGGCGGTGAATCGGCTGGACGCGGCGGAGTTTGCGCGGCGGTTTGGGCAGGGCGGGGCGATACCTTCGGCGCCGGCGGCGGTTGTGGCCCGACAGAGGGCGGTGTCGGCGAACACGGCGCCATCGTTAAACGCCCAGCGGCGGCGGGTCGACCGGCAAGCGGCAGCGGTGGATCGGGCGATCGACTCGCTTTCGGCGGACTACGCGGGATCGTCGGCGGCCGGGGGATTGAGAAGGGCAATGAGCGCGGGTAAGAGGCGTATTGCAAGATGAAGCGCGCGACCACGGATTGCACGGATGACCACGGATGAATGCGTAGGCGGTTCGTCCTTTGCGACGCCTGGTATCATGCGTGCTGCTCTCGCTGCACGTCCTCGGTTCGTGGGAGGGTTCTTTGCCAATCGCGAAAGGGCGAAAGGACGAAATCGCGAAATACAGATGGCGACCGAGGGCTAATAGCCTGTCCTAATGCGCCAAGTCTTCGGTTGGTGGGAAAGTTCTTTGCCAATCGCGAAAGCGCGAAAGGGTGAAAGCGCGAAACACAGTGAGGGATGCGCTTCTTTGCGGATTTTGTCTGGAAAGTGGGCCACTTGTCTGGTATAAATAATGGCTCGCGGCAGGGGTGGTGGCGGTTGGCCGACGGCGGGTTTTCGGGGCGACAGGTTGGACCGGCCGAGCGAGGGAGTTTTTGAACGTTAACCCCCGATTTTCCCGGGATTTTGTTCAATAACCTCGCGTGAAGATGCGTTGATTGCGTGGTTTGGGTCGGATTGAACTCGCCGAGCGGCGGGTAGGGCGCTGCTGGACAAGCCAGCAGTGGCAGTCGTGCGCTGAGTCCCGGGCCATCGCGAAACCGCGAAAGTGCGAAATCGCGAAATCCAGGAAGCGCCGGCGCATTTCCAGCGGGAGCCGGACGCGCCGCTAAAATGCTGCTTCGCCGCGATCTTTTCGCCTTTTCGCTATTTCGCGCTTTCGCGATGAAAAGCCCCGCCTCCCGCGCCCCGCGTCTACTTCCGTCGGGTGGGCGCCGCCCAAGTCCATCTTTTCGCGTGGAACACATTTGCTTGATTTTGCGGGTTTTATCGGTTACGCTTAAGTCTATTCGCATCAAGGCATTTCTTGCGTTGATTGGCCGCGCGCACCCCATGTGCGTTTTGTCGGGTCGCTTGCTGGCAGTCGGCGGTGGGCACGCCGCGCTCGGCGACATGGGTGGGTTCTTTTCGCATTTCTCCAAAAATTGCGGTTGACCATGCAATTCTCTTATCGGTCGAAGCAACAGCCGGCGCGCCGCGCGCCGCAACGTCGTTTTGCGCGCTCGCCGCGCACTGTGCGCCGCGCGCTCGGGATGGAGCCGCTCGAATCGCGGGCCTTGCTCGCCGTGGTGAATCTCGTCACGGAGACGACGCCGTCGAAGGGCATCGTCGTCACGCAAGCGATCTACGACGACGTCGGCACCGACTGGAACGGCAGCGATCCGTCGTTCGACGACACGACGTGGGTCGGGTCGGCGGTCGGCGGACCGAACGGGATCGGCGCGCCGATTACGACGGGCGGCAAGTACGCGAATTTCGCGAGCATCAGTTCGGCGGCGATGGCCTTCGCGACGAACACGTCGTTCCTGCGCATTCCATTCCAGGTGTCCGGCGCCTCGGCGTTTTCGAAGCTGACGCTGAATATGCGGTTCGACGACGGGTTCATTGCGTATCTCAACGGCCAGGAAGTGGCGCGGCAGAACGTTGCTCCCGACTATCCGGCGTGGAACGCACCTGCGACGGCGTTCATCAGCCCCGCCGACGCGAGCGCGACGTTTACGACGTTCGACGTATCGAGCAGCGTGGGCGCGCTCCAGGACGGGACGAACATTCTGGCGATTCGCGGTTTCGATCGTCCCCAAGTCGGCAATTTCCCGTCGAGCCAGGATTTCTTGGTTCAGGCGACGCTGGTGGGCGAAAAGCCCGATGCGGTGATCACCGCGAACGACGATGCCGTTTCGTATCGGACGGACGCGGCCGACCCGGTGATCAACGTCCTGGCGAACGACACGGCGGGCAGCTATCCGATCGACCCGGCCTCGGTCCAGATCGTTCAACAGCCGACGGGCGGCACGGTGACGGTCAACGCCAATGGCACGATTAGGTACAGCGAGAACACGAATCCGCAGTTCGCGGGCGTGGATACGTTTACGTACCGCGTGCGCGATACGAATCCGGCGCCGACGCCGGGCGGGACGACGACGCCCACGCCCGTTGTTGGCGCCAACGCAGCGCATCGCCGGCTCGTTCCCACCGCTGCCCAGGCTGCGACTTGGACGGGTTCGGGAACGTTCGACGACAGCACGTGGCTCGTGGGCCAGGGTGGCGTGGGCTACGACACGGATGTGGCGGTCGACTACGAGCCGTATATTCAAAACGGGCTGGTGACGATGCAGAACGTCAACGCTTCCGTATACGCGCGATACCCGTTCACGCTGGCGGATCCCACGAAGGTCGTTGGGCTTCGGCTGCAAATGCGGTATGAAGACGGATTCGTGGCGTGGATCAACGGCGTCGAGGTGGCGCGCGGCGGCGCGCCGACGCCGGCATTGTGGAACTCGCTGGCGAACGGAGGCGCGCGTAACGAGGCCATGGCCATCGCGCAAACCGAGTTTGTCGTCGATTTGGCTGCGGCAGGTTTGGTTCTCAAGGCCGGCCCTGGGGCGAATATCCTGGCAATTCAAGGTCTCAACGACACGTTGGGAAGTTCCGACTTGCTGATTCAGCCGGAATTGATCGCCGACGTTGGGTCGACGGGGCTGTGGTCGAACGAGGCGACGGTGACGGTGAGCGTGACGGGTCCGGGGCCGGTGGCGGCGGACGATTTTCCGGAGACGATCAACGTAATCGAGCAGCAGGACGGCGGCGTGACGGTGGACGTGCTCGCCAACGACACGCCGGGGTTTAGCGGCGAACCGATTCGGCCGGGGACGGTGGAAGTTACCGTGCCGCCGGCGAATGGATCGGTGATCGTCGATGCGGCGACGGGCGCGATCAACTATCAGCCGGACACGGGTTTCTGGGGCGACGACGTGTTCACGTACACGGTGCGCGACGCGGACATGGTTGGCGGCTCAGAGACGAGGGATTTGATTCCCGCGGGAGATATGTGGAAGTATCTCGATAACGGGACGGACCAGGGCACCGCCTGGACGGGCACATCGTTCAACGACGCGTCTTGGGCTACCGGGCGTGCGGAGCTTGGATACGGCGACGGGGATGAAGCGACGATCGTCGCTTGCGTCACCGCCGGAACGCCTTGTGCCGGCAACCCGCCGAACAAATTCATAACGACCTATTTTCGCCGCACGTTCGACCTGGCGGACGCGAGCGCCGTGCAGTCGCTGGACGTGCGTTTGGAATATGACGATGGCGGCATTGTTTATATTAACGGCACCGAAGTCGCCCGCGTGAATATGCCGGCGGGGGCGCCAACCTACACGACGCCCGCCACCGGCGCCGCCGACTACGCGCGTACTCCGACGTCGATCGCCATGCTGACGGGCGCTCAACTAGCGCCGCTACGCGACGGCACGAACGTCGTGGCCGTGGAAATACACCAGGGTAACGGCACGAGCAGCGACATGTCGTTCGATTTCCAACTCGTGGCGAATCTCTCGACGCCAACTGGCAACGTCTCCAACCCCGCCCAGGTTCATATTCACGTCAACGCTCCGCCGGTGGCTGGGAACGACACGATTCAGGTCGGGCCATTTGGGACAATGGGCTCGGTTCCGAGTTCGATCACGTTCGATCCTTACGTGAACGACAGCGACCCGGACAACTCGCCGGGACAGTCGCCGGGTCAGGTGGGGATCAACCGGACGCAGACGCTCATTACGCAGCAACCGCCCCCCGGCGACGGCCTGGTCTCGGTCAATCCGACGACGGGGCTGATTACGTACACGGCGCAAGCGGGCATGAGGAATCCGGAGACGGTGACGTTCCGGTATCAAGTGTTCGACTATCAGAACGCGCACTCGAATGAAGCGACGGTGACGGTGAACCTGGTGGTGACGCCGCCGACGGCGGTCGACGACGCGGTTGCCACGCCGGAAGGGCAGACGGTGGTGATCAACGTGCTGGCGAACGACATCACGCGGGATTTGCTGCGGTCCGACGGGAGCATCGTGCCGACGCAGCCCGCCAATGGGACGGTGACGCTCAACACGGCGAACAACACGCTCGTGTACACGCCGAACCCGGGCTTCCGCGATCAGTTCGACACGTTCACGTACACGGTCTCCGACCTGGCCGGCAACCGCTCCGCGCCGGCGACGGTGACGGTGGATGTGTTTTCGCTGGCGCGGACGGCCGGGGACGGATTCTCGATTCCGACCGGTCAGGACTCGGTGACGATTCCGATCGCCGATATGCTGGTGAACGACTATTGGCCGACCGCTTCGTTCCAGCCGGTGGTGGTGATCGTTCCCAATAGCTGGACGAACGGGTTGCAGCCGGTGATCAACGTGGTCGGCGGCGTGCAGCAATCGATCACGTTTACCAAGGCGACGGGCGCCGCGGGTGTCGGCGGGTTCAGCTATTACCTGGCCGACGGCGTGCCCAATCCGACGCGGCCGAACTCGAACACGTCGCGGGTGGACGTCGCGCTTACGACGGTGACGGTCAGCGGCAAGGTGTACGTCGACGTCAATCAGAACGGAACGTATGAATTCGGCGAGCGTCTGATACCCGATGCGACGATCGTGCTCCGACGGGCGGGCAACCCGCAATTCGTGCGGACGACGATGACGAATTCGTTCGGGGAATACTCGTTCGCGTCGACGGCGGACGGCGTTTTGCCGCCGGACACGTACACGATCACGCAGATTCAGCCCGCGTTGTATCTGGACTTCACGACGGGTGCGGTGAATTCGTATACGGTGGCGCTGTCGGCGCCGGAGAACCCCGGTTTCGACTTCCGCGAGTGGACCGTCAACCCGCAGTTCTTCGTGGCGCTGGTCAGTTACGGCGGCGGGTTTTTGGCTTCGCAGCAACCGGTGTCGCTGTCGGCCGGGTCGATCGTCGTGCCGTACGACGTCGGCTGGAACGGCACGTTCGCGGCGAAGGCGACGTACAACCCGGCGCTCGGCGACGTGTCGGTGAAGCTGTACAACTCGGGCGGAGCGCTGCTCGCGAATTCGGCGACGAGCGGCGGTTCGACGCCGGGGAACTCGGTGATCAACTACTCGGCCAGCCCGTCGCAGAAGCTGGTGCTGGTCGTTTCGGGGACGAACCCGAACGTGTTGGTGGACGCGCCGAGCCTGGCGACGACGTCGGGGGACACGACGCCGCCGTTCGTGTACAGCACGGCGCTTGCGAGCACGCGGTGGTCGAGCGGGTTCGCGGAGAATCTCGCCGAGCACTTCATGGGGACCGGCGGCTACAACGTGTCGGCGGGCGAGACGCTGCCGTGGCAGAACCTGGACCGGATCACGATGCGGTTCACCGAGCCGGTCGCGGTCACGCAGGGCGATCTGCGGCTGTGGGGCGTCGACGTGGCCGACTATCCGCAGACGGTCGGCGTGCAGAGCTTTTCCTACGACCCGCTGTCGTTCACGGCGACGTGGACGCTCAGCGCGCCGATCGCGGCGGATCAGCTTCGCGTCGGATTGTCGGACGCCGTGCGCGACGTGTGGGGGAACCGCGTCGGCGGCACGGGCTATTCGATGCTGTTCAATGTGCTGCCGGGAGCGATTCCGGGGACGGGTTCGACGGCGGGCGACGCGATCGCCGCGATGATGTCGCGGCAGTTCGCGAGCGTCGGGCAGGCGCGGTACTCGCCGTTCTACGATCTCGACGGGAGCGGGACGATCAACTTCGTGGACGCGATCGCGCTGCGGAACGCGCTCGGTTCGCAGCTCCCGCTGGGGACGCCGGGCGGCGGTTCGACGAGCACGCCTTCGCCGGAAGCGCCGGCGGCGGTGGTCGTGTCGGCGGGGCGCGAGAGCGACGCCGTGCGGCGGCGCGACGCGGATACGCCGCTGGCCGCGAGCCGGGCGGTGGTGCGAGCGACGCGGGCCGCGGCGGTCGATGCCGTTGTCGATGCGGCCGTGAGCGCGGATGCGGGGGCGGGCGGTGGGGCGAGTTCGCTCAGTGCGCTGCGAGCGCGACGGGCGGCGCGATCGGCGGAGCGGGTGCTGGCGGGGCTGGATGGGTCGCTGTAGCCGGCCGCGTGCGAATCAACGAAAACGTTGTAGGAGGCGAATCCTTTCGCCGATGGAGCGCCGGTTGGCGGTTCCGTCGGCGAAAGGATTCGCCTCCTACAGTTCTTTGGTGGAGGCGGCGTTACCGGCTTGCGGCGGCGGGGCGGCGTTTCTTTTTGGCGTAGCGGGCGGGGCGTTTGCTGTAGCGGTTGAAGTGCGGCTTAGCGGGCGGGCTTTCGCGATGTGCGTCGTGCCGCGGCGGCGGGTCGAGGAGTTCTGCGTCGACGCCGGCGGGGAGTTCGTTTGCGACGGCGAGCGGCTTGCGCGTGAGGCGTTCGACGGCTCGGAGCATCGCCCGCTCTTCGTGGTCGCAGAACGTGAGGGCGATGCCCGCGGCGCCGGCGCGGCCGGTGCGTCCGATGCGGTGGACGTAGGTTTCGGCTTCTTGGGGCAGATCGAAGTTGACGACGTGCGAGATGCCGTCGACGTCGATGCCGCGGGCGGCGAGGTCGGTGGCCACGAGGATGCGGGTGCGGTTCGATTTGAAATCGGCGAGCGACCGGAGCCGGGCGTTCTGGCTCTTGTTGCCGTGGATCGCGTCGGCGGAGACGCCGGCGCGATTGAGCTGGCGGGCGACCCGGTCGGCGGCGTGCTTCGTGCGGGTGAACACGATCGCGCGGGTCACGTCCTTGGTCTTCAGCACGCCGGCGAGGAGCTGCGACTTGTTCCGCTGCGGGACGAAGTAGACCCGTTGCTCGATCAGCTCGGTCGTCGCCTTCACCGGCGCGACGCGGGCCACGGCGGGATCGCGGAGGATTGAATTCGCCAAGTCGCTAACCGACGGCGGCATCGTGGCCGAGAAGAACAGCGTTTGCCGTTCGGCGGGCAGGAGCTTGATGACCCGCTTGATTGCCGGCAGGAAGCCGATGTCGAGCATGCGGTCGGCTTCGTCGAGGACGAAAATTTCGACGTCGGCGAGGTCGACGTAGCCCTGGTCGTGGAGGTCTTCGAGGCGGCCGGGCGTGGCGACGAGGATGTCGACGCCGTTTCGCAGGGCCTTGACCTGGTTGTGCTGGCCGACGCCGCCGAAGATGACGGTGTGGCGGAGCGCGGTGTGGCGGGCGTAGACGCGGAAGCTGTCGCCGATTTGGGCGGCGAGCTCGCGGGTGGGCGAGAGGACGAGGACGCGAATTCGGCGGCCGCGGCCTTTGGGCGGATTGCCGGCGTGGGTGAGGCGGTGAATGACCGGCAGGGCGAACGCGGCGGTCTTGCCCGTGCCGGTCTGCGCGCAGCCGAGCAAATCGCGGCCGGCGAGGACGTGGGGGATGGCTTGGGCTTGGATGGGGGTGGGAGCGGCGTAGCCTTCCTCGGCGACGGCGCGGACGAGGGGCGCACTAAGCCCCAGTTGATCGAACGACATGCAATGTCCCGTGGGTAGAGTCCCAGGACCGAATCAGCCGAACGCAGAAAGCGTTCTGAAAAAGGCCATTGGACCTGGCGGCGTTCCAATGGCGCACATGAGAGCACAAAGGACCGAACTGGTGTAAGTTTAGCAGACGGGCTGGGAAAGTCCAGGGGCGATTTTGGCAGGGTCATTTCGCCCGCGAGTCCCGCGATTGCGACTTGCCGGCGAAACCTAGTGTTGCATTTGCGACGAATCGACAGGTTCTAGCAACGCTGTAGGACGGATTGCAATCCGTCCTACGAATGCCATTGCCCGTCAATTTCGCGTGGACGAACCACTAATGCCACGGCCAGAGCTTGCTGGCGAGCGACGGCGTTTCGTCGACGGCGGGGCCGCGCTGGGCGTACTCGCGCCACGATTGGGCGTTGTCGCCGAAGTCTTGTCCGGAGACGCGCTTCATCGACTGCATGGCCGTGTGTTGGACGGCGATGCTGGAATCTTCGAGCGCGGCGGCGAGCGTTTGCATGTTGCCCTGGGTCTTGAACTTGCCCAGCGCCGCGGCCGCTTGCACGCGAACCTGGTCGTCGGTGTCGTTGGCCAGCGCCGCGGCGAGCGCCTCGCGGGCTTCGTCGCCGCCGATCCGGCCCCAGGCCTGACAGATGACTTCGCGGACTTCCGCGTCGGGATCGGGCCGCGGATACGCCAGACCGGCGCGGAGCACGGCGCTGCCCGAGCGGGTCTTGGCGTCACCGAGGGCTTTGACGATTTCCGTCCGCACCGAGGCGTCGGTTTCGGTCTTGATCCGTTCGGCGAGCTCGGCGGCGGTATGCTCGGCTTGGGCCGGATCGCTCATCTTCTCGCGCATGGTGCGCACGAGCGCGATCCGCTGGCTCGGCGTCGGGCCGATGCGGGCCAACAAGGCGGGATCGTCCGGCGGGTCCTTGCCGAAAATCCAACTCTGCCGGTCGAACAAGCCCGGGCCGGTGCAGCCGGCGCTCGCCGACAACCCTGCGACCGCAAACGCGAACAACAGCCAGCGCATCGGGAACTCCCGAAACGAGCGGAAAAGACGTAAGGATATGCTCGCGCAACGCCATCGACCGCTGGATCCTGTCGCGGCTCGACGGGACGGTCGACGGCGTGACCGAACGGCTCGAGCGGTTCGACGCCACCGGCGCCGGCCGGCTGCTCGAGGAGCTCGTCGACGACCTGAGCAACTGGTACGTGCGCACCGGGCGCCGCCGCTTCTGGGCGGGCCGCGGCGGCGCCGACGGCGACGGCGGGGGTCGCGGCGACGCGGTCGCGGCGTTCCACACCCTCCACGAGTGCCTGTCGACGATCGCCCTGCTGGTCGCCCCGTTCTGCCCGTTCGTCGCGGAGGAGATGTGGGGCACGCTCGTCGCCGCGCACGACCCCGGGGCGCCCGAGAGCGTGCACCTCGCGGACTGGCCCCGGTCGAAGGGCCGCCATTCGCCCTCCCTCGAGGCGGCGATGACGAGCTCCCGCCAGGCCGTGACCGTCGGGCGCGGCGCCCGCGCCGAGGCGAAGCTGAAGGTGCGCCAGCCGCTCGCAGAGGCGGTCGTGGCGTGCGCGCCCGCCACCGCCCGGGAGGTGGGGCGCCTCGTCGACCTCGTCGCCGAGGAGCTCAACGTGCGGCGCGTCCGCTTCGTCACCGACCCGGTCGGGCTGGTCGACGTGACCCTGAAGCCCAACTACCGCAG
>QEVJ01000191.1 GCA_003576845.1 Planctomycetota bacterium
GCCACCCGGCGCGTTTCAGGGATAGGGTGGGCTGTGCCCATCGGTTCATCCATTTCAAGGAATATTGGGCCGCTTTGTCGCTTGTTTCTCAATGGAGCGGTTTAAGAAACGGGCGGGCATGGAATTGAGACGCACCTTCTGCTCCGAGATTCCGGCGGGTACGGCCCGCCCTCCCTTACGCTTCCGGGTCGCTGAAAAAACGGATGCTCAGCGGGTAGCGCCACGCTTCGCCGCTCGCGGCTTTTACGCCGCCGATGATGGGAAAGACGATGGACAGAATACCCAGCGCGATCAAGAGCGGAACGCCGACGACGACAAAACACAAGAGCACGGAAACGACCGCGTAAATGAGTTCGCTGAGTATCCAGTTCGCGACGTTGCGGCCGTGGACGTCGATGCCCGGCAGCTCGTTTTTCTTGATCTGCCACAGCACGATCGGCACGACGAGACCGGCGAGCGGCGCCACGTGCCCAGCGAACTGCGTCAAGTGAATCAGCATCGCCCAGGTGCGCGTCTGGGAGTCGATGTTTGCATTGCCGGCGAAAGCGGCAAACGTACCCGCTGAACTCCGCGGTGGCGGCGATTCGCTTGCAATCAATCGCGCTTTGGCGGCCTGGAACTCCGCTTCCGAGAGCGCGCCGGAGCGATAGAGTTCCTGCAACTTGGCAATTTCGTCGGCGAGACTCATTCGACGGGCCGCTTGTCGGGAGCGAGTATATTGAGGACCGTTTCCTAGTCGCGTGGCTTTGAACAACCGCCGCGTGCCACGGCTGGCTTGTCCAGCAGTGAGGACTGCCGTTGGACCTTCCATTCTTCAATACGTCGGTACACGGCGTCAACGACGGAGCCATCGAAAACGGCTTGCTCGATGGTCAGTCGTTCGCCGCATCCGTATTGCTGGACAAACCAGCAGCGGTACCCGGCGCCGACCGCCTCAACGTGCATAGCGACGCCACGGCCACCCCAATGCCAACGAGCACGATCGCCGATGGCTCCGGCACATGAACGACGGCAATCCCGAGCGCGTAACCAAATTCCGGACCTTCGCCGTAGCCTATCGTTGCGCCCGACAAGAGCACGTGCGTCCCCGTGACGGGATTGCCGCGATAGACCTCGCCGTAATTGACGTCCGTGAGCACCACGTTGCCCGAGGGTTCCGCCGCAATCACATACGGGCTGATGAATTCGGGCATCACCGACCCTCTCCTGCCCGCTCTACGAAAGAATCTCGCTCACGACGTGCCCGTGGACGTTCGTCAATCGCCGTCGGATGCCGTTGTGGTAATACGTGAGCCGCGTGTGGTCGATGCCCAACAGGTGCAGCACCGTCGCGTGAAAGTCGTGCCACGGCACCGGCTTGTCGACCGCCTTCCAACCGATGTCGTCCGTCGCACCGTAGGCGACGCCCGGCTTGAGACCCGCGCCCGCCAGCCACACCGAAAAGCCGTATTGATTGTGGTCGCGGCCTTTGCCCACCACGTCGGCGGCGGACTGCGTGAACGGTGTCCGGCCGAACTCGGTCGTAAACAGCACGAGCGTATCGTCGAGCAGGCCGCGCTGCCGCAGATCGGCCAAGAGCGCCGCGACCGGTTGGTCGATCCGGGCGGCTTCCTGCGTGTGATTCTGCACCACGTCTTCGTGCCCGTCCCAGTTGATCCGCGGCGAACCGAACGCGCCGCCGGAAAACAACTGCACGAACCGCACGCCCTGTTCCAGCAGCCGCCGCGCGAGCAGACAGTTGCGGCCAAAGTCGCGCGTTTCGTCGCGATGGAGACCATACGACTCCTGAGTCGCCGCCGTTTCGTCGTCGAGATGCGTCACCCGCGGCACGGCGAGTTGCATCTTCGCGGCGAGGCCGTAGCTCTCGATTCGTGCCGAGAGCGCGTCGCTGCCCCCGCGCTCCGCGAGATGCCTGGCGTTGAGCCGCACGAGCAAATCGCGGCTCGCACGTTCGACGCTCGGCCCGATTTCGCGGCTCGGAATCAAATCGCGAACCGCCGGGCCCTGCGTGTTGAACATCACGCCCTGGTGCCGCGCCGGCAGAAACCCGTTCGTCCAGTTAACCGTCCCGCCGGCAGGAAGGCCGCGCGTGTCCGGCAATACGACATAGGCGGGCAGTTCGTCGGTATCGTTGCCGAGTCCATACGACAGCCAAGCCCCCGCCGCCGGAAAGCCGTTGAAGCGAAAGCCCGAGTTCTCCTGAAACGTCGCCGGCGTGTGGCTCGACGATTCGGCGACCATCGAGCGGATGACCGTCAGCTCGTCGGCCATCTTCGCAATGTGCGGAAACAGCGCCGACACCCACAACCCGCTTTTGCCGTGTTGTGCAAACTCCCAATCGTTCTTGCGGATCAGGCCGACCTGGCCGAAGAACACGTCCGGCCGTTCGTCGCCGCCAAGCTTTTGGCCGTGATCCTTGGCCAGCGCCGGCTTGTAGTCGAACGAGTCGATGTGGCTCAGCCCGCCACAGAGGCAGATGTGAATCGCACGCTTTGCCTTCGCCGAATGATGCGGCGGAGGATCGTCGGCCTCGCCCGGAATCTTCGGCCCGCGTTGAGCTGAAGCAGCCGCGTCCTCCGCAAAGCCGTCGCGGACAAGCAGCGTCGCCAGCGCCGCTCCGCCAAGGCCGTATTGCGCCCAAGAGAAGAAGTCGCGGCGGTCGATCGCGCGCTCCGTGCTGAATTCGCTAGTCGACATACATGAACTCGTTGCTATTGAGCAGCACCCGGCAAAGTGCGGCCAGTCCGTTTTCCTCGACGAAATCGCCGAGAACTTCCCGCTCGTCGTCCGTCGCCGGGCGCGAGAGCACCAGGGCGTAGATGCGGTCGAGCTGCTCCTCGGGCTCGTCGCCGGCTTCACGAGCCACTCGCGCGGCCAGCTTTTCTGCCATCCGCAGCACGAACGCATTGTTCCACATCGCCATCGCCTGGAGCGGCGTCGTCGTAACCGAGCGCTTCGGCGTCGTCGTCGAAGGGTCCGGACAATCCAGCGTATCGAGAAACGGATTCCGCCCGCCGCGGGCCCACGTGCGATACACCGTTCGCCGCTGCACGTCCGGGCCGCTCACGTCGAGCGGTTCGTAAAACTGCGTCGTGCGATGAACGTACGCCCGAAAGTCGTGAAAGCCCGGCCCGCCCATCGCCGCGTTGAGTTCACCGGCCGCGGCCAGCATGGCGTCGCGGACGACCTCCGCTTCGAGCCGCATCGGCGACTTTCGCCACAGCCAGCGATTCTCGGAGTCGGCTTTCGGCGCGTCGTCCGCAACCGTCGACGCCTGACGATACGTCGCCGACGAAACTAGCGAACGATGAAGCTGCTTGAGCGCGAACCCGCCGCGTACGAATTCGGCGGCGAGATAATCGAGCAGCTCCGGATGCGTCGGCCGCGATCCGCTGAATCCAAAGTCGTTCGGCGTGTCCACCAGCCCCCGGCCGAAGTGATAGTGCCACAGGCGATTCGCCATCACCCGCGCGAACAACGGGTTGTTTCGGTCGGTGATCCAGCGAGCAAGCTTGGACCGCCGTTCCCCTTCGGGCGCGTCCGGCGCGAGTCCGAAATCCGCATCGACTCCGCGCAGCGTCGACAAGCCGCCGGCCGCCGCCACCTGCCCCAATTGCTGCGGATTGCCCCGGACGAGCACGTGCGCCACGCCGCCCGGCTGCGGGACACACGTGTAAACTGCCTGCTTCTTGAGTTTGCTCCGCTGCTTTTCCAGCGCCGCAACCTCGTCGTTAAGATCGCGGTGCAATCTGCGCTCGTCGGGCGAAAGCTGCGCGAGAATTTCGTCGCTCGAAACGATCGCGCTTGCGTCGCGAGCGAGCGCTGCGATCTCCTCCGCCGACAGCGCGCGGTCGAACAGCGCCGCCCGATGCACCGCTCCGGCCAGCAACCGGTTTCCGCCCGCCGGCGAATGCCGCAGTCCGAAGAGCAGTTGCGTCTTGCCCGCGGGAAACGTTTGCAGCGGTCCGCCGTGATACGCTTCGCCGTACGGCTTTCCGTCGCGATACGCGGCGATCGTCCCGTCGACGCGATACACGATCGCCATCTGCACCGGCCGCAACGACGCGTCCGTTTCCTCGGGACCGTTGAACGGCTTTGTGCGCGCAAAGCCTTCGCTGCCGGCCATCCACCGGCCCAAATCGCGCTCCGCAAACACGATCGCGTCGAACGCTCCGCCGCCGACTCGCTGAATGCTGATCGCCGCGCCGCCTTGCTGCTGAAGATTATCGAGCGTAACGACGGCGACCAGCGTTTTCTCGCGGATGTCCCGTTCGAGCGGTGCCGTCGCGACAAACCCGCTCTTGCCGTCCAGCCGCAACGCCCGGTCTGTGATCGCCGCGCTGCCGCTCGCCTCGCCATCGGCGTTGCCGACGAGATCGTCCAAACCGCGCGCAAAGTCCCACGCGGCGAGCGGCCTGAGCGCGGCGAGCGGTTCGTCTCCCTTGTCGTCGTCCGCGCCGCGCCGCGCGAGAATCCGGCGCCGAGCGGGTTCTTCGAGTTCGCGAATCCTGCGTTCCGCCGCGGCGATCAACGCATCCACCGCCGCGGCGCTGGCCGCCGCCGGCATCTCGCGCTCACCGTGGCTATAGCCCGCCACCGCCGACGTGAGCCGGTAATAATCCACCTGACGAATCGGGTCGAATTTGTGGTCGTGACAGCGGGCGCAATGCACGGTCAGTCCGAGAAATGTCTGGCCGATCACGCCGACAACGTCTTCGAGTTCGTCCTGGCGCATGATTTTCAGCATCACCTCGCCGGCCGGCTTGAGTCCATCGTGCGGTCCGGCGACGAGGAATCCAACCGCCACGGTCCCGTGCGGATCGCCCGGCCGCAGCACGTCTCCGGCAATCTGCTGCGCCACGAACTCGTCGTAGGGCAAGTCCTCGTTGAGCGCCGCGATCACCCAATCGCGATACGGCCAGGCGTTCGGCCGCAGCTTGTCGTACTCATAGCCGTCGCTTTCGCCGAAGCGAACGACGTCGAGCCAGAATCGGCCCCACCGTTCGCCAAAGTGCGGCGAAGAGAGCAGCCGGTCGACCAACCGTTCGTAGGCGTCCGGCGACGCGTCCGCGGCAAACGCCTGCACATCGTCGGGCGAGGGCGGCAGTCCCAGCAGGTCGAACGTCAGCCGTCGGATGAGCACGCGGCGCTCGGCTTCGCGCGAACCGACAAGGCCGCGCTCCTCGCGCTTGACCGCCACGAACCGATCGATCGCGCCGCGAACGTCCGCGGACTTTGCGTCCGGCAATACCGGCCGCCGCACCGGCTGCAGCGACCACCAGTCGTAACCGGCCCGCGCGTCGCTCGTATACGCGAAGCGATCGATCGGATCCGTGCCCCAGGCGGCGCCCGCGGCGATCCACTTGCGGAGAATCTCCTTCTCGGCGTCGGCGAGCGGTTTTTTCGGCGGCATTTCGTCCGCCTCGACGTATTGCCAGAGCAGGCTTTCGTCGGGATCGCCCGGCGCGATGACCGCGCCGTTTTCGCCGCCCCGCATCGCCGCGCCCTTCGCGCTAAGATCGAGCTTGCCCTTGAACTCATTCGGGTTGTGGCATTCCAAGCAACGGCTTGCCAACAGCGGCGCCACGTGCTTGTCGAAGTGTTCGGCCGCTTTTGACGCGTCGCTCGCCCCGGCATCGGTTTCGTTGCCGCGGCCAGCCCAAGCCAAAGCGCCAACGCACACCGCGATCGGGACCACGGCGGCGACGAGACGACGACGAATATCTCGCAATGCGTTCATCGCAACCCGTTTGCTATTCGTGCAGAATCAACCTTTCATAATGCGATTATCGCCGCACGCGCCCGTGCCGTCCACATTCCCCATCCCGCCGCCGACTTCCGGGAAGCAGCGAATCGCTATTCGCGCCTCGCGGCAATAGCGACAAGAACTTCATCCGGCCGCGATAGGTGTTCTTGGCCGGGGTAGCCGACATGCGAAACCAAGCACGGCGAAGAGACAACGCGATTGCACGGTGCTTCTCGACGCTGCCTGCAAGGCCAGCCCAGATTCTCTCTGTCAATGCACGAGCCAGGCAACGAAGATGAAGCCATCGCCCTTTGACGGTTCAGCGGGCGCGGCCACTCGCCGCACGCATCACTTTCAGTCGCTTTCGCACTTGCGACCGTCGAATGCTCGACTCAACGCCGCAGCGCCCTTGCCGTTCTCGCCTGGTCGTCGAGTAACTCCACGGCATGCCGGGCATCAAGTCGCCCATCACCACCCAATTGTGCGCGCGAACCGTCGTCGCCCGGTTGGGACAACGCGCGCCGGACTCGTGAAACGTGCAGGTTCTCCACACGTCCGCGCTGGTGCGATGTTCCTTGGTGTCGTCGATCGCCACCGGATGATAACCGCCCCAGCGCGCAGGATGCTCGCGCTCGATCAGCCGCATCAATCGCCGTTCGACCGCTTGACGATTCCGCGAACCGTATTCCGCGAAGTGCTCGACGTTGCGCCACTGAGACTCCAGCCCCAGCGATGCCAGGGCCTGCGTGATCGTATGCTCCTCGCAACACAGCACGGTTCCCGTGACCCATTGAGCAAACCGCGCCCAACCGCCCAACGTAAGCTCTCCGCGAAACGACGACAGCAGCGATTGCCAACACGACCACAGTCCTTTAGCATCGTCCATGACGCTCTCCTTTCGGGTATCAAGCAGGTCAAAGCAACCGCATGATGTCCCGAAAGGGGCGTCCTCTCAAACGCCAAAAAGTGCTGGAAACTACTGGTCAGTCCGAACATGGTCTACATGGTCAAGACGAAAGCCAACATGGCCGCCAACGACGCTCCACGGAGGGAAAACTCGCACGAAGCCCCGCTCCAATGAAGAACGCGGCTTCATGGGTCGACGCCATCCAGACAGGCCGGCAACTTCTCAAGCAGACGGGATGCGTCGTGAACGCTACGGCGCTGTTGAAGGCGATCGAAGGTTGATTCGGTGCCCTCAATGCGCACGTGAGGAGCGCGATCGTGACGACCATACGGATAGAAACCGGGCTCGCCGTACTGATGCTGGCGGCTGCCTCATGCGCAGGCACGGCGTCCGCGCAACTGCGGTTCGTCCATCATTTCGGCGACCGAGACCTCGGTGGCCGCAATCTCGGTCAAACCGATCTTGCCGATCTCGACCGCGATGGCGACTTGGACTTTATCACTGGCGAGCAGCGCGGCCGCATCTTCTGGTTCGAGTTGCAGATCATGAAGAATTTCGTCACGGGGCGACTCCTGTGGATGGATACGCACCAGCCGCTGAGCAACACCGAGACGCTGCCGCGGCCGCCGGCGTTCGGAGTTCCTGGTGGGCTCGTGCCGTCGGAAACGGCAATTTCGCTCGCGACCGCCGATGCGGGCGTCATCTACTATTCGACCGACGGCAGCGATCCACGTCTGCCGGGCGGCGCGATCAATCCGACGGCTCAAGTGTACGATGCCCCGATTTCGATCGAAAGCAACACGCGCGTCGTCGCGCGCGTGCTGCGTGATGGTGTGTGGAGCGGCCGCAACGAGGCACTCTACGTCACGGAGCCGATCTCGCTCGTCGTGACGGAGATCAACTACAACCCGGCGAATCCGACGCCGGCGGAGATTGCGGCGGGGTTTGCGGATAACGACGACTTCGAGTTTCTGGAGTTCCGCAACGTCGGGACCGAACCGCTCGACCTGGGCGGCGTTTCGGTTACCGACGGCATTGCGTTCACCTTCTCATCTTCGATCCTGCCGGCCGGCGAGCGGATGTTGGTCGTCAAAAACCCCGAGGCGTTCGCCCTCCGCTACGGATTGGGCCACAACGTCGCCGGCACATACGACGGCAACCTCGCCAATGACGGCGAGCCGATTACGGTACACGGACCACTGGGCGAGGTGATTCTGGACTTCGTCTACGACGATGCCTGGTATGCGCTTGCCGACGGCGAAGGCTTTACGCTCTCGATCATCGACGGCACGGCCGCGCCGACAACGTGGAATCTGGCCGAAAGCTGGCGGCCGAGCGATTACAGCGGCGGTTCGCCGAGCTCGAGCGACGCGGGAATCGCGCCCCCGGCCGATTCGCTGCGAATCAATGAGATCCTACTCGACACCAGCCATGCCGCCGGCCAGCGAATCGAACTCTACAATGCGTCAACCGCCCCGATCGACGTAAGCGGGTTTTATTTGAGCGATGATCCGGCCGACCCGACAAAATACCGCCTGCCGCTCGGCCTGTCGCCGATTCTTCCCGATGACTTTCTGGTTCTCGACGCTGCAACGACGTTTGGCGCAGCGCTGCCGCCGTCGCTCGGCGGGGGCGAGCTCTTCTTGCGTTCGGCGGATGCAAGCGGCGCCATCACCGGATTCCGGACTAGCGAGGAGTTCACGGCGGCCGAGACAGAAGTCGCGCAGGGATGGTACGTGAAGAGTACGGGCGGGCACGACTTCACGCCGCTTGAGTTGGCGACATTGGGCTCGGCGAACTCCGCTCCGCGATTCGGTCCGGTCGTGATCAACGAGTTGATGTACCATCCGCTAGCGGCCGGCGACGAATTCATCGAACTGCACAACATCGGCCGCGCTCCGGTTTCGCTGGAGAATTGGTCGTTTGCGTCGGGCGTCGATTTCACTTTCGGCGCGACGACGTTGGGCGGCGGCCAGTATCTGCTGGTGGTCGGCATCGATCCCGAGACGTTTCGTGCGAAGTATTCGCTTCCCGCTGGCGTACAAATCGTCGGACCGTTCACCGGCAAGCTGGAGAACGAAGGCGAAAACGTGGAGTTGTCGCGGCCCAATGCCGTGAGCGGCGCCGTCCGCGTCGATCGCGTGAACTACAACACCAGCGACTTGTGGCCGATACGCCCGAAGGGGATCGGCGCCTCGTTATCGCGAATCGACTCGTCCGCGTACGGTAACGACGTGGCGAATTGGGCGGCGGGAATTGCGGCTGGCTCGCCGGGATGGGGCAATTCGGTTTTCGACGACACGCCGCCGTCCGTCCCCACGAACGTCATCGCCACCGTCCAGCCCGGCAATCGGATCGTCCTGACTTGGTCACCGTCGATCGACCTTCAATCGGCGACGGACCACTACACGGTCTACCCCAACGGCGGCCTGTACGCGACAGTCTCGTCGCCGACGTTCGCGGATACGATCGTCGATACGAATCGAACGTATGCCTATGAGATTGCCGCGGTGAACACGGCGCTTGAGGAAAGCAGCCGCAGCGAATCTATTTCTGCCCGCGTGCTCACGCTCATCTCCATCCTACCTCTATCGGCTACGGCGTTGTGGCTGCGGTTCAACTCGCCAGTTGACGCCGCGTCGACCCAAAATATTTCGAACTACGTTGTTCCGGGGCTTGATATTCTCGATGCCACGATCGACGTCATGGGCGATGCCGTTGTCCTAACAACGCCGCCGCAAGCGACAGGACAAGTGTATCGAGTCGTTGTAAATGGCGTGACAAGCGACAACGGCGCGATGATTCAACCGGATAGCCAAAGCAAGTTCACGGCCGGCGTTACTCCCGGCCTCCGCGGAGAATACTTCAACGATCCGGTGACCAGCGCCCAGCCGAACACCGATTCGCTATTGCCGGGGAATCTCGTGCTCACGCGCGTCGACCCGCTGATCGACACGGGCCCGACGGGTTTGGCCTGGCCCGCGACCGGTTCGCCCGCCCCCGGAGTCAACGCCGATTACTTTTCGGTCCGCTGGACCGGCAAGGTGCGGACGCTCGCCGCGGGCGATTATAAGTTCAGCGTTCAAGCGAGCGACGGCATGCGGGTATGGCTCTGGCCGGAGGGTCAGGCCCAACCGGCGACGCCGACGATCGACCGCTGGATCAACTCGTCGTTCAACACCTTCACCTCGCCGTTTATCGCGCTCTCCGGCGACACGTTGTACAACTTCGTCACGGAGTATTACGAGACGACGGGTAGTGCTTCGGCCTTCGTGCGGTGGATTCTCCCGGGCCAGGCGGCTTCGGCGGTAATTCCGGCGAGCCAGTATTCGCTGGCGACGGCGCTCGAAACGACGCCGCCGCAGGTGTCGTCGATTCTGGTGTCGAGCT
>QEVJ01000192.1 GCA_003576845.1 Planctomycetota bacterium
GGCGTCCGCGAAGGCGCCACACGGCGACCAGACCGACCAATTCCACCGAAGGAGCGCCCAATGCGACGCGGAACCGCTCAGATTGCCGCGTCGGCCCCGGCCCGTCGCATCTTCGCCCGCGCCCGGCTCAGCATCGGCCCGATCGTGTTCTCGGGGACATTGGTCAACTGGCTGATCTCGCGATAGCTCCTGCCTTCGAGGTGATAGAGGCGCACGACGTCGGCCTCGACCCCTTCGAGTTCCGCGAGCAACCGTTCCACCTCGTCGCGGTCGCGAATCCGTTGCTCGAACCGCGGCTCGCTGTGCCCGTTGCCTTCGCTCAGTTGGCCAGCGCCTTCGCTCAGTTGGTTGACACTGTCGCCCAAGCTGGCGGGGGTTTTGCGATTGAGCAACTCCCGCACGACGATCCGCCGCGCGACCACCGTAAGATACGTCGCCAGACTGCTCTCGCCGCGGAAATGCCGCAATATCGCAAAGTCGTTCTCGACGATCGCCAGAAACACCTCGGCCGCCACGTCGTCGCGATCATCCGGCGTGAGCCGCACCGAACGGCTTTGAGCCGTGAAATTAACGACGTGGACCACCAGGCCCATAAAGCGGTCAACGAAATCTTCCCACGCCCGAGGTTTTCCCCCCAGGCACTTTTCGAGCAAGCGGCGGTCGATTTCGGTAAAGGCCACGGAAGTGATCGCCTTCGCACAGAGCGGGAAACGACGCGAAACGTGCGCCGGCTCGTCGACGTGCTCCCACCGGCGATGCACCGGCAGGCGCAGCAATCGCGCCGCGTGTTCGACTCGCGTGAGATTCCCTGTCCCGTGTCGTGTTCCGTCGCCGGGGCGTCAGAAAGGCGGTTGCAAAACGAACGCCCGAACGGCTCCGGATTGGTTAGTTGGCCCCTTAACCCGCTGTTGCCATTGATTTTACGTGTGCCCCCATCGCCGGGCAAGCGCGACTTGTGCGAATCGCAAAAATCCTTGCGAATCCGCGTGCTTGACAGCCGATATGGCCATTACTATGATTCGCGCAGCTTGGCTTGCCCAAAGGGTCCAAGTGCTTTGCTGGTAACGATTTCGATACGGCGGGATGGACCCTGCAAAAGAGCGGCGACGCGAACGCCGACCCACCGCCCGAAACTATCTTCACCGGCGACCTTCGCCGCCGGGATTTGCCATCTCGAAAAGGTCCAAAGCGATGACTCACGTTGTTTGCGAACCCTGTTTTGGCTGCAAGTACACCGACTGCGTGGTCGTGTGTCCGGTCGAATGCTTCTACGAGGGCGAGAAGATCCTCTACATTCACCCGGACGAGTGCATCGACTGCGAAGCGTGCGTTCCGGAGTGCCCCGTCGAAGCCATCTTCCACGAAGACAACGTGCCCGAGGAATGGAAGGATTTCATCGCGCTCAACGCCGAAATGGCGCCCCAAAGCCCGGTGATTACCGAAAAGAAAGAGCCGCTAGCTGGCGCGGAGTGACGCGCACATTTAACCCCCGGTGATATTTAGCCCCCGGTGAACACACCGGGGGCAATACACTCGACGCCACGCAAGCACTCGCGTCCCCGACCGAACGCACGCGCGCCGCATCGCCGATCGAACAAAAAAAGGGGACGCCCGGTTTTCGCCGGCGTCCCTTTTCCTTTTCGAAACATCAACTTGCGATCGCGCTACTTCGACTCGGCCTTCTTGACCTCGAACCCCTTGGCGAACGCCGCGTCGCTGAACACAAGACCAAGCTGTTCGTCGCCTTTGGCCTTGGCCACTTTCCCCTGGCACTTGTTGCAGCAGAACGCGACCTCGGTCGCGCCGACCTTCACTTCCGTGCCTTCCTTCGTCGGGCCGCCGGAAATCGGGCATTTGACCTGCTTGGCTTGCCCCGTCGCCACGAGTTGCGCGTTCGCCTTGGCGGCAAACTTCGCGGTGTCTTTCGCGAATGCCTTCGGGCAATTCGGACAACACATGTAGACCTTCGCGCCCTTGTAATCGACGGCCGCGTCCGCCTTGACTTGCTTGCCCGAGACGGGACACGTGATCCCCGCGAGCGGATCCTTCTTGTCTTCGGCGTTGAGCGAGGCGGCAACCGCCACGGCGACGGCAACAAACACGGCGAGCAAACTGCGGATCTTCATACAACCATCCTTTCAAGATGAACGGCGAATCCGGACAAGGTTTGAATCACACGAATAACCACCTACTCGTCTTGGCCGGTTTTCTGACCGGACCATTCCGGAGAGGCGCGCTCGCGTCCTCTCCGTGAGCTTCTGTGCTCCTCCTCTGCGAGCCTCTGTGTTTAGGAAGTCAACCGTCGAGTTCTCGAACGAGTTCGGTCGTGGGCAATACGTCAGGCTTTGAGGACCCGCCGCTGGTGGCCAGCAACTCTAAACGCGCCCCGCGAACCTCAACTCGACGGCTCCATCTCGGCCGACTGCGTTCGTCGCCGCCTGCGCACCGGCGGCTCGGAACTCGTGGCCACAAGCGTGTCGAAATACCCCTGCTGCACCACGACGCCGCGCTGGTTCACGAGACTGCGTTTCCACGTGACCCGGCCCGCACGTCGGCCCTTGGCTTGCTTGCCGACCACTTCCGTAATGACGTGTAGTGTATCCCCGACGAAGACGGGTTTCAAGAATTCCCATTCGCGAATCGCAACCAGGGCGACTATGTTCGGCCGCGGGGCATTGCTCCCCAGTCCCGCCACCCACGACAGGCCCAACAGCCCGTGGGCAATCGGCTTGCCCCAGGGAGTCCCCTTCGCGAACTCGTGGTCGACGTGCAGCGGGTTAAAGTCCCCCGTCATTCCCGCGAAGTTGACGATATCCGCCTCCGTCATGGTCCTCGCAGGACTCTTCCAGCGGTCTCCCAGCCGCAATTCGTCAAACGTCAGCGCGTCGTCCATGCCCATCCTCCTCGTCCGCGGACCCGCGCGCTCCTCCAGGGCGCACCGGCCGGACCTAGTTTCGACTTTTCCACCTGCGCACTTTAGCACTATTTGGGAAAGCTGAGCAAGAGAATCGGCCGCTTTGCCGGTCGATGGGATTTCTGCACATGCGTTCAATAGGATGGCACTCTGCTCGCGAGTGGCCGTGCGGTCGCCACTTGTTCGCGCGTTTTGTTCGCCCTAAAATCGCCGTTTTGTCCTTATCGAGCGCGACCCGCGCTCGCATATCTCTCAAGGGGGTCGCCTCGATGCGCCTGCCTCACGCTATCGTTGCATCGCTATCCGCCGCCGCCCTGCTGGTCGCAGGCGGATGCCGCCAAGGCGCCAAAGAGAATTCCGGCGCCGAGGTCACCAATCCCCGCGACTATTCCTATCCGCTGACGACCGGAAAATACACCGTCATCGGCATCTACACCGACGACAAGAACGGCGAGAAAGCCAAAACGAACGCCCAAGACGTCCTAACGGCTCACCCCGACATCAAGGTCATGGTCGGCCTGTGGGCCCCGAACGGGCCGATGGCCCATTCCGCACTGCAAACCGCCGGCAAACTCGGCGAGGTAAAAGTCGTTGCCTTCGACGAATGGCCGGCGACTTTGCAGGGCATCAAGGATGGCGAGATCTACGGCACCGTCGTGCAGCAACCGTTCGTTTTCGGATATCGCTCCGTCGAATTCCTGGCCGCGATGAAGCGCGGCAAGGATGTCAAGTTCCCTGGCGATTTGCTGTACATTCCGACGACGATCATTAAGCGCGATAACGTCGAGAAATTTCAGGCGGACATCGCGAGCATCTTGAGCGACAACGGGACATCGCCCGCCCCGATGTTTGCCGACCAGGATAAGTCCAAACCGGCTCGCGTTGCGTTTCTGACGAATTCGGTTGATCCCTTCTGGACGCTTGCCGAAAAAGGTTGCAACCTCGCCGCCCGGGACTTCGGCGTCACGTGCAAGGTCTACATGCCGACCAACGGCACCACCGGCCAAAAACAAGCCATCGAAGAGTTCATCACGCAGAACTACGACGGCCTCGCAATCAGCGTCATCGACCCCATCGGCCAAGCCGACATCATCAATCAGGCCTGCGAAAAGATGAATGTCATCACCCAAGACGCCGACGCCCCGAATACCAAACGCAAGTTCTATCTCGGCACCAGCAACTACATGGCGGGCCGCGAAGCCGGCAAGCTCGTCAAGGAGGCCAGTCCCGATGGCGGCAAGGTCGCGCTCTTCGTCGGCATGCTCGATGTGCTCAACGCCCAAGAGCGGGCGCTCGGCGTGATTCACGAGCTTATGGACAAGGAAATCCCGGCCGAATTCGCCGCACAAAAACGATGACCGGCGCCGCTTCGGCCAACGACATTCCGCCCCCGACCGGTCCCGCTGCGCCGCTGCTCGAAGTCCGCGGCGTTTCCAAGCGGTTTCCCGGCGTCCAGGCCCTCTCGGACATTCGCCTCGCGCTTGCCCGCGGCGAAGTCCTCGCCCTCATCGGCGAAAACGGCGCGGGCAAGAGCACGCTCATGAAAATCCTCGCCGGCGTGCAACCGCCGGACTCCGGCGAGATTCTGCTCGACGGCCGCCCGGTGCAACTCGATTCCGTCCGCGCCGCCCAGGCCTTCGGCATTGCCCTCATTCACCAGGAACTCAACCTCGCCGACAACCTCGACGTCGGCGCGAACCTGTTTCTCGGCCGAGAACCCCGCACGGCGTTGGGCCTCATCGATCGCGCGAAGATCTACCGCGAGTCCGTCGAGATTCTCCGCCGCGTCGGCCTCGACGTTCCGCCGCGGACCATCGTCCGCACGCTCTCGATCGGCTATCAACAGATGGTCGAAATCGCCAAGGCCCTGTCGGCCAATGCCCGCGTCCTCATCATGGACGAGCCGACGAGCAGTCTCACATCGGGCGAGGCCGCGCGGCTCTTCGCGCTCATCAAAGACCTTCGCGGCAAGGGCGTGTCGATCATCTACATCTCGCATCGCTTGGGCGAAGTCCACGAACTCGCCGATCGCGTCACCGTGTTCCGCGACGGACGCAACGCCGGCGATCTGAACTGCGACCAGATCACCCACGACAACATGGTCCGCCTGATGGTCGGCCGCGAACTGGCGCAGTTCTACGCCCGCACGATCCACGAGCCGCGCGAGGCCGTGCTGGAAGTCGATTCGCTCCGCGTCGCCCCGCGCGGCAAGCATCCCGTCTCGTTCGCCGTTCGCGCCGGCGAAATCGTCGGCATGGCGGGCCTCGTCGGAGCCGGAAGAACCGAACTCTTGGATACGATCTTCGGCGTCCGCAAGCCAATTTCCGGAACCGTCCGCGTCGCGGGCAAGGCGATCCAGCTCGACGGCCCGATTCAGCCCATCGCCGCCGGCATCGCCCTCGTGCCCGAAGATCGCAAGCACCAGGGCCTCGTCATCGAAATGAGCGTTCGCGAGAACGTGAGTCTGGCCGCGCTGCATCGCCAGGCGAAACGCGGCTGGCTCGACCGCCGCGGCGAACGGCGACTGGCGGCCGAAACGATCGAACGCCTCCGCGTCCGCACGCCCAGCGACCAGCAAATCGTCCATTACCTTTCCGGCGGAAACCAGCAGAAGGTCGTGCTCGGCAAGTGGCTCGCCCTCAAGCCGCGCGTCCTGCTGCTCGACGAGCCGACCCGCGGCGTCGACGTCGGAGCGAAGCACGAAATCTACCGCATCATGGAAAGCCTCGCCGCGGAAGGGGTCGCCGTGTTGTTCGTTTCGAGCGACATGGAGGAAGTTCTCGGCATGAGCGACCGCACGCTCGTCATGCACGAAGGCCGAATTACCGGCGAGCTTTCCCGAGATCGGCTCAGCGAAGAGGCGATCATGCAACTGGCCACGGGCAGAGACGCCGCGTCGGCCGCACAAGCGAGGGCGATATGAAAAAAATTCTCGGCATCTTGGGCCTGTTGATCGCCGTCTGCGTTGCGACGATGCTCGGCAATCCCCGATTCCTGTCGCCCGGCAATGTCGAAAACGTCATTCGCCTCACCGCATTCTTCGGTCTCATCAGCATCGGCGTCGCATTCGTCATCATCACCGGCGGCATCGACCTGTCGATCGGCTCGACGGTCGCCCTGACCGGCTGCCTCCTCGCAATGTTCCTCGCTGTCGAATACGTCCCGCGGGAAGGCGCGCTCAACGTGCTCGAAGTCCGCGCCGATCCCCGCGCGCTCGTCTTATCCGGCGACGTCGGCGATTTGGCAAAGGGCGACCAATTGCGCACGTCGGCCGCCTCGGGCACCTATCGCTTTCTAACGGTCAATTCCGTCGACAAGGAGCAGGACCGCACCGTGGCGGGCGTCGTCGAGCCGCCCTCGATCGTCGCGGCGGGCGGCCGCGTGACGATCGCCAAACTCAACCACATGAACGAAGTGGTCGCCGTCGGCCTCGTGCTGCTGATTTCCGTCGGCATTGGCCTGCTGCACGGCTTGCTCGTGACCAAGATGCGGCTCCAGCCGTTTGTCGTCACGCTCTGCGGACTCTTGTTCTATCGCGGCTACGCTCGATACCTGACGAACGAGCAGACGCAGCGGTTCGATTCGAGCCTGACCGGGCTAAAATACCTCGCCTCCGGCGAGCCGTTTCAGATTCCGATTCCGTTTCTCAACTGGATCGGCGAAGGACACTGGAGCCGCTATGCCTGGGACGTGACCAACGCCCGGCATTCCGTCGATGCCCAAGGCAACTTGATTCCGCTCGACCTCATCGCCTGGGTGGCGATCCCCATGCCGGCGATCATCCTGTTCGTCGTCGCCGTGCTGGCCGCGATCTTCCTCAATCGCACGATCTACGGCCGATACCTGCTCGCCCTCGGCCGAAACGAACAAGCAGCCCGCTATAGCGGCATCAATACGAACCGCATGACCGTGCTCGCCTACGTGATTTGCTCCGTCCTCGGCGGCATCGCGGGAATTCTGTTTGCGCTCGATCTCAACTCGATCCAACCGGCCAGCCACGGAAACTTCTACGAACTGTATGCGATTTCCGCCGCCGTGCTGGGTGGATGTAGCCTTCGCGGCGGCGAAGGCGCGATCCTGGGCGTGTTGATCGGAACGGCCGTGATGCGCGTCCTTTCCAATTCGATCGTCCTGTTGGAAATCCCCACGAACTTGGAGTTCGCCATTATCGGCGTGGTGCTGCTCGCCGGAGTGATCGCGGACGAACTCGTCAAGCGTTACGCCGCCCGGCGCCGCGCGCGGCACGAAGCCGCCTTGGCCGAGAAAGGGGCATAACGTCTGACAGCCTGTTGAAAACGGGGACTGACCCTCTCAGGCACGTCGCAATCTGCGGCTAAAAACGCACTTTCCATAGGGTCTGTCCCCTTTTTCAACAGGCTGCTAGGCGAGGCGACGACGCAACGCTGCGATCGCGCGCGGTCGAGGCGTCAGCCAAATTCCCCGTGCAGCCGCCAGCCGCCGTCGTCGCGCCGCCGGAACAGCCAGAACCACGCCCCCGTGCTCGTCTCGACGCGATAATAGTCGCGCCACACGGGCCGATGCCGCCACCAGCCCGTTTCGATCCGCTCCGGTCCCCAAAACCGCGCGACCTCGTGATCCTCGCCGCGAAAGCGAAACCGTAGCGGCGGTCCGTCCGGCACGATCGACAACACATCCAGCGTCGCGGGCGGCGAAAGCAACCGTAGTGGCCGCCCGAGCCGGCCACACTCGTTTGCATTCGCACCCGCCGACGACGTGGAAGTCGCCTCTTCCCTCGCCGCCGGCTTGGCTTTGCGTTGCTTCTTCGCCGAAACCGAGCGGCGACGCAGGGAGCGCCCCACGAGCGGCTCGAAACGCACGGCGTATTCCGGCTGCGGATCGGCCACGCGCTTCGGCCGCAGCACCGCCGCCCGGCCCAGCCGGTTGCTCAATCGTTCGACCAGCGCCGCCAGCGGACGCGGATCGTCCCGCGGCACCGGCTCGTCGAAAAGCTGTTGCTGGCGAAGTTCGAGCGGAGCGGAAGCCGTGACGGCGAGCGATGCTCCGGCAATCGGCGCGCGAAGCCGCAGTCGCTCGAGTTGCAACTCGACGAGCTGCCACAAATGCCGTTCATCCGCCGTCGGCGCGAACAGGCTGACCGTAAACTCGACGGCCGGCGCCGCTTCGAGCGTCAAACGGCACGCAATGGCGAGCGCCCCGTATCGCCGCGCCGCCAGTTGTCCCGCCACGTCGGCCAACAGCGGCCGCAGCACGGCGTCGAGCATCTCCCGCCCGCGGGCGGGATATTCCAACAGCCGCTCCGCTGCATATTCCGCCGGCGGCGCATGCGCATTGATCGTCTCTTCCGCGCGGCCGAACATCTGATCGAGCCGCAACGCCAACTCCCGACCAAACCGCGCCGCGAGCGACTCGCGCGGCAGCCGCGCCACGTCGCCGATGTGCCGCAGGCCCAACGCCCCCAACAGCGCGAGCGTCTCTTCCGCAAGCCGCAAAGCCGCGAGCGGTAGCCCATCGAGCACCCCCGCCGAACGCTCGTCGCACACGCCGACGAGCACCACGCGCCCCCGCTTCTCTCGCGAGCCAGGTTGTAAGGCATCGCTTGCGTCGCCGTAATGCGCCACCGCCCACGCCGCGCCGATCGTATGCGCGACCGCCGCCCGCACCACGAGCCGCCTTCGCGCACACTCGCGCAACGCCTGCTCCACAAGCGCCCGCTCCCCGCCGAAACAAGCCGCCGTCGCCGAAATGTCGACGAGCAACGTCTCCGCGGGTTCCTCCGCGGCAATACCCACCGTCGGACTGAAAACCTCGAATTCCGCGGCCAACTCCTCCAACGCCTCGCGATCCGCAAGCGCAGCGAGCGAAATGTTCTGCCCGCTGCCCACCGTCCACTGTCCACCCCGATCCCCGACCTTACGCCCGCAGCCGCGGCGCTGACGCGCCCACTCGGGCAGCCACAGACACAGGATGCGTCTCATCGCCGATCGTCACTTCCGCCGCCTGCCCGCCCGCGCGGCCGCGGCATTTGAGCAACTCGACCCGCAACACCCGCCGCGGGCCGGCCGTGCGTTCGCTCGCAAACGTTCCTGCCGAAAATTCGTTCGTCATCCGTCCCCTGCTTACCGGCGCAACGCCCAGCCGCGCCTCGGCCCAACTCGGATCGCCGCGAACCGCATCCGGCCGCACGAAAAATCCGAGCGCTCCGCCCGCCTCCGCCGCCAACTGCCACCGCCTGAAATCTTTTCCCTCCCCGCTGCTCGGCCAGGCGAGCGCCGCGGCCACCACCGGCGACCGCAACGCCTGATCGAGCGCCCAACGTTCGTCGTGTTCGTTTTCCGGCCGCACGACGACGAGCCGCGCGAACGCCGCGCTGTCTGCTTCGGCGCCGTAAGCTTCCGCCGCCGGCGGATAAAACATCCGCTCGCGATCCACGACCACGAGCACGCCTCCCGTTGCCGCCGCCGACACCGCCGCCGCAAGCGCCAGCGATCCCGCGCCCGATCCGCTGCCCGCCGCCAGGTATTCGACGATCGCCCCACGTTGAAACCCTCCCTCGGGCAGCAACCGATCGATCGCGGCGAACCCGCTGCTCGCCGGCCGTTCGTCGCGCGGCCGCCGCTGGCCTTCGATCTCTTCGATCGCCTCGGCCAACCGCCGCAGCGACGTTTCCCGCATCGCAAGCTGCCGCATCGTCATCTCGCGAGCCCTCGCGAACGTCGTCCGACGAACCCGCTGTAGGAGGCGAATCCTTTCGCCGATTGCGTTCCGTTTGCGATTCCTCGGCGAAAGGATTCGCCTCCCACAGCGATCTTGCTGCGTGCTAGCAATTCTGCATAAGTATACATCCGTATCGTATTTTAGCAAGTAGCTGCTGCAACTTTTTTCGCCCCGACAACGTCGCACCTCAAAAACTACCAGCCGCCACACTGTAAACCCTTGGCCCGCAAGCAAAAGCTGACAGCCAACCCAGACCACGGTATAAAATCCACTAACCAACCCACGCCCCGCGCTCCAACCTCCAACCTCCAACCTCCAACCTCCAACCTCCAACCTCCAACCTCCAACCTCCAACCTCCAACCTCCAACCTCCAACCTCCAACCTCCAACC
>QEVJ01000193.1 GCA_003576845.1 Planctomycetota bacterium
CGACCTGCCGCAGGCCGTCGGCGTTGATGTCGTACCAGTCGGTGAACTGGCTGAAGACGGACGGCGCGAAGTTGTTGAAGTTCCAGAGCGTGAGCCAGGCGAGCAGGATCATCACCGGCAGCGCGGCCCAGACCGTCGGCCGCGCCAGTCGATTCCGTGGCAGCAGCGGGCCGATCGCGGGATTGATTGTGGCCATCCCGATTACGTGGCTCGGCATCCAGCAGGCGGCCGTTGCGCCGCCGCTTCCACCCACCGCAAAAGGCGTCACGATCATGCACGATCCGTGGATCGTGCAGGAACTGATTGTGTACCTCCGCCCCGACGTTCCCGCCGGCCAAGAATTGCAACTCAATCCGCTTCTGCTTGCCGGCTGGGTCGGCATGTTGATCACCGGCCTGAACATGATGCCGATCAGCCAGCTCGACGGCGGGCACGTCATCTACGCCCTGTTCGGACGCCGGCGAGCCCATCTCATCGCGAAGGTATTTCTCTTGGTTGCGATCCTCTACGTCGTCTTCGCCAATGCCTCGATGTGGACGCTGATGCTAATTCTCGTGATCCTGATTGGCCCGACGCATCCTCCGACGGCGGACGACTCGGCGGAGCTGAGCCTGCCGCAAAAGATCGTCGGCTATGCGTCGCTGGCGATTCCGTTCCTCTGCTTTCCGCCGCAGGGAATCACGTTTCAGTAGTCGTGGTGAGCGCAGGCCGGAAGCTACGCACATTCCCATCGCGGCCGGGGGCCGGTTTTGGTAGGTTTTCGGCACGGCCGATGCGCGCGGACCTTTTGCGCGGCGTTGGTCCGTCGCCAGGAACCGTCCCATGTCCGACCGCGCCGCCGCACCTTCGCCCGCTGCGCCCAAGTCCGCTGCGTCGAAAGCCGCCGGCCGCGAGATCTTCGCCTGGGCGATGTACGACTGGGCCAACAGCGCGTACACGACGCTGTCGATCTCGGCGATGATGTACTTTTTGACGAAGGTCGTCGCCCACGGCGAATCGCAGATCGCTAGCGACGTCGTCGCAGCGCTGCCGGACCTGGCTGCGAAGGATGTCGGCGGCTATCTCTGGGCGATGGGGCTGGCCACCGCCATGCTCACGGCCGCTTTGCTGTCGCCCTTCGTCGGCGCGATGGCCGATGCCCGCGCGACGAAACGCTGGTGGCTATGCGGCACGGCTTTGACCGGCGCGGCGTGCCCGATTCTCATGTCGCTCGTTCCGCCGGAATACGGCTGGACGCAGATCGCGTTGTTCGTCACCGCGAGCTTGTTCTTCGATTTGTCGTTCGGCTTTTACAACGGGTTCCTGCCGGAACTCGCCGACGAAACGACGATGAACCGTGTGTCGGCCTTGGGCTATGCCGCCGGTTATCTCGGCGGCGGAATCGCGCTCTTGATCGAGTTGCTGGTCCTGACCTTCGGCGACGACATCGGCATCGTCGGCAAGCCGGCCCAGTTGCGGTTCGGCTTGTTCCTGATGGGCGCATGGTGGGGCCTGTTCACGATTCCGGCGCTGCTATTTCTGCGCGATCGTTCGCCGCCGGCGCACGGCAAGCTGAGCCTCGTCCGTTCGGCCCGCGACGCCGTCGGTCGCGTGGGGCAGACGCTCAAGCACATTCGCCGCTACCGAATGCTCGTCATTTTCTTGGTCGGCTTCTTGTTCTACAACGACGGCATTCAGACCGTCATCGCGCAGGCCGGCGTGTTTGCCGAGAAAGACCTGGGCTTCGAGGCCGACGAACTATTGAAGCTCATTCTGGCGTTTCAGTTCATCAGCCTGTTCGGGGCGCTGATCGACAGCGTGCTGACCGACCGCATCGGCCAGAAGCCGGCCTTGATGATCTATCTCGGCGTGTGGGTCGCGTCGCTCGGTTCGGCGTATTTCATCACCGAGAAGATCCACTTCTGGCTGCTCTCGATTCCCTTGGGTCTCGTGATGGGCGGGGCGCAAACGGTGAGCCGCTCGATCATGGCGATGATGACGCCGCCCAAGCAGAACGCGGAATTTTTCGGGTTTTTCAACTTTTCCGGCCGCGCGACGAGTTGGATGGGCAACGTCACGTTTGCCGAGGTGATCCACCGCACCGGCAGCGCCCGACTGGCCGTGATGAGCCTGTTCGTGTTTTTCGTCATCGGCTGGGCGTTTGCGGCGTACGTCGATGTGGCGCGAGGGCGCAGAGAAGCCCTGACGGCTGAGGTAGAATGAGTGGGCGGTGGAAAGTGGATAGTGGGTAGTGGACAGAGAGCGAGTCGCTTCGCGACCTCTGCTCACTGCCCACTGTTCACGGCCCCGCCGGCCGTTCAATGCCCACTCCGTCCCCGAATCCCGAATCCCGAAAGAAATGCTCGGCTCCACGCTCAACACTTCCGATTATCTCCGCCGTTTTCAGGCCGAACTCGATCGGCTCAACCAGGACGACATCCGCCTTTGGGCCGATCTGATTTTTCAGGCCTGGGAGCGGGAAAAGTTCGTCTACATCTTCGGCAACGGCGGCTCCGGCACGACGGCCAGCCACATAAGCGAAGACTTGGGCAAGAGCACGCTCTTCGAGCGCGACCTGCGCGACGAATCCAAGAAGCGGCTCAAGGTGCTGAGCCTGACCGACAACCTCGGCTGGATCATGGCCGTCGGCAACGACGTCGGCTACGACCAGATTTTCCAGCAGCAGCTCATGAACTACGGCCAAGCCGGCGACCTGGTCATCGCCATCAGCGGGTCCGGCAACAGCCCGAACGTGCTAAATGCCGTTGATTGGGCCAACCGCCACGGCCTGGTCACGTTCGGCCTCACCGGCTACTCGGGCGGCAAACTGAAAAACATGCAGCAACACGGTTTGCACGTCCCGCTCGACGACATGGGAATGGTCGAGAGCATTCACCTGGCGGTGTTTCACTGGGTGCTCAACGACGTGTTCGCCCGGATCAATCGCGTCGGGCGGTATGCAGCGTGACCGCGTTGCGGCAGCGATCGATTCGTCGAATTCGCGCCAAGAACTGCCGGACATCTACAGGCTCGTTCGGTACGCTTTGATTGAGCGCTCCGCCTGCGGCTGAACGGGTTCCCGAAGACTCGAAGCCGTCACGGTAGCGGCGTGTGCGCGACATCGATCCGCGTCGCTCCGGCGGCTTGCGCGGCGCTGAATGCCCGCACGAAATAGTCGAATTGCATCTCCTTGTCGCCGCGAACCGTGACGACCTTGTGCGCCGACGCGGACAGAACGCCCGCCAGCCGCGTTTCCAGCGCGTCCCACGCAATCGGCTCCTGGTTCAAGTAGAGTTCGCCCTTGGTGGTGATCGACAAGAATACCTGTTCCGGCGGCGCGTCCGCCGCGCGGGCCGATGCCTCCGGCAATTCCAGTTCCAACGCCGGTGTCAAGAACGTCGAACTGAGCATGAAGAAAATAAGCAACTGAAAGACGCAGTCGATCAGCGGCGTCATGTCGAGCGTCAGGCCCGGTCGGCGTTGGCGGGGAATGTCCATTGGGCAGAAAGTCGCGTTTGGTCGCGTTCGAACGCGCGAGGATTGCAGACCCAAGACTCGGATTCAACCTCGTGCGGCCAGCACGATGCCGTCAGGAAGTCACAGCCATTTCGACGTCGTCGTCGCTTGGCTCGGGTTTCTTGGAAGCCGCTGAGCGCTCGCCCGCGGCAAGCGTCGTTGCCTGACCGCGCCATTCGTCGAGATACGCGACCATCCAGCGGATTTGGACTTCGATCGCGCCGAGCCGCTGGTCCAGCAGGTGGTATACCGCCAGCGTCGGAATCGCGATGCACAGCCCGAACACGGTCGTGAGCAACGCTTCCCAAATACCGCTGGCCAGGTCGGAAGCCTGCACTTGCCCCGCCTTAAGCTCGATTTGCCAGAACGCCGTGACCAGGCCCGTCACGGTTCCGAGCAACCCCAGCATCGGGGCCAAATGGCCGATTGCCGAAAGCAAATGTAGACGCCGCGCCAGTCCGGCGATGCTGAGCGATGCTTCGCGACCGACGATCTCGCCCCGCAGCTCGGGCGACACTGACGTCTGCGCCAAGTAAGTCGCGGTTACCGCAGCCGTCGGGTGCGTCTCCGATTCGGCAAGTTGCCGGGCCTCCTGCAAGCGGCCGGAACGTATGAGCGGCTCGAGCTTGGCCACAAACGACCCAAAGCGCAGCCGCGTATACAAAAGAAACACCAACGCCCGCTCGGCCGCCACGGCGAGCGCCACGACCGACATCAACAGCAGCGGCCACATGACGCCGCCGCCGCGATCAAAGAGCTCGACCGGACTGCTTCCCCACATCGCGCCGCCCCGCGTTGTTCGCCATTGATTTGAGACCAAGTATCAAGGATAGCCGAACCGTTCCCGGCGGAAAAGCGGCCCGCGGACACGCAACGCCATTTGTTTGCCGTAAGTCTTTTCTGTGTATTGTCTTGTGAGCGCACTAAATCCAGCCGCCAGCCAAGGCGATTCCTGCTTCTTGACGATGATTCTCAGAATCTTTACCATGAAGGTCGAAGAGGATTCTATCGTGGCGTTCCCGAGTGCCGCACATTTCAGGTCGCCAGGCCAGGCCATCTACCCGCCATAGCCACCATGCCGCTGGGTGAAATCATCCGTCGCAATGGTTTTTCGATCGCTTTGGCGGCGAGCGTGGCCGTTCACGGCGGAGCAGCATTTTGCTCGTATTGTGCGAGCGACCGCGAAGCGCAAGTGGCCCCCTTTCGCCGCGGCCGCACAACCGTGAACCTAAGGCCGACCATCGTTGAACCGCCTTCGCCCGAGCCAACCGACGACCCAAACCCGACCGAGCCCGAGCCGCCGCCGCCCGAAATCGAGCCGACCGTTGACGATCGTCCCGCGCTGCCAAGTTTCGTGTCCGCTCCGCCCCGCGAAATCATCCCGGAGCGCCGCGAACCGGCCCTGCCTGCCGACCGGCCCGATCCTACGCTTGCCGACCGCGAATCCCTGCCCAAACCAACGCCAACCGCGCCTCCGGAAACCCGAGTCCGTCGCCAGGTGGACGCCGCCCAGCTCGACGAAGTGCTGCAGCCGCTGCTTTCCGTGGCCAACGAGGGTGGCAAGGACGAAGCGGACGCAGCGGTTCACACGCAACCCAGCCCTCCTTTCCCGCCCCATTTGCCCCGCCAGCCGGTCCGGCTTCGCCTGGACTACACGATCGACTCCGAGGGCCGGTTCCGCGACGTGCGGATCGACAGCGGCAGCGCACAGTCCGACGCCCTAATCGCCCGCTTCATCGAATCGCGCTGGCGAGCGACGCCCGCCACTTGTTTCGGCCGCCCCGTCTCCAAGGCGTATTGGGGTTTTCTAAACTTCAATTGATCCGCTTCGGTTTCCCTCCGGCATCGGCCACGCGAGTTTCTGCCCGACCGGCGCGAATCGAACTTCGTGCCCCCTCTCGCTCGGCACCGGCTTTTGTACCGTAGTCAGCGGTAAACTCTGCGGCCTGTAGCGGTCGTTCGGCCGCTGCGATCGTTGCCACACTCACGACCCGCAAATCCCGATGCTTAGGAACAGCCGGAGGACGCGCTGAGACCCTATCTCACGAGCATCTGCGTCCCAGCCAATCGACGCTTCTGCCCTTCGTCCCCAGGAGTCTCTCGTGGCTACTTCCTCCCGCACCGCCTTTGCTCGCGCACGTCGCCTAAACACAACTCCGCACCTCGCTCGCGCCATCGGTGGCTTCGCGCTCTCGTCGTTCTGCGCGACCGCGATCCTCGCCAACCCGCTCGAGCCGGCCCCAGAACCGGTCGCTCCCGACCCGGTCGTTCGCCTTGCCCGGCAACCCGCCGAATCGCAGCCCGTGACGAATCAGCCCGCGCCCACTGCGTCCGCAACACAGCCGACGACGCAGCCTCCTGGCCCGCCGCAAGAGTTCACCTTCCCGCTGCCCGAGGCGGAACCGTCCGCCGCGCCGCCGACCGACGACTTGCCGTCGCTCGGCGACTTGTTCGACGACGCCTTCGGCGGCGATGTCTCCGGTCCCTTCTTGCCCGACGTGCAAGGCGCGCGCATCTACTCCGGCAAGAAGACCGAGAACATCGACCTCGAAGCGCTCGGCCCCAACGCCAACAACAACTATCGCCAGGCGCTCGTCAAGACGCCCGGCTTACTGCTGAGCGAGGAAACCACGCCACTCGTCAGCCTCGGCTATCGGGGCCTCGAACCGCACCGCACGCAGTTCACGCAGGTGCTCAAGGACGGCATTCCGATCCACGCCGATCAGTTCGGCTACCCAGAGGCCTACTACACGCCGCCGTTCCAGGTTATCGACCGCATCGAGTTTCTCCGCGGCGGCGCATCGCTGATGTACGGGCCGCAGCCCGGCGGCGCGCTCAACTTCATCACCAAAAACCCCGTTACGGACCGCCCCCTCGCCATCGAAAGCGAACAGCTCTTCGGCACGAACAGCTTCTTCTCGACCTACAACGCCGCCAGCGGCACGAACGGCCCCGTCGGCTACTACATCTATCAGCACCATCGCCAGTCCGATGGCTACCGCCAGGCGAATAGCGACTTCGGACTCGACTACGGCGGCGCCAAGCTCGTTTTCGACAGCGGACCCACCTCCCGCTGGACCGCCGGTTTCGACCTGTACAACGAGCAGCACGGCGAGCCCGGCGGGCTGACGCGAGCGGCGTTCGAGGCCGACCCTTCGCAATCCACGCGGCTCCTCGACCGGTTCCAGTTGGATCGCTACTCCGGTTGGCTTATGTACCAGGAAATGATCGGCGAAGAGACGTTCGTCGAGATGCGACTCTGGGGCGTGCAGTACGACCGCTTCAGCAAGCGGCAGCGGGGTGGCGGATTCGGCACGGCGCCTACCGGCGCGGCCGCGCTCCAAGCCGATTTCGAGTTGCAAAACTTCAACACCTTCGGCTTCGAACCGCGCATCCGACACGACTGGGGCGCCGACCACACCCTGACCATTGGCACGCAGTACTACCACACCGACTCGACCCGCCGCGACACGCGCGATTCCGTCGACCTCTCCGATAGTCTCGGATCGAGCACGCCGGGTCAGCGCAAGAACCTCGTCGACCGCGAGATCGACTACTTCCCGATCTTCGTCGAAAACCTGTTCCGCTTCGGCCGCTGGTCGATCACGCCCGGCGCACGCTTCGAGAACATCTGGCAAGACCTCCGCGAGTTGCAGAACGAAGAAAAGCGCGTCGCCGGCGTGCCGCTGGCCGTCGAGTCCGACACCGATTTCGAGCCGCTCTTCGGACTCGGCATCGCCTACGACCTCCGCGAAGACCAGAGCCTCCAATCCTACTTCAACATCTCGCAGGCCTATCGCCCCAAGATCTTCACGCAGGCCATCTCGACCACCGTTGGCCAGACCGTCGCCGGCGACATCGCCCCCGGCGAATCGTATCAGGCCGACGTTGGACTCCGCGGGCAGCCCGCCGATTGGATCGCGTTCGACGCCAGCCTGTTCTACCTCGAACTCCGCGATCAGATCGGCACGGTCACCACGGGACCCGGCACGTCCGAAATCCGCAACGTTGGCGACGCCGTCCACAAGGGCGCGGAACTGTTCGTCGAAGCCGACCTCTATCGCTGGGACGACGACCGCTGCGGCCACTTCCGCGACGACTGCCAGGGGGCCATCTCGCTCTTCCACAGCGCCATGTGGCTCGACGCCGAATTCATCGCCGGTCCCAACGTCGGCCGCATTCCCCAATACGCGCCCGAGTACAGCGGTCGCGGCGGCTTCGCCTTCACCACCGCCAACGCCCGTATCATGCTCGGCGGGACCTGGCTCGATTCCCACTTCGCCGCCGACAACAACGACCCCACGCGGTTCATTCCCGCCTACAACGTCTGGGACCTCACCGGGCAATACTACTTTACCGACCGCCTCGCCATCTCCGGCGGCATCTACAACGTCTTCAACCGACAATACTTCGCCCGAGTCCGCAACGACGGCATCGACCCGGCGGCGGACCGGAACTACTTCCTCGGCGCGCGACTCGACTACTAAGGACCGAGGATAAAATAGCTTCCCACTTTCGCCGATGCTAGCACGGAATGTCCAGCGAATGCGGGAGAACGAACGCCTCTCGATCGCTACGCAACTGCTCGGCACGTTGCCCAGCGATGACTCGGACGTCTTCGCCGCCGACGAAGAGCCACTTGAAGAGTCGGAACGTCGTGCTAACGATGGTTCGGAGCCCGTTCCGCTGAGCGACATTTGGAAGCGGGACGATGAGGTCGATTGAAGTCGAGATCGGAAGCATCAACCAAATTGAAACTCTCGATACTTCGACCAGTCGCTTGTTCCGAGCCGGTTCTTGGCTCTTACGCGCCAGCGGCAGCGCTCGCTGCTGGGGTTCAGCGCGATATGCGGCAGCTTGGTTGAGCGACGGGATGGCCGGTCATCGAGCCACACGTGCGTCGCCGTGCCGGATGCGGCGTCGATTTCCACGTCGGACGCCGTAAACTCGACGACATATTCGAGCGGGTATTCCCCGCAGCTTGGCAGCCAGCGAAAGTCGACAATGGAAGGCGTATGCGTGAATACCGCGTTGTCGTACGGCGTCAGCAAGCGCGGCGCCGTCGGGCGGCCATCGCGCGACAACCGGGCCTCAACATGGCAGTCATGGCGGTTTCGTCCACCGCCGAATGCATCGCCAAAAGCAAAAACCTTTCGATCTTGAAACGCAACGCGGAAGAACGTCCGAATGAGCTCACCATCGCCGAGCTTAAGCCAGCCGTAGATCCACGACTCAACGAAGGTTTGTCCAGCTTGTAGGCAAATTGCGTTGTATTCCCGCGCAGCGGCGTTCGTCTCTTCGACAGACAATCCCTGCGCGACGAGGTCCGCAATCGTTTGCGGGCTGACGTAATCAGGATCGCCCGTCCCTTCTCCTTCGAGCGGGCGTCCGAGTAGGCCGCGAACGTCGTCGGGCGACATGCCGAGTTCGAGCTTTGCCCACTTCGTCACGTCGGGCAGGATCAACTCCACGTCGCCGTCGCGATATGCGTACCCGGTCGGGAACGCCCCGCGGCTGTACGCTCCGGAGTCGTGATTCAAAGGAACGCGATTGCTCGCGCGGCGCAAACGTCTGCGTCGTCCAAACCCGGTTGTTGGCCACAGTGCGGCGGCCCCGAAGGCGAGCGTGGAAAAGAAGATACGTCGCGTCGGCATCACAAATTCCTCCATGAACGTCGGCGCCGGTCCTGCGATCGGCCGCGGGATCGTGGGAGAATTCTGCCGAGTGCAGGTAGCGGACGTCTATCCCAATTCAGAGCGGCGCGCTCGGCTGGCGGTCTGTCTGGCAGGCGGTGGCCTGGCACTAGCCACGTGCAGGGGAGGTGCTATACTTTGGGGAGTCGGTTTGACGCTTGATTCGCTGCGGCGCGTTTTCTCTCTCTTGTTTGCTGCGGCTTCTCTCTCGCCTTGCCTTCTTGGCGGACCACCACTTTGGTCCTTCCGTTGCGGTCGGGATCGTGTTTTGGCCGCGCGCCTTGTGTTTTGGGAGTGGAAGCTGTGGGTATGAAACTGTATGTCGGGAATCTGCCGTATTCGATGACCGACGGGAGCCTCGAAGACCTGTTCGCGAAGTTCGGCGACGTGCGGAGCGCCCAGGTGATTCAAGATCGGGACACGGGCCGGAGCAAGGGCTTTGGGTTCGTGGAAATGAGCGACGACAACGCGGCGCGGGCCGCGATCACGGCGCTCAACGATCAGGAGCACGAAGGCCGGCGGATGACGGTCAACGAAGCGCGGCCGCGCGAGGATCGCGGCGGCGGCGGCGGTTATCGCGGCGGACGCAGCGGTGGTGGCGGCGGTGGCGGTGGCGGACGCTATCGCAACTAGTGCTCTGTCTAGATGAGACCGACAAGTGCTAGCGGCACTGTGGGACGGATTGCAATCCGTCCTACGAGTGCTATCGCCTATCAAATTCGCAGAG
>QEVJ01000194.1 GCA_003576845.1 Planctomycetota bacterium
TCCAGGGGTACTCTTCCGGATGATAGCGCCAGAAGTGCTGGTGGGCGTCGATACGCATACGAAGATGTCCGCGGAAGGCCGTTGTCTTAGAACCGTCGGTATGCCACGCTCCGTCGCGGCCGGGGAAACTCAAGCGAGGACGTCGGTAATGACTCGTCCGTGAACGTCGGTAAGTCGGCGCTCGATGCCATTGTGATAGGCGGTCAGGCGGGTGTGGTCGATCCGAACGAGGTGTAAGATCGTGGCATGAAAGTCGTGGATCGAGACGACATCTTGCACGGCCTTATAGCCTAACTCGTCGGTTGCACCATACGAGAATGGGGCCTTCACGCCCGCCCCCATCAGCATGCACGTGAAACCGAGCGGGTTGTGATCGCGGCCCGTGGCGCCCTTCTGAAACATGGGCATGCGGCCGAACTCGGTGCAGAACACGACCAGCGTTTTGGCCAATAAGCCGCGACGCTTGAGATCGCACAGCAACGCCGCGGCGGGCTGATCGAGAATCGCTCCGTGGATGTCGTATTGCTCCTTGAGCTTGCGATGGCCGTCCCAATTACCAATCCCTTCGCCCATCGCATAGGCGCCGTTGAAAATCTGCACGAAACGGACACCGCGCTCCAGCAACCGACGAGCCAAGAGGCAGTTACGCGCGAATCCGGCCTTTACTTTGTCGTGCGGGTTGTCGACGCCGTATTCGCGCAGCACATGGGCTGGTTCGTGCGCCAGGTCGGCGACTTCCGGCACGCTCAGTTGCATGCGGGCCGCAAGTTCATAGCTCGCGATGCGCGCCGCGAGTTCGGAATCGCCGGGAAACTGCCGTAGATGTTCGGCATTGAGCGCGCCAAGCAGCTCTCGCGCGGCGACGGATTCGGCGGGCGATCGTTCACCGGCGGGTTGCAGGTTGGCGATCGGCTTTTGGGCGTTGAATGCCGTCCCTTGGAAAGCCGCGGGAAGAAAACCCGCGCCCCAGTTGTTCACCGCCGCCTGCGGTACGCCGCGCGGATCGGGAATCGCCACGAACGCGGGCAGGTTCTGGCTCTCGCTGCCAAAGGCGTACGTAACCCAGGAGCCGATCGACGGGAAACCGTCCAACGTAAAGCCAGTCGACATGCAGTTCTCACCTGGGCCGTGGGTGTTCGACTTCGTCGTGAGCGAGTGCATGAAACAGAAGTCATCGGCCTAGTCGCCCAAGCGGGGCAAGAGATCGCTGGTCATCTTGCCGCATTGGCCGCGGGGGCGGAACGCGTACAGCGGCCTGGCGATTGCGCCGTTCTCACCCTGAAACGTCACGGCCGCCTCGGCGTTCGGCATCATTTGACCGTCGCGCTGCACCAGTTCCGGCTTCCAGTCGAACGTGTCCATGTGCGACAGCGCGCCAGAGCAAAAGATGACCAGCACGTTGCGAGCTTTGGCAGCCAACGGCGAACGCCGCGCGGCGTGCGGCGCGGCAGGATCGATCGCGGGCCGATACGACGGCTGTTTCTCCGAGGCGAGTAGCCGTTCCTGCTGCAACAGCGACGAGAGCGCGATGGCCCCCAAGCCGCTTCCGGTGTGCGCGAGAAAGTGGCGACGATCGAGCAATAAGTCCGCGGGCGGGCTCATTCGTCGAGGATTATTTGCAAGGGAATGCTGCATGCGATCAGGGAATGAACAAGAACTCATTGCTGTTGTAAACCACACGGCAGACCGCAGCTAAGCCGAACTGGGCGGCGGTGGAGCGGCAGGCCGCAAGTTCGCGGTCGGACGGCGGCCGGCCATCGGCGAGCGCGAACACGTGGCGAATTTGATCATCAAGATCGGAACCCGCCTCACGTTTGGCGCGCGCGGCGAGCAGTTCGGCCTGCTGCTTCACGAAACTGCTGTTGAACAGATTCAACGCTTGAATCGCCGTGGTCGAGCGGCTGCGGCGTGGGGCCGGTTGTCCCGCGTCCGGGCAATCGAACGCGCCAAACACGCCGTCCTGCGCCATCCGCACGCGATGGGCATAGACCATCCGCCGCCATTCGCCGGGTCCCCATGCTTCCTTCGGTTCGTAGACACGAACGTAATTCGCGTTCGGTTCAAAGACCATGAAACCCGGCCCGCCCATCGCCAGGTCCAACGCCCCGCTGGTCGCGAGGATCGAATCCCGGATAGCCTCCATCTCCAGCCGCCGCGACGGATAACGCCACAAGAGGTGCGACTCCGCATCGCGGGCCAGTCCCTGCGCGTGCGGCCGACTCGACTGGCGATACGTATTGGATAGCAAGATTCGACGATGCAGCCGCTTGAGCGACCAGCCGTCTTCGATCAACGTCGCGGCGAGCCAGTCGAGCAATTCAGGATGCGTCGGGCGCGCACCGGCGGCGCCAAAATCGGACGGCGTAGCGACCAGGCCCGAGCCGAAATGGTGCTGCCACACGCGGTTGACGATGACTCGGGCGGTTAGCGGATTCCGCTTCGCGTCGACGAGCCAATTCGCCAGGGCCACCCGCCGCTGAGCGTCGGAGGCCGTCGGTTCTAGGGCCAACGAGCCGAAAACGGCCGGGACATCGGGCGGCACTTGTTCCCGGCGCAGCATCGGATCGCCGCGATGCTGGCGAAACGTCGCGCCGGGCTCGGTGAACGTCCCGCCAAATACGGTTTTCGCCGCAGGCTTTGCGGCACCGCGGAACGCGCCATTTTCCGGCGTGTCGCGGACCGGCCGCTCGCCGTATTGCAGTCCGGCAAAGACCGCCTGAAGCTGGTAGTAATCGCGTTGAGAGACGGGGTCAAACTTATGGTTGTGACAGCGGCTGCATCCGACGGTCAATCCCAGCATGCCCGTACCGACGGACACGATCACCTCGTGCAATTCGTCGGCCCGAGCGAGCCGCATCGACGGCTCGTCCTTGCCAACTTGGCCCGGCAAGAGCGCCGGCGCGGCGACGAGAAAACCGGTCGCCGCATCGACCCCGAGTTGATCTCCAACGATCTGTTCGCGGACGAATTGGTCGTAAGGCTTGTCGTCGTTAAGGCTCTCGATCACATAGTCTCGATACGGCCAGGCGTTCTCGCGCGGCGTGTTCACCTCGAAACCGTGCGTGTCTCCATAGCGAATCACATCGAGCCAATGCGAGGCCCAACGTTCGCCGTATCGAGGACTCGCCAACATGGAGTCGACGCAGTGCTCCCAAGCCGAAGGCGAAGGATCCTCGACAAACGTCCGCACCACCTCGGGCGCGGGCGGCGTGGTTGAAGGACGTCGCGAAGCCTGTGGAACGTAGGCGACGCGAGGCGAGCGACTTTCTCTGCAACATCGACGCCGACGGCCAAGTCGTCGACTTCCATTCGCTACGGCATGGCTTCATCACGCACCTGGTCGTGGCGAACGTGCCGCCGAAAGTCGCCCAGGCGCTGGCCCGGCATTCGACGATCACGCTGACGATGGATCGGTACACGCACCTGGAAATAAGCGATTTGGTGGAGGTGGTGGGGAGGTTGGCGGGGACGACGGGTAGCGACGATCGTCAGGCTGGATGAACCGCCGCGGCGAATTGGCCGTTTCATGGCTTCTTCGGATCGGGCGGCTTTGCTTGGAGATCGTCTGGCCAGCTAAAATGACACCTGCATGAGCGACGTCACCCGCATCCTGTCGCGGATCGAATCCAGCGATCCATCGGTGGCCGATCAAATGTTGCCGCTGGTATACGACGAACTTTGGAATTTGGCGGCCGCCAGGCAGGCCCAGGAGAAGCCGGGACAGACGTTGCAGGCGACGGCGCTGGTGCACGACGCCTATGCGAGAGCGACAAGCGAAAGGCCTTCAGCAGTGATAGCGAGAAACTCCAAATGGTCCCACGATCGTGACTGTCGTGCGTGGTGGCAAAGGTTGTTACTACTGTTCGTTGCGGCGATCAACCCTTTCTTGTTGGCCGAACTGTCGGCACGACCACCCAGCAACGCGGCCCAGAGCTACCGGCGGGCGTACGCGGAGGTCGATGAATTGCTGGAAGCCACGGGCGAAATCCCTGAATCTGCGGAACCTCTGCCCACCGCCAGCGAGTTCGCCCATTGGGACAAGCAGCACGAGCAAGTTTTCTTCTGGTTGCGTCAAGCGACGGAAGCGGGCGAGTGCGATTGGCAGAACGACTTGCAACGAAAGGGCGCCGCCGCAGTATTTCCGCATTTGGCGCAGGCGCGAGAACTCGCTCGGCGGGCGATCTTCCGCGCCCGTTTCAACTGGCATGGCAAGCAACGAGAGCAGGCGATCGCCGACTTGCGCTGCGTGATCATTCTGGCCAGGCGGATTGGCGACGAAGGCCGCACGGGGCTCGTCGGACTCATCGAGCGCTACAAGATGGAGCAAACTGTGGTTGACTTGGTGAACAACTGGCTCGTTGACAGCGACTCCGCTCAGCGGCTCGATCCGTTGTTCCGTCTCGCACTTCAGCCCGACTTGAACCTTCCCAAGAAAGGGTTGCTTCTCGAACGCGAAATGCTCGTCCCTTGGATGCGACGACTCGTCAGAACGTCCGACCTATCGGCCGAACAGCATGAATGGCGTCGCCAATTCGTGGACCCGTTGTCGGCGCGGCGCGGGGTGCCGTGGATCTTGCAGAAGTTGGACGAGACCGAATCGCAGTACGAGCAGGTTGGTGAATTGCTGGAGTTGCGCCCGGCCGATTTTGGGCCGAGATTCCGCGACTATCTGGCTAGGCTGGATGGCGCCGGAAATCCGTTCAGTCAGACTGCGATCGTCGAATGTCCGGGTATCCCCGGCACCTATTGGCAGTCGAGGAAATTGCGCACCGAGTGGACGATGTTGCAGACGGCAGCAGTCGTTTTCCAACACGGTCCGGAGTTCGCAAAGAAGACGCGCGACCCCTACGGTGACGGAGCGTTTGCTTTGAGCGAGTCGCCCCACGGCTTTACCCTCCGATCCGAACTCATTCTCGAAGGAACGCCGGTTACGCTTGACTTCAAGAGAAATCCCGAAATTGCCCATTCTCACGGCTCTGCCGACCCCAATTCGAACGTCGGCGCGGATCGGTCGATGCGCCGAATGGGATGGGCCATTGCAAACAAGGAACTCGCCGCCCTGCGTTCCTGCTTTGCGCGAAGCCGTCCTCGTCGATTCACCGGAGAAAGGTAACCTTGCGGCGATGCGGGCCGCGTGGGTGAAGGACTCCGACGCCGCCGAACGCAAGCTCCGCGAGCATCGCGATTTCCTCCGCGATATCGACGCCGCCGGCCAAGTCGTCGACTTCCATTTGCTACGGCACGGGTTCATCGCGCACCTGGTCATGGCGAACGTGCCGCCGAAAGTCGCCCAGGCGCTGGCCCGCCATTCGACGATCACGCTGACGATGGATCGGTACACGCACCTGGAAATAAGCGATTTGGTGGAGGCGGTGGGGAGGTTGGCGGGCTTGGGGGAGCAGGAACCGTGTACTCAGCGAGCATTTTTCGAGCGCTGACGTAGGGTTCTTGCGAACGGAATGGCGGACGTGGCCAAACCGCATAGCAGTATCAGCAGCGCCGACGGTTCGGGCACGGCTGCGGCGGAAGGCGATGACCTCGGCTGATTTAGGTGCGATTGCAGCAGGGCGAGATCGGTCAACGTCGTGGCGCCGTCGGCGTCGAAGTCACCGGTGGTCCAGATCGCTCCGCTGAGCGTGCCGTAGTGCCGCGCGAACAGCGCCGCGTCGGTGCGGTCGACGTCGCCATCGAGGTCGATATCGCCGGCTAGAGCGCTGGTGGTAAGAACCGCGGTCGTTGGGGTGTAGCTGACCGTCCAGTATAAGCCGGGCAGCGTCGCTGACGGCGTTCCGATCACGGCGGCGAATTCGCCGGTTCGTTCGCCGGCCGTTACGATCGTAAAGCTTTGGCCCGGCAGCGTCGGCGCGTATCCACCGATGGTCGAGACATCGAGCGTGCCATCGAGAAACACGGCGCTCGCAACCGCGACCCGATCGTGCTGGGTCCCGGGAACAACTCCACCAATCTCGATCTCTAGTTCCGCGAGCGGTCCGAACGACAGATCACCGCCAAACGACATCGTGCCGGGACTAAAGCCGGGCCGCAAGTCGCCCTCGTTGAACACACGTCCGGCTCCAAAAACGCCGTTGCCAGACAACGCACCGAAGAAGACGGCGGTGCTTTGCAGGCCGCCGGCGGCGCTGACGTTGATCGAACCGCCATTCACCACGTCGTCGTAGAACGTCGCCTGGGCTCCGCCGGAAACGACGATTCTCCCGGTCGCAGAATTGGCGACGTCGCCGAAGATGTCCGACGTGCCGAACGTCACGGCAAGACTCCCGTCGTTCGTCAGGCCGCCATGGAATCGGAGGATGGCGTCGCGGGAGGAGATGGTGCCTGTCGCCGCGCCGTTCGTAACCGCGGCGTTGAACTGCATTTCGCCGCCGATGAGGTTGACCGATCCGAAGTTGTGCAGTGGGGACTCGAACTCGATCCGATCGCCCGCAACGGTTTGGATCTGCCCGCTGGCGCCGTTGGAAACGAGCATCGAAACCGTACCCGATCCGCGAATCGACCCGCCGTTGACGAGCGTGCCTCCCGTCAAGGCCGCCGAGTCGCTCGCCAACCGAATCGTTCCGGCGTTGGTCAGCAGTCCGGAAGGCAAGCTCAATCGTCCGGCACCCGTCAACAGGAGCATGGCGCCGGCCGCGTTTTCGAAGTTGGCGGCGCCGACGAGGCCGTCGCGGAGGGTCAGGACACTCGAGTTGTAAAGGGTGCCCGAGAACGACGTAGAACCGCCGTCGATTGTGAGCGGCGCGCTGAGCGTGCTGCTACCGCCACCGCTGGTCGAGAGCGTTCGGCCGCCGCCGAGAACGTGGCCGGGGCCGAGCAGCGCATCCAGGACGCTCGAGTCAAGCGTGGGCGAACCGCTGAACGTCACGCGGCCGTCCCGCCAATCGAGCCGGCCTCCACCTGCATCGAGTGAATTGAGGACCAGCGTGCCGCCGTCTAGTTGAACGCTGCCTGCCGGCCAGAGTCGAAGCGCAACCGCAGAGACCAGGCCTCCGTCGGCAACGTGGAGCGTTCCCGTTCCACCGGCGGAACTGCTGCTTCCGCCGACGCCAATGACGCTTGCGGCAAGCGACGCGCCGGCGCCGCGGACGACGACGCTTCCGTTGCCGCCTGCGGCGGAACCGATCTCCAGGCTGTTTGCTCCCAGATCGATCGCCCGACCGTCGAGAACCTCCATCGCCGCCCGATGCGCCAAACCGACGTCAACCGAAGTGACTTCCGAGAACCCGCCCGCGCCGATCAGGCGCAGTGTCGGCAGGTCGGCGTCCGTGGCGCCATCGAGCGCGAGCGTCGAGGCGGCCGGTCCGTTGTCGAACGTTCCGCCGCGAACGGTAAGCGTGCCATCGCTAAAACTCAGGGCGCCGTTTCGCGTAAAACTTGCCGCGTCGATCTGGCCGCCGTCGAGTGTGAGCGTGCCGATTGGACTACCCGTTGGATCGCCGATCGTCAGGCCGCCAGTCACGACGAGGCGAGCTCCGTCGTTCACCGTGGCGGCGCCGACACCACGATAGGCAATCGTCAGATCGCCCGCGACCTCCCATTGAGATTCTTCGCCGGAAACTGTCGCCGTTCCCACGCCGGTCGCCACATCTCCGAGGATCGCGGGGCCACTCGTCACGGCGGCGCCGCCGGTGACGTCGAGCAAGCCCGTCCCCGCAGCCCCGATCGTGAAGCTCGTGCCAATCGTCCAGGCCGACCCTGCGCCAACCACGCCGACGTCCCCGAGCGCGCCGGCATTCAGTCCGAGGACGGCGGCCGTTGCCGAAGTAGACCTTCCGCCGCTCGAAATCGTCATTTGACCGCGTCCGCTCTGACCGACATGAATCGACTGATAATTCCAAAACGAGTCGTTACCGCTTACGGTGACGGCACCGCGGCCGCTGCTGGAACCGCCCACGAAACTATCCGAATTCGAGACCGCGCCTCCATTCGTGATCGAGAGCGTCCCCAACGTGAACGATCCGACGGTGATCGTGCCGGAACTCGTCCAGGTCGACCCGGCCCCCGAGACCGATACCGTACCGGTCGCGTCGTCGTTGGCTCCGAGCAATAGGGATCCGCTCGTGACCGTTCCACCGCCGTTTACGGCGACCGTGCCGGGGCCGCGATTTCCGACGGTGAAATTCCCGTCCGTATTCCACACGGAAGTCACGCCGCTCACCGCCGCCGACCCAACCGCCAAGTCGTTGTATCCGACAGCGGTTGTATTCGCGTGAACGAATCCGCCGTTGCTGACCGTCAAGGTTCCGTTGCCCGAGTATCCGAGATAGACATCGGGAGGATTGGCGCCGCCGAGATTTGCGCCGTCGGTCACGGTGAGGTATGCGGTCGAGCCCGCTGGACTCGCGACGATGACGTCGTCGCCAACGTCGGCAACCGCCACGGAGCCGTTGCGGAGCGTCCATCGCGCGGTCTGGCCGGGAACGGTACCGACGATTGCCGCGACGGTTGGTCCGCCGGAAAGTGTATAGGTCGTGTTTGCCAAGTTAAACGACACCGTCCCATTCTCGATCTCGGCGCGCTGATTCGTCACGTTCCCCGCGCCGTTGAAGTCGACTTCGTAGGTTCCGGCCAGGGTAAAGTTGGCAACGTCTGAGCCGCCTGGCGCCGTGGCGCCCCCGGCGCCTCCGGACGTGGTGGACCAGTTCGACGCGCTGTAGAAGAACCCTCCGGCAGTCGTAATCCAGTACCTTTCCGCGGCCCGCGTCCATTCGGACAGCGCAGCGCCCCAGGCGACCGCCAATAGCACGAAACTTCCCACCCAACGCACAATATGGAGTCTGTTGTTCATGTTCGACCTCAAACGGCGAACGATCCGCGGATAGGGGATTCGATTACCTGTACGTCGCGACATACATCGTAATTATGGATATTATTGTCCGCAATCCATCGCATGTGGCTCCCGGACTAGATGGAAGTGCCGCCTAGCGATTGATCCGACGCTCGTCTCGGCTTCTCCAACGGACCATTGGCATGGAATCTGCGCGAAGCAGCACGGAGAGTGCGGCACATCCGGGGCGTGCTGCCCAACACGGCAACCGCGGGCGCCCCGTTCCAAAACGCGGCACATGGCACGAACGGCCACGGCCGCTGAACGCCGGCCGGTCTTCGGCATTGAGTCCGGATTTACCGGCGTCGGCGAATTCGTGACTGATTTCGGCGCCGTTTTTTGTCGGCCCACTCGCGAATCTGGTCGCGCTGGACGGGGATGGCGTTTTCCTGGCGGTCCTGGGCGCTGTGGCGATAGTAGGCCACGGCCCGGAGTATGGACGTGACGCCCGGTTGATCGGGCGTCGGGGTTTCCCACCACGGTGTCATGGTTCGCGTCCTTGAAGTGAATCCGGCGGCGGGCACCGCGTCCGCTGCCGTTCAAGGAGGAGACAGTTACGCTAGCGGGCGAGCAGGTTGCAAGGGTCTGGCACGGCGGGAAAGCGGGGTGGCGACCGCAGGGAAACCGACAGGCGTTTCGGTCGACTTTGCCACCATCAAATGGTGCCGCCCACGGTGCCGAGCTTCTGGAAAAGGTGCCCACATTGGTGCCATCAAACTCGCCGCCCACCGGCACGGTTTGCACCATTTTGCGCCCAAGAAACCCCACCACCAAACGCAACGGGGCCGCCGTAACTGGCAACCCCGTTTGACGTTAGACTAGCTGTGGCAAGGACTTACAGAAGCGGAGGGCAAGGGATTCGAACCCTCAACCCCTTGCGGGGCACCTGATTTCGAGTCAGGCCGCTAGCCATTCGCTTACCCTCCGGGGACATCGGCCGAATTCCAGCAACCGCGCTTGTGGCGGGT
>QEVJ01000195.1 GCA_003576845.1 Planctomycetota bacterium
GCCGAACAACTGCCGGAATCTAGGCACCGTCCACGACGAATATCGTAGCCTTGGCGCAGGATGGGGACAATAACGTTTGGGCGCTTCGAGATCTGTCGCCTTGAGCCCTGCAAGTCGGCCGACGGTTTCACTAGCCCGCTACCGCATTCCAAGAAAAAACCGACGCACTCCGGTTCATCCGGAATGCGTCGGTTCGCCAACGTCACTCTTTCGACCTGCCGATACCGCGAAGCGTTACCACTCGGCCGGCAGTTCGATCTTTTCTTCCTGAGCCGCTTTGCGGAGCTTCGAGAGCGCTCGGGCTTCGATTTGCCGGATGCGTTCTTTCGTGACGCCGAGTTCGCGGCCGACTTCCTTGAGCGTGTGCGGCTCGTCGCCGCGGCCCAGACCGTAGCGGCTCATGATGATCTGTTGCTCGCGCTCGTCGAGCGCCCGCAGGATGCGGTTCACCTGCACCTCGCGGCGGTGCTGCGCGTGTTCGATCTCGAACGGATCGCTGCGGACTTCCGGCGCGGCCTGGAACGCTTCGTCCTGGCTCGTGCGGAATCGATCGCGAAGCTTCAGCTCGCCCGGAATCGAGCGGGCGAAGTTCTTCATGATCGCCCAGCTCGCGTAGGTGCTGAATTTGTTGCCGCGGGCGTAGTCAAACTTCTCGACCGCGCGGATCAGCGACATGTTGCCGTCGCTGACCAGCTCGAAGAAGTTGTCCGAGTGGCCCACGTGCCGCTTGGCGATCGACACCACCAGCCGCAGATTCGCACCGACGATCTCGTTCTTCGTCTGCACGGCCTGGTCGTACAGGGCCTCGACGTCGTCCATGAGCGGACTCTTCGGCGACGCCGGATCGAGCTGCTCGCGGAGTTTGCTGGCCTTGTACTTCAGGTAGTTGAACTTGCGGAACAAATGCCGTTCCTGTTCGCCTGTGAGCAGCGGAATCTCATACAAGCTGGCCAGGTACGGCGGCAAACCGGCCGGCCGCTTGACGCGCTTCGCCTTCGGACCTTCCGGCGTGGGCGCGACGATCCGCGCGTCGTTCCGCACCCGCTTGAATTCATCGTTCGGGATGAAGTCGAGCGGCAGTTCCATGATCCGTTCGGCCCGCATCTCGGCCAGGGCGCGGTAGATGCTGGTCTTGGTGCGGCGATGGCGCTTGACGAGCTCTTCGACGCTCGTGCCGCGGCGGTATTGCTGGTAAATGATCCGCTTCGTCTCGATCGACAGCGGCCCGGTCGAATCCGGGAAGATCGCCAGGTCGGGATGCTGCTGGTCGAAGTTCTTGAGCGTGTAGCGGATCGTTTCGACGCTCCGGCCGGTCCGCTCGGCAAGCTGCCGGGCGATATCCGCGGAGCCGGAACCCGCGCGCGCGAGTTGCCGCGCGCCGTTGATGATCTGGTCGCGTTGTTCCTGCGTCATTTGGCTGAAGCTGGCGCCGCGACGAACGCGGTCCTCGTTCTGATTCACGAAGCTCTCGACCGAGCTTTGCAGATAACCGACCCGCTTGCGGCCGTCGAACACGAACCGGCGGCTGACCAGACCGTGCTCCCGCCAGCGGGAGATCGTCTTGGTCGACACGTTGAACATCTGGCTCAACTCTTCGGTGGTCAGCACGCGCTGCCCGACCAGAGCGGCGTCGATGTTCGCGGCATCGGACAGGTCCTCGACGAACAGCCGCAGATCGTGCCGGGCTTCTTCGCCGGAAATCTTCACGTTCGCGCCCGAATCCGGACGATGACCGATGATACGCTCGAATAGCTGCCCGAACGTATACGATTGATTGGCGTCGAGTTCGGCGAGCAGTTTCTCCGTCCGCTGCGATTGCTCGATCTGAGCCGCAGGCGAGGCGCACCGCACTTGCTGGTCGCGCAATTCCCGCAGTAACGCATTGAGATAGTTGTCGTTCATCGTATTGCCCTCCACGTTCCGAACTCGGCGATCTTGATTCGTCATCCCCGTTGGCGTCGCTCTCCTACTGGGTGTTTGGTTTGGATTGGCGGTTTGACTTTTGGCGACGGAACCGGACCTTTGAACGTGTCGTTAACCGAGTCCCGCCGAAAAATGATCTCGCAATCTGTCGTCTGATTGTGTTTGTCGATGTCCAACTTCCCGCGAGCGAACTGCGGCAAGTCACCTATCTCTACGCAACATAGTCGCAAAGGGTCACTTGAATGTTCGCGGCGTTAACGCGATTTTGTTCCTGGTCAACTTGGGAACCATGAAAAAAAGCTTGCCGGCATCGCTAGCACGATCCTATCCGTTTGTGCCGAAATGGTTTACACCAGTTTTTTGCCAATCCCCTCCCGCGTGCCGTTTGTTGGGACACGTGGGATTCGCTCGGTACATTTGGTTAGATGCCGATTCGCGGCCAACGATTCCACAAAACGGCCGAAAATCGCCCGGACACCCCCTCTCGATAGCGGCACGGTCCGCGTCGGTCGGCTTCGGTCCGTATCGTTTAGACGGTTTTCTCTCCAAATTGGTCACGAAATCCACAGATTTCGACAATACAAACCTATCTCACTTACAACCGGCAAGATCGCCTTAACTGCCGCCATTGGACTGGTCGATTCTTAGGCACGCGGCTCGTTTTTGCACGGCATTTTGCTGCGCCCCAACCAATTGCGGCACACCCCCGGGCACGCTTTCTCGGGCCAAACCGGGCCACGGCGCGACGCAATTGGCAGTTGCAGCATTGTGTCCCCGGATTTAGCACCTCGCGTGCCAACCGGCGGGAAATCCGTCTGTACGAGGGGAATCGCGGTCTCCCGTAGGGTTCTCGCCACATCGACGGCGCCTCGAAATAGCCCACTCACCTTCCGGTACCCATTCATGTTATCGCGATTGGCAGTTTCGTCTTGGGTTTTGGCAGTCACCGTCGCGATTTCGGCCGGCTCGGCAGCGGAGCACGCCGTTTCGCTCGCACCGAACCGCAATGTCGGCGATTTGACCCGCGTCACCGCCAAACTTGAGGTCCGCGGCGAACTCAAGTCCCTTTCCAAAGGCCAGGAAACCAAAACGCCCCTTACGGTGGTCGGCGACCTGCGCTACGACGAACGGGTGCTCGCCTGGGGTAAGCAACTGTCCGATGCGTCGCGCTCGGTGCGCTATTTCGCACAAGCCGACGCCCACATCGCGGTCGACGGCCAGACCCTTCCCGACCGCACGCTCGACGAAGGCAAGCGGCTCGTCGTCGCCCAAGTCGCCGGCCGCGCAGCCTCGTGTTTTGCCCCTCGGGACATGTTCACCCGCGACGACCTCGACCTGGTCACGCTGCCCGGCAACACCCTGGCGATCGACCGCTTGCTGCCGGACGCAGCCATTGCCGTCGGCGAAACTTGGAAGCCGGCAGCCGACGCCGTTACCCTCCTGTGCGACCTCGACGAAGCCGATTCCGTCGAAGTCGACGGAAAACTGGTCGACGCCACCGAAGGCGAAGCCCGCTGCGAGCTCTCGGGCAAGGTCGAAGGCCGCGTCGACGGGGTAAAGACCCAATTGGAGCTTACGGCCAAATTCACCTTCGACCGCGTCCGGGGCCGCATTTCCTGGCTCGCCTTGTCGATCAAGGAACAGCGCGCCGCCGGCAGCATTTCGCCCGGAATCGAAGCCACGTCACGGCTGCAACTGCGGATCGCGCCGCTCGATGATTCGGCCACCCTCGCGCCGGCTCAGCTTGCGGGTGTCTCGCTCGAAGCGACTCCGGCCAGCCAGATGCTGTTTCATCGCTCGGCCGCCGGGCACTTTTCGCTCGCCCATGATCGCCGCTGGCATGCCGTCACCGACGACGAACGGGTCACGGTGATGCGGATGCTCGAAGACGGCGAGTTGATCGCCCAGGTGAACATCACGCCGCTCGCCCGCCAGCAGTCCGGCAAAGCGATTACCCTCGAAGCGTTTCAAGCCGACGTCGAAAAGGTGCTCGGCACGAGCCTGGCCGGCATCGTCAAGGCCGGCGAAAAGATGAACCAGCACGACTACCGCGTCTGCCGCGTCGAAGCGCTGGGCAAGGTGAACGCCCTCGACATCCAGTGGATCTATTTCCACGTTGCTGACAAGGACGGCCGCGGCGTCGCGTTGGCGTTTACGCTCGACTCGAAGCTGGCCGAGCGATTCGCCGGCGAGGATGAAGCCCTGGTCGCCAGCGTGCAACTGGCCGACCCGACGACGCAGCCCGCGGGCGCTTCGTCGGACGAGCCGGACGAAGCATCGGCCCAGCGCAGCATCCTGTCGCCGAACCGTAAATAGCAGCGCTGCAGCGCGATTATGCCCGCGGTTGCTTTTCGCCTGCGACCTTTTCCGCTTGCTTGCGGAGATCGCTGCAAGCTCCGGCCAACTCCGGGCTCAGATCGGTGGGCATCGGCGGCGGGTCGGGCTCGAGTACCAGGCCGATTTCCAACTCGGCCTCGCCGTCCTCCGGTCCGGGTAGCGGCTTCGGCTCGACGACGGGCAAGCACTTCCGCCCAGTGTGAAAGTACGAGCGGTTGCGGCCGGCCCGTTTCGCCGCGTACATCGCCGTGTCCGCCCGATCGACCAGGCCAGCGTGATCTTCGCCGACCATGAGCTCCGCCAGGCCGACGCTCACCGTGACCGGAAGCCGCTTCTCCTGGTGTTTGAACTCGCAGGCGTTCACTGCCGTGCGCATCCGTTCGGCCGCCGCCTTGCCCGCCATTAGGTCCGTATCCGGCATGATGACGCCGAACTCCTCGCCACCGTAACGGGCGACCATGTCCATGGTCCGCGCCGACTTCTTGAGCACCTCCGCGAGCTTTCGCAAGACGGCGTCGCCCGCCGGGTGGCCGTGTTCGTCGTTGAGCTGCTTGAAGTGGTCGACGTCCATCAGCAGGAACGACAGCGACCCACGCCGCCGTTGCCATTGGGCATAGCGCCGGGCGAGTTCCTCGTCCATCGCCCGCCGATTCGGCAAGTCCGTCAGCGAATCGGTCCGCGCCTCGGACAGATACGACTCGATCTGAGCGGCCTGCTCGTGAAGCGTGATTTCCGCTTGAGCGAGCTTGCCCTGTAGCCGCGTCTGCCGTTCGATGATCTCCGAAATCACGTTGACGATGGCGTCGGCCAGCGCTCGCGTTCCCGCATCGTTGGCGGCTTCGGCCTTGATCTCGGCGAGTTCCTGCTTCGAGCACTCCATGCCGCGGCGGAAGGAACCCATTTCGTCCGTGACGGAGGTCGTGAGCGAGTGCAGCTTGGCGGCCAGCCGCGCGATTTTCGGCGTCGCCGCCAGTGTGGCGGCGCGCCGCGACCACCAAATGCCGAAGAACAGGCCCACGCCGAATTGCGCGAGCGCGACGGTAATCAAAAACGCGGGAGAACTGAACACAGCTTTCTTTGCCCCACTCGCCTGAGGCCAACCGCCAGCGCCCGTACGCCCGGGAGAATTGGCGTGAAACCCACGAAAACGTACATTGCCGTAACCGCCGTATTTCGCGAGAGCGGCGCGAACGTCTCTGAAACCGCCTCGTGAGAACCGCTACCGTCGGCACGATCGCGACCTCGCGCCCGCTCGTCTCACCAAAACGTGGTACGATTGGCGAAACACCGGGCGGCGAATTTCGGCGGGAAGCGGCGAGCAATCCATGAATATCCTGCTCTTCGAAGACGCCGCCGTCGACCGGCTTTATCCGGCCACCGCCGGAAGGCCGGCCTTCGCCATCACCTGCGGCGGCTATCGACTGTACGACGTCGCGGCGACCCTGGTCCGCCGCGATAACGGGGCCATCGCGGCGATCGTCCGGCCGCACCTCGCCGCCCTCGTCGAGGCCGACTTTCCGCTCGTCAAGCCCTCGCAAGCCCTCAAGGACAACGCGGGCGTGACCCTGGCGATCAATGCCCGGCTCGTGCCCTCGATGACCGCGCTCGACCGCTTGGGAAAGCTCGCGGCCGCGGGAATTCCGAGCATCGTCCGCCACGGCGACGCCATTGCCGCCGCGGTCCTTACCGCCGAGCACTGTCCCGCCGATTTGCCGTATGCCAACGGCGACCCGAGTGCCGCGCTGCGGAAACTACCGCTCCCGTCGTGGGAGTCTGACCTGCTGTTGTTCGACTACCCGCACGACCTCGTGCGGCACCACATGGCGCTGTGCCGCGCCAGCTTCGAACATCGCGTCGCCGCCGGCGAATACACCCAAGTCCGCGACGGTGTGTTCGTCGCCGATGGCGCCACGCTCGGAGAACACGTCGTCACCGACACCGCCGCAGGCCCGGTCGTCATCGAAGCCGGCGCGACTGTCGGTCCGTTCTGCTACCTCCGCGGTCCCGTGTTGCTTGGGGCGAAATGCCGCGTCAGCGAGCACTCGGCCATCAAAGACGGCGTCTGCCTCGGCCACACCACCAAGATCGGCGGCGAAATCGAAGCCTCCGTAATCGAACCTTACACCAACAAGCAGCACCACGGCTTCGTCGGGCACAGCTACCTGGGCTCTTGGGTCAATCTCGGCGCCGGCACCTGCAACAGCGACCTCAAGAACACCTACGGCACGGTCAAAATGGACTACGGCCGCGAACGAGTCGATACGCAAATGCAGTTCGTCGGCGCCGTAATCGGCGACTACGCCAAAACCGCCATCAACACCGGCATCTTCACCGGCAAGACCATCGGCGTGTGCAGCATGGTCTACGGTTTCGTGACGACGAACGTGCCGAGCTTCACGAACTACGCCCGGCTGTTCGGCCAGGTGACCGAATCTCCGCCCGAAATCCTAGTGGCTACCCAGGGCCGCATGTTTGCCCGCCGTAACGTTCCCCAGCGGCAGTGCGACATCGACCTGATCCACGCCATGTTCGACCTGACGCGGCACGAACGACAAATGGCCGGCGAACCGCTGTCGCTGTGATTCGGGGGTCGGGATTCGGCATTCGGGATTCAGGCAAAGATCCGCCCACTTGCCTGGAGCGATTTGCACCGATGGATTAGATTCCAAGACCGAGTGTTTTCCCCGAATCCCGAATCCTGAATCCTGAATCCCGACCCCCGACCCCCGCCCGTTTCATGTCGCTCGCCGCCACGTACGCACCCGGCCGTTTCGGCCTGTCGTTCGAGTTGTTCCCGCCGAAGACTCCCCAAGGCGACGAGCAACTCTTCGCGCACGTGGCCGAACTGGTCAAGTTTCGACCAGACTTCATCACCTGCACCTACGGGGCGGGCGGCTCGACGCGGGCCAAGACGCTCGACATCGTCTCGCGCGTCAAACGGCAGTACGGCGTCCGCGTCGCCACCCATCTCACCTGCGTTGGTTCCACCGTCGTCGACCTGCGAGCGTACCTGAACGACGCGGCCTCCAAGAACGTCGACTACGTCGTCGCCTTGCGCGGCGATCCGCCCAAAGGCGAAACCGCATTCCGAGCCGTCGAGGGCGGTCTGCGGTATGCCAACGAGCTCGTGGCGCTCCTGCGGACCGAGTTCCCGGCATTCGGGATCGCCGTCGCGGGCTATCCCGAAACGCACCAAGAAGCCCCCAGCTTCGAAGTCGACCTTGCCAACCTCAAACGCAAAGTCGACGCCGGCGCCGACGTGGTCATCACGCAACTGTTCTACGACAACACCGACTTCTTTCGGTTCGAAGAGCGCTGCCGAGCCGCGGGCATTCGCGTACCCATCGTGCCCGGCATTTTGCCCGTAACCAATTTCGCCCAAATTCAACGCATCACGTCGCTCTGCAAGGCCAAGCTGCCGCCCGCGTTCGTCGACGCCTTATCGCAAGCCGGCGACGACGACGCATCACAATTCGAGATCGGCGTCGACCACGCCACGCGGCAAGTCGAAGAACTCGTCCGCCACGGCGTGCCCGGCGTACACTTCTACGTGCTCAACAAGTCGCAAGCCACGGCCGGCGTGCTCGCCGGAGTTGCCTTACCGCGCTGAAACGTAGGTAGATCGAACGAAGGGACGCCCACCAACGCCGCGTCGCGAAATGGTGAGCGGAAAGTGGAGTATCGTTTTTGGTGGTCGAACGAAAGGACTTTGTCGGTCGCTCGCGATTCATCATTCGCAATTCTCAATTCACCATTTACAAATCACAATTCGTTCCCCGACAACGGTAGACCTCGCCTCGTTCGTTCCACCAGTTCATGGCGTAGTCGGAGCGCTAGGTCGCAATCCCCGCCATCTGCCGGCACTCGTCCGCGCAGCGTTCGCACTCGTCGGCGCAGCGCTGGCAATGTTCGTTCTCGTGTTTGCGGCATTCGGCCCCGCATGCGTCGCAAATCTCGGCGCATAGGGCACAAATATCGGCCGCAAACTTCGAGCCTCGGCTCATCGCCGCCGCCGCCGTCCAGCAGATTTCGGCACAGTCTTTATCCAGCCGAATGCAATCGGCCATCATCTTGACGTCGTTCTCGCCAAGACATGCCTCGCCACAGTGTTCGCACTCTTGAGCGCAACGGACGCAGGCATCGATGCAAGTTTGGAATTGCAGATGAGACATAAGACGGTCCTCCGTTAGAGGTCGGTGAATTCGGAATCGCCGCACGCACTTGCAAGTGCCGTTCCAATTACTTTGCTCGCGGATATCCGTTGCCAATTCGTTCGATCGCTGGCTGCGCGCAAGCCAACTTGCATACCCGCGCACCAACCCGCAAACGTGCGAGGAGACTGGGGCGGGGATCTCCCGCGTATCCCGCCTAGCGTCGCCGCCCGACAACAACCTGCCGCGCCGAATGAACGGCGTCGTTCGGCAATCGGCAGGGCGTAGCGACCCGACTCGCCCTGCCGAGCCGCCGCCTCGCCGACTATATTCAACGTCGCCGCTCCGAGCGTCTCAACCGCCCGCACCAGTCCCGACGATCTCATGCCGCCCACGCGTCTCTTCGCCATCGCCGACGACGCTCCCGACGGCGCATCGCACGCGCAGCTCGCCGCCCTGGCAGCCAATCTCGACGCCGAACGATTCTCGCTCAAGTCCGCGATACTTTGCGCCAGCGCCACAGAATCGAAGATCGGGCACCCGGAACGGACCGGAATTCCCCGAATCACAACCCCAGCCCCCAGCCCCCAGTCCCCAGCCCCCGTTCCCCGCTCGACCCGCTGGTCCATCGACCCGCGCGCCGTTTGGCAGTTGCGGCGGCTCGTGCTCGAAGCCTCGCCCGACGTCGTACTAACGATCGGCGAAGTCGCCGCCGTCGACGGCCGACTGGCAGCCGTGCTTGCAGGTTGCAAACGCATCGTCGCCTGCTGGCCGAGCGTCGACTTCGACTTCCTCGGCAGCATCGCCCATCTCGATCGCTGGTTGATGCGGCACACGTCGAAGTTCGTGCTCGCCTCGGACGCGGAACGGGACGCCGCGATCGACCACGGCTGGCCGCCGGAGCGCCTGGCCGTCGTGCCCATCGCCGTCGCGCCGCTCGTCATGACGCTCGCTCGCGAAGCCGCGTTCCGGCCGCTCTCGATTCCGCCGGAATCCCCGGTCATCGCCGTGGTGTCGCCGTGGTCGCCACGGCATCGCGTCAAAGAAGCAATCTGGGGGTTCGACTTGCTGCGCGCCGTGCGCCGCGACGCGCACATGATCGTCGCCGGCGAAGGTCCCGAGCGGGCGGACCTCGAAGCGTTTCGCGATTCGCAAGAATGCCAGCACGCGATTCACTTCGTCGGACCGTCGGCCTTGCCCGACGAGTGGCTCGCCCACGCGGGCGTGCTCTGGTCGCTCGATCCCGGCCCGCGCGTGGCCTATGCAACCTGGCGTGCCGCGGCGTCCGGCGTTCCCGTCGTCGCTGTCGATTCGCCGGCGCACCGGGCGTTCATCGTACCGAACGCAACGGGCCTGATCGTTCCTGGAGCAGTCCGTCCC
>QEVJ01000196.1 GCA_003576845.1 Planctomycetota bacterium
CTCGTCGCGCACGATCAGGCCCCCGCCCACCGCCGGCGAACGGCCCGTGAGCGCATAATACGCCCCCGCGTTGTGATCGACGATCTTATGATGCACCGACCGCACGAGCGCCACGCGATGAAGTTCCTTTGCCAACAGCGGCAGATGCTCGCATACCGGCACGCCGGATATCGTCGATCCGATCGGCTTGAACTCGCCCCGCACTTCCGCCGGCGCGTCGGGCTTCATGTCCCACATATCCTGATGGGCCGGCCCGCCTTCCATAAACAACAGAATGCACGACTTCGCCCGGACAGATGTCCCGGCGCGCTCCGCCTCCGCCTGCAACAACCGCGGCAGCGAAACGCCCAGCATCCCCAGCACGCCGGCGCGGAGCATCGCCCGGCGGTCGTGCAAACCGCCGACGAACGAGAATCGGCCCGTCGGGTCGCCGCCGGACGACATGCCTTGGCTCCGATCGAAGAAGGTGCAACGACTGACATTCTAAGCCGCGAGCGTGGCCGTCGCCAACTGCGGCTTATTGCCCGCGCACTACCGCCAGATACGCACTTAAAACGCCGATGTTCCTGATGAACGACCGGCTTTCGATCACGCGTCGCGTGTCGTCGCCTTTGCCGTGATACTGAAGCCGTCCCGCTTCGACCCACGCCCCGCGGTCGTCGAGCGCGGCGACGATCTCTCGCACCTGGCGTTCCAACTCCGGCGTGACTTTCACCGAGCCAGGCGTCGGAATTGCCGGCGCCCCGCGCAACTTGTCTAGTTCGGCCGGTGAAAGCCGCGAAAGCCGCTCGGCCTCGTTCGCCAGACGATCCACGCGACTTGCCACTTGAAACGCGTAGTGCGTCGGCAGGTTGTCGTCGCGGTACGTCAATTCGTAGGTATCTTTGACCAGATACAATGGCCTGTTCGTGCGCAGCTCATAAAACCGCGCGAGCCGCCCGTCGCCGAGCTCGGATTTCCTCAAATAGGCGATCGCCCGCTCGGCCGCGTCGAGATACTTGCGCTCGCCCGTCTCGACGTACATCCGCACCAGCGCTTCCACTACGTTCTGCGACTCTCCGCCCGAAATCGCCGGCGGCTCGAACTTGCGGGCCCACGCCGGATGCATGTTCGCGTCGTACTGCTGTGCCCACGCGGGCTGCGGCTCCGGCATCTGAGCCAAAAGCAAGAAATCCGCTGCCCGCATCGCCGCGTTACGATACTTCGATTCGTCGTAAATTCGCGACGCAAGCAACAGCGCGTGCAGCGTGTCGACAAGCGCATTGTCGTTCAGCGTGTAATGCTGCCAATAGTCGCCGCCGGGATACTTCCGCGTCCACGCCTCCGGATACGACGCCTGCTCGACCGGAAAAGACGCCTGGTCGGGTATCGTGTCGAACACCTGCGCCCAACCGCCGTTCGGAAACTGCGCCTTGAGAATGCTGTCGAGCGCATATTGCACCGCCTCGTGCGTGCGTCCATCCTGGAACTCCTGCACCTGGTCGAGCCGCATCAGCATTCGCAAAGCCGACTGCGTCTTGTCGTCGTCGAACGACGTAATGTTGCGGGCCGACTTTCTCGGCTTGCCATCGACGCGGTAAGCATGTCGCCGCCGCTCATCTTCGGCGAAATGGATCGAGGCGTTCCACCCGCCGCTGTGCATCTGGCCGCGAATCAAGCATTCGCCGGCGTCGCGCGCGGCATCGAGCAAGTACGGCTCTCGCAACCGCTCGTACGCTTCGACATACGCCATTCCGACCGATGGCGTTCCCGGCGGCTGCACCCAAACGGTGTCCTCGTCCGTTTTGCCTTCCCCTTCGCGCTTGGCCAGATCCGCGCTGTAGCGATAGACGTATCCTCCATGCGCGGCGACGCTTCCTTGGTAGAAACGGACGGCCCGTTGCAACGCCGAAGCAGCCTGTTCGGGAAGCGGCGCGTCTGGCTCGTCCGCGCGGACGACCAACGCCGTCGCCAGCGACAGAGCCAGGCACCAAAACGTAGCCATCGCCCTCCGAGTGATGGAGCGCCGCCGCTCGACATTACCAATCGTGAAACGGTCGCAGAACGACAAAACGGAAACCGTTACCAGCGGGCAAAGACCGCGAAATGCGCGACGCACGTTCTCGACTCCCAATGCAATATGCAAAAGCTCAGCCGCTGCACCCTTTTCGCCGCGATGCAGGCGGCGCTTCATTCCCTCAGAACGTTATAACGCAATCCAACTCGTAGGTCAGGCCAAGCGGCAAACGACTTTCCATTATCGAGAACCTCGGCCCGCGCGGGCCTGACATTGGTGCCGATTCAGCCCATCGTGTGTCGCACCACGACATCCAGAACGCCGTACAACGCGCGCCGGCGCGGACAGCAGCATGGCGGCGGTATGCCGTCCACCTAAACAGACCGGCTGTGGCCGGTCTCCCGACCGAGCCACGGGTGCCCCGACGAGCATCTACCCAAACAGCTTCTCCCGCGCCGTCTCGCAAATCGCCAGGACCGCGGGATGCTTGAGCTTCCGCTCGACGGAAATCGCATAAAACCGCTCGCGAACTTCGTCCGTCCGCCCCACGACGCGCACGCCATATTGCCGGCACACCTCGTTTTCGATCACCGAAGGCGCCGCGAAGACGCCCGCGCCTGCGAGTCCAAATTCCTTCGCGAGCGCCGTGTCGTCGAATTCGCCGCGAACCTCCGGCTGCAGCCCTTGTTCGTCGAACCACTGGTCGAGCGACCGCCGCAAATGGGCGTTCGGCATCGGCAATAACATCGGCGCGCCGTCGAGTGACTTGGGAAACCGCTTGCGATACTTCGCCGCCAGCGACGCCGCCGCAAAGAACGTCACGCCGCATTCGCCCAACAAGTGGCTGTACGCCCGCACGCGTACGCCCGGCGTCGCCGGCGCATCGGTCAGCACGACGTCGAATTCGTGCATCGCCAATTGCGCCAACAGCGGCTCCGGCTTTCCCTCCTGGCAAACGATGTGTACGGGCTGCGGCAAACCGAGCGCCGGCTCGATCAGCCGCCGCACGATCGGCTTGGCCAATGCGTCCGCCGCCCCCACGTTCAATCGCAACGGCCGATCGACCGGCCGATCGCGCACCACGTCCTCGAGTTCCCGCCCGAGCGTGAAAATCTCTTCGGCATAGCGATAAACCGTCTGCCCCATGTCGGTGAGCGCCAGCGTCCGCCGCGAACGATCGAACAGGGGCCGTCCCACCGCCTGTTCCAGCGCCTTGAGTTGCCCGCTGACCGTCGGCTGCGACACGAGCAGCTTCTCGCAAGCCCGCGCGATCGTCCCCTCACGCGCGACGGTCCAGAAATACAACAGATGGTGATAGTTCATCCAGCGCATGCGAGCATAGGAGGTTGGAGGTGGAAGACCGTCCACAAAGTTGCCGCGGCTCCGCTTTGCTTGTAGGAGGCGAATCCCTTCGTCGAAGCGTCGGTTTGGACCCACGATCGGCAACGGCCAAATGCGTTCGCCGGCCCGATGTCGGATCGGCTCGCCCGATGCCACCTCGCACGCCATCTTGCCTTCAGGCCCTCCGGTCTCCCGCCGCCCCGCTGCCCAAGCCTACATCGAGAAAACCAATGTTTCAACAAGATAAATACCGCTTAGTCGATGACCCGCCTAAGCCGTAGATTAGCAGGGAAGACCGGCATTCACGAACGAGGCCCCTACCGTAACCGAGGTCCCAAGCCATGAAGATCGCTGTCCACGCCCGAAATGTTCGCCTATCGGCCGCCGAACGTGCCCGCGTCGTCCGCCGTGTTGAATTTGCCCTGTCGCAGTTTCGCGACCGAGTGCGACAAGTCTCCGTCTCGGTCGCGGACGAAAACGCCCGCCGCGGGGGAATCGACAAAGCGTGCCGCGTCCTCGCCCGCGTTGCCCCTTTGGGCGACGTCGTTTCCGAGGGCGCCGGCGCTACGTTCCCCGAAGCCGCCGGCGCCGCGATCGACCGCACCGTCCGCCTGATTTCCCGAAACCTCGGCCGAATCATCGGCCGCAAGAAGCGCCGCGTCTCGATGGCCGGCGATTTGGCGGCGACCGATCGGTAGCTTCGTGCGACGCGCGACGTTTCCATGGAACCTTTCTTTGATTCGGCTTCGAGGAGCAACGATGACTTTCCGTGAAACATTCTGGGAAACGCTTTGGACATCGTTTTGGAGCAACTTGTTCGACCTCGGTTAAACGGCGCTCACGTCGTTCCGCCAAGCTGGCCACCTTCCACGGTCTACTATCCACTGACCACCGCCCACTTCGCAAAAACCGGCAGCAGCCAACGGCTGCCCTGAGACGCCTCGGCACACAAGGACGAATTCGTGGACGATTCCATCTGGTGGATCGGCTTCCTCGCCTTCCTTGCGGCCATGCTCGCCCTCGATCTGGGCGTGTTCCACCGCAAGGCGCACATCGTCTCCTTTCGCGAGGCCCTCGCCTGGAGCGCCGTCTGGGTCACTCTCGCCCTCCTATTCAACGGCATCCTCTACTACACCCGCGGCGAACAAGCCGCCCTCGAGTTTCTCACCGGCTATCTCGTCGAAAAATCGCTCGCCGTCGACAACATCTTCGTGTTCGTAATGGTGTTCGCCTACTTCCAGGTGCCCAGCCTGTACCAACACAAAGTTCTCTTCTGGGGCATCCTCGGCGCGCTCGTCATGCGGGCCGCCTTCATCTTCGCCGGCGTCGAACTCATCGAACGCTTCCACTGGACCATCTACCTCTTCGGCGCCCTGCTCGTCTTCACGGGCATCAAGATGATCTGGGCGAAAGGCAAGCAGCTCGACCCTGGCAAGAACCCGGTCATCCGCGCCTTTCGCCGCTTCGTTCCCGTCGCCGACGATTACCACGGCGAGAAGTTCTTCCTCCGCCGTGCCGGTCGGCTCTTCGCCACGCCGCTGCTGGTCGTTCTCATCTTCGTCGAAATCAGCGACCTGATTTTTGCCGTCGACTCGATTCCCGCCATCCTCGCCATCACCCAGGACCCGTTCATCGTCTTCACGTCCAACGCCCTCGCCATTCTCGGCCTCCGCTCGATGTATTTCGCCGTCGGCGGCCTGATGCAGATGTTCCACTACCTCCACTACGGACTCTCGGCGATCCTCATGTTCGTCGGCGTCAAGATGCTGTTGGTGGACATTTACAAGATTCCGACGGCCATCTCGTTGGGCGTCATCGTCGGCGTGCTCACGCTGACGATCGTCGCCTCGTGGCTCCGCCGTCAAAGCGTCCCGCCAGATGCTCGCGGCCCCGGCGAAGAAGTGACGGTCCCCCGCCCCGCCGCCGCCGAGCGCGCGACTCCCCAAGAACAGCGCGCGTAACGTCGAAATGGTGAGTGGAAAATCGTGAATTGCGAATTGCGAATGTCGACGGGTGCGACTCGCGCCTAAGCCGCGTTCCTCATTCACAACTCACAATTCACAATTCACCATTCTCCACTCACAATTCTCCCTCGCTCCCCGCGCGGACCTGCATCAGAACCCGCTTCGCCTCGCGAAACGGGTCCTCTTCGATGGCCGCGGCCTCCAGCATCATGATTCCGCTATCGCCTTTCGAGTCACCGCTCGCCGCCCCGATTCGCACGGCAATCGCCGACCCAACTCCCGACGACGTGCGTCGCGAAACGACCATCTCGACGTCCGCCCGCGGCGCAACCGCAATGACCACGGTCTCCTCCGCCGGAAACGCCACGCCTGCCGCGCCCGCGTCAATCGCAAACAGCACGCACCCACCCTCGGCCATCACCAGCGCTGTAATTGCCATCACCAGCGCCCGGCCACGATCGCTGCGGCACCGCGAAAGCGCTCCTTCCAGATGCACGCAAAACGCATCGAGCACCTCGTGCGCCGCCACGCGCAACGCCGCCTTCATTGCCGCATCGAGCGACGCATCGGCCGACCGCACGCCCAACTCGACGTCGTCTTGCCGCAGCGATCGCACCAACCGCTGTCGCCGCCCGGCCGTCAGTTCGCCCAAGCAATCCAGCAATTGCGTCAACCGATGCTCAAAAGCGTGCATGTGACGGGGATCGGGGGGGCAGGGAATGCGAACGCGGCCCACGGGCGTTAGAATCATCGCGGCCATTTTTGCATTTTGCATTTTGCCTTCTGCATTCCTCCGCGCCCCTCCGCCATGAAAACTGCCGAAGTCATTTCCATCGGCGACGAACTCACCAGCGGCCAGCGGCTCGACACCAACAGCCAGTGGATCAGCCTGCAACTCGGTGAACTCGGAGTGAGGGCAATGTACCACACGACCGTCGCCGACGATCTGCCCGCCAATATCGCCGTGTTTCGCTCCGCCGTCGAGCGGGCCGATATCGTCGTCGCTTCCGGAGGTCTCGGACCCACGGCCGACGACCTGACGCGCGACGCGGTCGCACACATGGCCGGCGTCGAACTCGTTCTCGACGAAACGCAGCTTCGCGCGATCGAAGCCATGTTCTCCCGCCGAGGTCGTCCGATGCCCGAACGCAATCGGGTGCAGGCCCTGTTTCCCGCCGGCGCCGTGCCGATTCCGAATCCCAACGGCACGGCGCCCGGAATTCACCTGGTCGTTTCGCGCCCGAATCGCTCGCCCTGCAATCTTTTCTGTTTGCCGGGCGTTCCCGCCGAGCTCTTCGAGATGTGGCGGCAAACGGTCGCTCCGGCGATTGCCGCAACCATGCCCGAGGCCCGCGTCATTCGCCATCGCCGCATCAAGTGCTATGGCGTCGGTGAAAGTCATCTCGAAGCGATGATGCCGGAACTCATAGCCCGCACCCGCGAGCCGCTCGTCGGGATCACGGTCAGCCAGGCGACGATTACCTTGCGTATCACCGCGTCCGGCGCGGACGACGAAGCGTGTCGCCGGGCGATGGAGCCGACCGTCCGCGAGATCTACGACACGCTCGGCACGATCGTCTTTGGCGAAGAGGACGACGAGCTTCAGCACGCCGTCGCCCGATTGCTCGTGCAACGCGGGCTCACCCTCGCTACGGCCGAGTGGGGCAGCGCCGGGCTGATTGCCAGGTGGCTCGGCGAAGTGTCGCAAGGCCGAGAGCATCTTGCCGGAGGCGTCGTGGTCGCCTCGGGGCATTCGGCCGCGCGGCTTCTCGGCATCGACGAAGCGCTCGTCGCCCGACACGGCGACACCGGCCGCGAAGTTGCAACCGCACTGGCGACCGCGTGCCGCGAAAAGACCGGCGCCGATCTCGCGCTCGCCACGAGCAACGTCCCGCCGATCGACCCAACCGCCAGTGTCCCGCCGAAGTTTCACATCGCCATCGCCGCGTCCACGGGCGTAGCCGTCCACGCCGCCCGCTACGCCGGCCATCCCGACATCCTCAAAGACCGCGGCGGCAAAGACGCCCTGAACGCCCTGCGCCTTCATCTCCTCGCCGCCGCCGACTGAACCGCAAAGAAGCAAAGAGCGCAAAGTTATCAATGCAGCATTCACCGTCGACAACCGCCGCGTTGTGAAGTCAGCCCCTCGAATCATCGTACTCGCTAACCACCGTTCTGCATTCTTCATTCTTCATTCTTCATTTTGCCTTCTGCCTTTCCTCCGTGTTCCTCCGTGAACCCTCCGCGCTCTCTGTGCTAAAATGAACCCACTCAATTCCTGATCCGGCCCGATTTCCCCCGCGATCGTCATTTGCTCCCGCCATGCCCGCCGCCTTCGCCATCGCCGCCCATCCCGACGACATCGAGTTCCTCATGGCGGGGACGCTCATCCGCCTCCGCGATGCGGGCTACGAGATCCACTACATGAACCTCGCCAGCGGCTGTTGCGGCACGACGCAATTCGACCGCAACACGATCGCGTCGATGCGCCGCGCCGAGGCTCAGAACGCTTGTCGCCGCATCGGCGCGAAGTTTCACACGAACCTCGTCGGCGATCTGGAGGTATTCTACGACCCGAAGAACCTCGCCCGGCTCGCCGCGGTGGTTCGCGAGGTCGCGCCGCGGGTCGTGCTCACGCACGCGCCCGCCGATTACATGGAGGACCACACGAACACGTGCCGCCTCGCGGTCACGGCGGCGTTTGCCCGCGGCATGCCGAACTTCATGACCGACCCGCCGCGTCCGATCGCCCCCGGTCCCGTGACCGTGTATCATGCCCAGCCCTACGGCAACCGCGATCCGCTCCGCCGGCTCGTGCGGCCCGAAATCTTCGTCGACGTTGCCGACGTTCACACGCTGAAAACCGAGATGCTCGCCGAGCACAAAACGCAGAAGCAATGGCTCGACGAAAGCCAGGGCGTCGATTCGTACCTGCACGCCATGCGCGATCTCGACGCCCAAGTCGGCAAAATGTCCGGCCGCTATCGGCTCGCCGAAGGTTGGCGGCGGCATCTGCACCTCGGCTTCTGCGGGCCGGAAGACGATCCGCTCGTCGAAGCTCTCGCCGCCAATGCGTTCGTCGACCCGACCTACGCGACGGGAGTGCTCGGCGAATGAAGCTGGCCCTATTGGGATCCGACGACGAAGCGATGGCGCTCGTCCGCGCCGCGCTCGACTCCGGTCGCTACGAGCTCGTGTGGGCCGGCGAACTCGCGGATCGAGCGAACGCCGCCCAGCATTTGCCCGAAATCGACGCGGCGGCAAGCGGCGATTGGGAATCGATCGCCGGCGGCCTCGCAGACCTGGTCGTGGTCGCGGTCGACGGCGATGCGCCGCGCCGCGCCGATCAACTCCGCGCGCTCGTTCAGGCCGGCGTCGCGGCCTGCGTCACCAATTGCGTCGCGCTCGGTCCGATCGTCGGCTATGAACTCGACATGAATCGCGTCGAGACCGAAGCGCCGCTCGTGCCGTACCTGCCGACGCGGTTGCATCCGGCGATTGCCCGCATATCGCGCCTTGTGGCCGACGGCGGCACGAGCCAGATTACGTTCGAGCGCGGCTTCGCGACGACTCAGGCGAAAGCCGTGACCGAAGCCCTCGCCCGCGACGTCGATGTCGTTCGCGCCATGGCCGGCGATGTTACACGTCTGAGCGCTGCCGGTGTTCCACAAGCCGCGGCCGCTCCCGACCGCGATTTTTCCGGACTCAACGTCTATTTGACCACGGTCCTTGGCAAAACCATTCGATGGTCCGTCGATCGCCAATTGCCCGCGGGCCAGGGACGCATTACGATCGAAAGTCCGTCGAGCCGCGTTTCCTTGTCGATGACGGATTCCGTTTGGTTTGTTACCACTCGGCATTCGCCGACGGCGCCGAACGAAGCTTCCGCGGAGTTGTCGGAGGAGCCATTCCCCGCGTGGAATGCGCCGCAAGCGATGCTCGTCCCGCTCGAAGCGCAGCTTGCCGGCAAACCCGTCGCGCCGACGTGGCTCGACGCCGCCCGCGCCGCCGATGTGGCCGATATGGTCGAAGTCAGCCTGCGACGCAGCCGGACGATCGACATTTACAACGAAAGCTACAACGAACAGGGAACGTTCAAGGGCCTGATGGGCATGGCGGGCTGCGGCTTGCTGCTCGTAGCGCTGTTCACGCTGTTCGCCGCCGCCCTCGGGGAGAAAACCGCGCGATTCCTCGAACTCGAAGCCCTCGCCGCGGTCTTCGGCTATTGGCCCTACGCACTGCTCGTCGTGCTCGTCGCGTTCCTGCTGCTGCAATTGCTCCGCTACATCGTCCCGCCGCCGCGCGAAAAACGCGGCGAACAATCGTCGGGCAAACAATCGGAGGGTGGGCCGGACGATAGTGAGGCCCCATACGCATCAAGTTAAGCGAGATGCCTTTGGTTTTATTGGACTTACGATCGATCAAAGTGGTTGTGCTAGCAGTGTGTTTCCC
>QEVJ01000197.1 GCA_003576845.1 Planctomycetota bacterium
GCAGCGGGCGAGCAGATGGTCCTCGTCGGCCGCAGCGGCAGCGGCAAATCGACCTTGCTGCACGTCATCGGCGGAATCACGCGGCCCGACGCCGGGCAAATCTTCGTCGACGGCGAAGACGTCGCCCGGCTTAGCGAGCCGATGCGCGATCGCCTCCGCGCTCAGAAGATCGGCTTCGTCTTCCAGACGTTCAACTTGCTCGCCGGCTTCTCCGCGCTCGAGAACGTGTTGCTCGGCATGACCTTCACGGGTCAGCGGGCCGATCCGGCGCGGGCGAAGGCGCTGCTCGATCGCGTCGGACTCGCCCAACGCCTCTCGCACAAGCCGGCCATGCTCTCCGTCGGCGAGCAGCAGCGAGTCGCCGTTGCCCGGGCGCTGGCCAATCGTCCCAAACTGCTCCTCGCCGATGAGCCGACGGCGAATGTCGACGCCGGCAACCAGCAGCACATCATCGATCTGATTCGCCAATCGTGCCGCGACGAGCAGGTCGCCCTCGTGCTCGTGACGCACGCGCAGGAGATCGCCGCCCAGTTCGACCGGATCGAGCGGCTCGAAGAGATCAACCGTGTGGGGGCCGCCGCATGAACCTCTGGAAGATCGCCTGGCGCAGCATCCAACAGCGGCCGCTCACGAGCACGCTCACGTGCCTGTCGATGGCGCTGGGCGTCGCGCTCGTTGTCGCCGTCATCACGACCTACGCGGTGGTCGAAGAGTCGTTCAACCGCAACCGCTCGCTCGGCTACCACCTGATCATCGGCGGCAAGAACGGCAGCAAGCTGGAACTCGTGATGAGCACGGTGTTTCACATCGGCCAGCCCGAAGTACCCGTGCCGTACACGTTTTACAAGGAGTTTCTCCGCACGAAGGACGCCGATGGCAAGGAGATCGTGCCCGAGCGGGCGAAGTATGTCGAAATGGCGGTGCCGATCTGCCTGGGCGACAACTATCAAGGCTACCGCGTCGTCGCCACGCTGCCTTCGCTGTTCGATTTCGAGTTTGCCCAAGGCAAGAAGTATACGTTCGCCGCGGGGCGCAATTTCGCCGCCGACGCCTCGGGTTGGAACGAAGCGGTCGTCGGCGCGGAAGTCGCCAACCGCACCGGGCTGCGACTCGGAGACTCCTTTTCGCCGACGCATGGCACGGGCGAAGAAGGCCAGGTTCACGAAGAGAACCAGTTCAAGATCGTCGGCATCCTCGCGCCGACCGGCACGCCGAACGACCGGGCCTTGTTCATCCACATGGAAGGTTTTTTTCGAATCGAAGGCCACGGAGGCGACGAAGAGGACGCTCCCGCATCGAGCGCCGCGGCGGGAAATAAAGAACCTGCGCACGATCGCGAATTGCCCGATGAACGCAAGCAAGTGACGGCGATTCTTGTGCGCTACGGCGGGCCGGAATTCGCGCTGTATCCCGAGAACATCCGCCAGTCGATGACCGACGCGGCCGCGGGAGACGAGTTTCGTAAGATCAATCGCTCGCCCGTCGCTCAAGCGGCCCAGCCGGTGCGGATGGTGACGCAACTGCTCGATCGCTTCGTCGCGCCGACGACCTACGTCCTGATGGGCCTCACGATTCTCACCGTCATCGTCGCCGGCATTGGCGTGATGGTCGGAATCTACAACACGATGCTCGGCCGGCGGCACGAAATCGCCGTCATGCGGGCCTTGGGCGCGAGCCGCGCGACCGTGATGCTCGTAGTCTTGTGCGAGTCGATCCTATTGTCGCTTATCGGCGGCGCCGCAGGCTTCGTCCTCGGCCACGGTTTGGTTGCCGCCGCCGCTCCGTGGATCGTCGACTACACGGGCGTTGCCGTCGGCCTGCTCTCGTTTGATTGGCGGAGCCTGATCGTCGTCCCCGGACTCATCGTGCTGGCCTCGATCGTCGGCTACGTCCCGGCGCTGAACGCCTACCGGACGGACGTCGTGAAAGGGCTGGCGACTACTGCGTGATATAAAGGTTCAAGTTTCAAGGATCAAGGCTCAAATAAGTTTCAAGGCCGAAGGTCTAAATGGCTAATTGGAGAGCAGAAACTTAGCGGCGTCGTTGAGCTTTGAAGCTTAAGCCTTATTTGAACCTTGATACTTGAGCCTTGATACTTCTCGTCCAGCCCCCAATCCCCAGCCCCCAGCCTCCGTGCGTATCCTCCACATCGGCGACATCGTCGGCAAACCCGGGCGGCGGATCGTCGTCAAGGCGCTGCGTGCCCTCGTCGAGCGGGAGCGGCTCGATCTCGTGATCGCCAACGCCGAGAACGCCGCCGGCGGGTCGGGCCTGACGCCGGAGATTTATCGCGAGTTGATCGCCGCGGGCGTCGACGGCATCACGCTCGGCGACCACATCTACCGCCGCCGCGAGATTTGCGACGTCCTCGAACGCGAGGCGAACATCGTCAAGCCGGCGAACTATCCGCCGCAGTCGCCGGGCCGGGAGTTCATGGTGCTCAAGACGCGCGGCGGCGAGCAGGTCGCGGTGGTCAGCCTGATGGGCCGCGTGTTCATGCGGCCCGTCGATTGCCCGTTCGCGGCGGCGGACCGCGTGCTGGCCGCGCTTCCGGCGGACATGCAAGCGATCGTCGTCGACTTTCACGCCGAAGCCACGAGCGATAAGCAGCTTATGGGCCGCTACCTCGACGGCAAAGTATCGGCTGTCCTCGGGACGCACACGCACGTTGCCACGGCCGACGCTCAAATCTTCCCCCGCGGCACGGCGTTTCAGTGCGACCTCGGCATGACCGGCCCGCACGAAAGCATCATCGGCCGCCGCATCGAGCCGGTCATGGAAGTCACGCGGACGTTCTTTCCCGAGCACTTCGACGTAGCCACCGGCGACGTGCGGCTCTGCGGCGCGATCATTGAGATCGACCCGATAACGCGCCGCGCAACGAGCATCCGCTCGGTATGCCTCACCGAAGCGCAAGTGGACGAGACGATCGCCCCGCCAACGTAGGCATCGTATTCCGCACGACGCCGCGGGACCGTAGGAAAACGGCGCAGACAGTAGGGTGGGCTGTGCCCACCGGTCTCTCCATTTCGTCCCGCGTCGCGTCGCCGTGGCATTCGATTCCCAACACGCCACGCACGTTGGATGCCCACGGCCGTGGCGTTTCAATGGGCGTTCCGCTCGGTGGCTAAGGTGGGCACCGCCCACCCTACGTCTACTGCGACCGCGCGGGTGTGCGTCTCCGCCAGCGCCACGCGCCCGCGGTCAACGCCGCCACGGTCGCGAGCGTCCAAGCGCTCGGTTCGGGCACGATCGTGATGCTCGCCAGAACCGCGGGGCTGCCTTCGGCGTTGGGATAGATAATAAAACCGTCGTCGGTGTTTCCGACGAGTCCGTTGAAGTTTTCGTCCGTGCCGAACACGAGGTCGAACGTGCCCACGGTGTTCGGCGCAACGTCGACGTGCAGCGTAAACAAGCCGTACTCGCCCGGTTCGAGGGATACGTTCTCGCCGGCAACGGAGTATAGGCCGATCGCCGCGCCGTCGTCTCCGCTTGCAGACGGCGAGACGAACTCGAGGATCGTTTGATCGAGCGGAAAGATCGGCGGACGGACCGCGGCCGGCTCGGTCGCGTCGATGAGCGCGACGGGCGCCCCATTGGGCAACACGTTGAACAGCATGCCGAATGCCGTCGCGTCGATCGGACCGTTGGGTACCTCGACGTACACGTCCATCGTCAAGTGGAGCACGTCCGACGATGGCGCGGGCACGACGACGTCGGTGGCCCGAAAGTGAATGGGCGGGCCAACTGTTTGCGCGAGAGACGGCGGGGCCAATACGAATATCGAAGCCAGGGCCGAAACGGCCAGGGACATGCGATTCATGAGCCTTCTCCGCGAAAGAGACCAAGAAAGGTCGGAATACGCCAGGGTGCCAAGACCCGCCGCCAGTACGATAACCACCACAATATCGGGCGTCAACGAAATTCTCGGGTGGGTTAACGGCCGGCCTCGAAAAACTGCTTGGCACCGCTCACCGGCCGACGAGCCGCCCGCTTCCGCCCTCTCCGCGGATGAAACTCGGTCGAGAAAAATGTCTGAATCTCTCCTCTTTATCTCACCAAAATTGTTGACATTGTCTTTGGCGGCAATTAATATCGTGCCCGTCGAGGAGCGCTCTCGATCCGCGCTGGGCGTTTTGCCGTCGCCGGATCGCCGAACCAAACTTTGCTTTGCAGCCCTGCTGATTTGGAGCGTGGCTAATGAACGCTAAGGTCCGATTTGTGCTTGCCGCGGCGGCTGTCGCGGCGTTTTGCGCGGTGTCGGCGCGGCCGGCCCACGCGATCATCACTAACGTCGCGCTCGGTAAGCCGACGACCGGCGACGTGGCGTTCGGTTTTCCGACCTCGAATGCCGTCGACGGGAACCTCGGCAACATTACTCACTCGAACAACGTCGGGCCGGTGTTCTGGCAGGTCGATTTCACCGCCGCTTACAACGTCATGGCAGTCGAGTTAATCAACCGCGGCGATGGTTGCTGCCCGGAACGCTTGAACGGGGCGACGCTCTCGGTGCTCGACAGTACACTTTCGCCGCTCTTTACTTCCGCGCCGATCGCGGGGGCGGGCGTCGGGCAAGTCTTCACCTTCGACAACGGCGGCTTGGGATTCTCGGGCGCACAGTACGTCCGCGTCGATCATGCGAACCAGTATTTGTCGATCGCCGAGTTGCGGGCGATCGCCGACGTGGCGCCGCCGCCGTTCGGCAATCTGGCCCAAATCTTTGGAACCGCGACGCAATCGACCACGGGCTTTAGCCTGCCGGCTTCGGGCGCGATCGACGGCAACCGCATCGGCAACTCGATATCGCACACGGCTACGGGCGACATGACGCCGAGCTTGTCGGTCGACTTGGGGAATCTTTACCGCATCGAAGAAATCGCTGTTTACACGCGCGACAATTGCTGCACGCCTCCTGCGGGAGTTTCGCCCGAGCGCGATTACAATCTGACGGTGGAAGTGCTCGACGGCGACGGCAACGTGGTTTACACGCATCCCGTGTACAATCCTTGGGACGGCGTCGACCCGCCGGGCAGCGCTCCGATCGTCGGCTTGGGCGCGTCGTTTACGATCGACCTCGGGGCGGGCGTGATCGGTAAGAGCGTCCGCGTGAGCAAAATCGCTCAAGGCGGCGCGAACCACAGCGAGTGGCTGTCGATCGCGGAACTGGAAGTGTACGGCAGCACGACCGCCGTGCCCGAGCCGTCGAGCGTCTGCCTGGCGGCGCTTGGGCTGTTGGGCGGGGCGTTCGTAGTTCGCCGCCGCGCCGGCAAGTAGACGCCGTCGCGGAATGGAAACGATTTTCCGGCACCGATCGCGATGTCTCGATGGCCCGTTTACGATTGATTCATCTACCCGGCCGCTACCGGCCGGGTTTTTCTTGCGCGAGGAGTCGAAATGCGGCGCGAAGGATTACGCAATCGGATGCGTTCGTTGGTGCGGATCCGGCGGCAGTATGCCGTCGAGGCGCTCGAAGCCCGGCAGATGCTCGCCGCCAATCCGATCATTTCCGAGTTCATGGCCGACAACAACAACACGCTCGCCGACGGCGACGGGCGGGCATCAGACTGGATCGAGATCTACAACGCCGGCGACGCGGCCATCGACCTGGCCGCCTGGCATCTGACCGACGATGATCTGCTGCCGACCAAGTGGACGTTTCCCAGCAAGACGCTGGCGGCGGGCGAGTTTCTGGTCGTGTTCGCGTCGACGCCGACGGACGAGTTCGGCAACGTGCTCGACGATTACGTCGACGCGGGTGGCAACCTGCACACGAACTTCAGCCTGAACGACAACGGCGAGTATCTGGCACTCGTGCGGCCCGACATGAGCATCGCCAGCGAGTTCGCGCCCGAGTTTCCCGCTCAGCGGCAAGACATCGCTTATGGAGTGGCTCAGGGCGCGATCTTTACGACGCTGGTCGATTCCGGATCGGCGGGCAAGATGCTCGTGCCGAGTGCCTCGATCGGCGATGCGTGGACGGGCGGCAGCGAGCCATTCGACGACGCGGCCTGGCAGGGCGTGACGCTCGGCGTGGGTTACGACGAAGAGCAAGCGCCGGTGACCACGCTCACGAACGTCGCGCTGGGAAAGCAGGTCACGCAGTCGACGAACGGGTTCGGATTCAACGGCTCGCTGGCCGTCGACGGCAATCGCACCGGCAATTCGATCTCGCACACGGCCACCGGCGACCTGGAGCCGTGGATGGAGATCAACCTCGCCGCCGATTACGACATCGAGCGGATCGATGTGTACACGCGCGACAATTGCTGCACGCCGCCGCTCGGCGCGTCGCCCGAGCGCGATTACAACCTCGTCGTCGAAGTCCGCGACGCGAACAACGCGGTGCTCTACACGAGCACGCCGTTCAATCCTTGGAACGGCACGGGCGCCGCGACGATCGTCGGCGTAGGAGCTTCGTTCAGCGTCGACTTGACCGGCGAAGTCGAAGGCGGCATCACGGGCCGCAAGGTCCGCGTCCGCAAGACGGCGTTCGGCGGCACGAACCACAGCGAATGGCTGCACATGGCCGAAGTCGAGGTTTATGCCGTTACCGAGACCACACCGGTCGAGCAGAATCTCGCGCTCGGCAAGCCCACGTCAGGGCAAGTCGCGTTCGGCTTTCCGACATCGAACGCCGTCGACGGCAACGCGGGTAATATCACACACACCGAGAACGTCGGCCCAGTGTTCTGGCAGGTCGACTTGCAGGCCGCGACCGACTTGGGCCGCGTGGAACTGGTCAACCGCGGCGACGGTTGTTGTCCCGAGCGGCTCAACGGCGCGGTCCTGTCGGTGCTCGACGCGAATCAGCAGCCGATCTTTGTGGCCGAGCCGTTTAGTGACGCGGGCGTGGGCCAGGTGTTCACGTTCGACAACGGCGGCGGGGGCTTTCCGGGCGCGCGGTACATCCGCGTCGACCACAACGACCAGTATCTGAGCATTGCCGAAGTGCGCGCGTTCGCGCCGCAGGGGTACTCGACGCTGATCGTCACCGACGTCGAAACGTCGCTCAAGAACGTGAACTCGACCGCGTACGTGCGGAGTGCGTTCGACGTGGCCGACCCGAGCGCTTACGACCAGTTGACGCTGAACCTGAACTACGACGACGGGTTCGTGGCGCATCTCAACGGCGTGGAATTCGCGCGGGCGAATGCCCCGGCCGGAACGCCGAGTCACCTCGCCGCGGCCACGGCAGCGCACGCGGGCGGGTTGCTCGAATCGTTCGGCGTGCCCGTCGGCTTGCTGCACGCGGGGACGAACGTGCTGGCGATTCACGGCTTAAACGCTTCGGCGGGCGACGCGGACTTCTTGTTGCGGCCGAGGCTCGTGGCCCGCGAGGTACCGACGGGATCACTCGGCTACCTGCTCGATCCGACTCCCGGAGAGCCGAATGGCACCACCGTCGTCGGCTTTGTCGCGGACACCGCATTCAGCGTCGATCGCGGTTTCTTCGACGCGGCGTTCGACGTGCAGATTACGTCGCCGACGCCGGGCGCGACGATCGTTTACACGACGAACGGTTCGGCGCCGACGCTGACCAACGGAACGGTCGTGGCCCCGCCCCACGCGAACACGCCGCCGACGGCGACGGTTCCGATCGCGTCGACGACCACGCTCCGCGCCGCCGCATTCAAGACGGGCTTCGCGCCGACCAACGTCGACACGCAGACGTACATCTTTCTGCAAGACGTGATCCATCAACCGGCGAATCCCGCGGGCTTTCCGTCGGTGTGGGCCGATCCGGCGCAGGCGACGATTCCGGCGGACTACGAGATGGACCCCGACGTGGTCAACAATCCGCTCTACAGCGACGAGATCATCCAGGGCCTGCGCGACATTCCGACGATCTCGATCGTGATGGACCCGGAGGACCTGTTCGGCTCGCAGCGGGGGATTTATACGAATTCGAGCCAGCGGGGCAGCGCGTGGGAGCGGCCAACGTCCGTCGAGATCATCGACCCAAGCGGGGCGACGTATCAGGGCGATTCCGGCATCCGCATTCACGGGTTTAGCTGGCGATTTCACTCGAATTCGCCGAAGCACGGTTTCCGGCTCGAATTCCGCAGCGAGTACGGCCCGTCGAAATTGGAGTACCCGCTGTTTCCCGACTCGCCCGCGACGAAGTTCGACAGCATCGTGCTCCGGCAGCAGGGCGGGCGGGCATGGGCGGGGCAGCAGAATCCGGCCGAGGCCCAATACCTGCGCGACACCTACGCCCGCGACCTCGCGCGCGAGATGGGCAAGTTCGACGGGCACGCGACGCTCGTGCATTTGTATCTCAACGGCGTGTACTGGGGCTTGTACAACCCGGTCGAGCGGCCGGACGCGAACATGGCCGAAGAGTATTTCGGCGGCACCGAGGCGGATTACGACGCGCTCAATCGCCGCACGAGCACGAACGAAGCGATCGACGGCGATCTGGTGCGGTACAACGAGATGATCGCGATCGCCAACGCGGCGCTCACGGCCGGGGTAACGACCGACGCCCAACTTGCCGATCTCGAACGGTACGTCGACATGGAGGACTTCATCGACCACCTGATTCTCAATCAATACGTGACGAACCGCGACGGGATCACCGCGTTCGACGGCAACAACCAGCGTGCGATCGGCCGCCGCGTCGGCGATCCCAAGTTCCGCTTCTTCGTGTGGGACATGGAATACAGCATGTGGAACGCGACGGACAACATCCACGTGTGCCAAGGCTGCAACAATCCCGCGCAGGCCGGCGGGCAGAATCCTCCCGCGAGCTTTTGGACCGTGTTCAAGGCACTCGCGCAGCATCCGGAGTTCCGCTTGCGCTATGCCGACCGCGTTCACCAGCACTTGTTCAACGACGGCGCGCTCACGCCGGCGAATGCCGCGGCGACGTGGGAAGTTCGGGCGGAAAGCATCGAGCGGGCGATCATCGCCGAATCGGCCCGCTGGGGCGATGCCAAGCGGGCCACGCCGTACACCCGCGACGTGGAATGGCAGGCGGAGCGGAATCGCTTGCTGACGACGTATTTTCCGCAGCGCTCCGGGATCTTGACGAACCAGTTGCAGGCGGCCGGGCTATATGCCGCGGTCGGCGCTCCGGAGTTCTTCGTCGAGGGCTCACCGCAGCACGGCGGCGAAGTGACGGCGGGCGATTTGCTCACGATGCAGCAGATGGACCAGGTGAGCTACATCGACACGACGCTGATCGGCCCGGCGACGCAAGTTTCGGCGCTGGTTCCGACGCTCGCCATTCACAACGCCATCGGCACGTCGTGGCGCAATCGCACGTTTACGCAAGGTAGCGGCGGCGAAACCTGGCTCTCCGGCACGAACGGCGTCGGGTACGACACCGATACGAACCCGGCGACCAACTACGACAGCCGCATCAACATCGACGTCCAGTCGCAGATGTCCGGAACGAACGGCAACACGTCGGTATACGTCCGAATTCCGTTCAACATCCCGAATCAGGCGGCGATCGACGCGTTCGACTTCTTGACCTTGCGAATGTTGTACGACGACGGGTTCGTGGCCTTCCTAAACGGCGTGAAGGTCGCGTCGGCGACCTCGCCGGCGGACGCTTCGCTGACGTGGAACTCCGGCGCGACGGCCGGTGGCGAGGCGAGTCTCAATAGTCCCGTCGAGTTCGACTTGACCACGTTTCGCAACCAGCTCGTCATCGGGCAGAACGTGCTGGCGATTCACGGCCTCAATGCCGGGA
>QEVJ01000198.1 GCA_003576845.1 Planctomycetota bacterium
TGGCCGCCACGCAATCGCCGCGGTTGGACGTGTGGACGGGGATGCCTGGGCGGCAATGCCACGTCGGGCGGATTCTCGAAGCCATCATCCGGGTCGAACAGGATACCGCAATGCGGCGGGGCGACTTGTTGACCGTGACGTGGGGCGAAGTCTACGAGGGCGGCGTGATTCAGTGGACGTGCCAGAAGACGGACGAGCCGATCGTCAAGCGGCTGCGGCCCGAGACGTTGGCGGCGTGCGATCGCGTTCGCGTTGCCCACGATGATCGGCTGATACCGTGGTCGCGGCGCATCGACCGGCTCTATCCGTGGTGGAAGCTGCTGCTTTCGATTGCGGGTTTGCCGGCCGACTATCGCAATGGCCTGCAAAAGCTGCGGCGAACATCGGCGACGGCGCTGGAGCGAGTGTCCCCTGGCTCGGCGGCGTGGCACTTGGGCCACAAGACGCCCGGCATGGCTGCGGCGCATTACTTGGACCCGGCACAGTGTTCGACGCCGATGCTGCCGCCGGCGATTCCGACGGCATTGCAGGACGCCAAGAAACGAAAGGACGACGCGGCATGAACGCTGTCCGGTGGCTTGCTCCCAGCCGACTTGAAACACGGCTGAACGTGGCGACACGGGCGGGCCACCGGCACCGCGGGACAGAGAAGAGGCGAGATTTGACATCATCCAACGAGGTGGCAATGGAAGTCGTGATACTAGCAATGTCCGACGAGTTCCGCGTGGCGATTTGGGGCGGCGTGGTCGGCGCTGCTGTGACTGCACTGTTCGCCTGGGCAGGGGCTGCGATTGCTCCGCCGCTATGGTACTTCGTGACCCGCTGGCTATTGGGGCCGAAACTCGTCATCACCGGGGACGTTTCCAATTTCCAAGACGACTGCGACCCAACGAAGGCTTCGTCATACCTGAGGTTAAGCGTTACAAATACGAAGTCGCGATCCGCAAAGAATTGTCGGTGTTATCTCACGGATATCGAAATCGAAGGCAAAGTCGGTTGGACTGCGGCGGGAACTTCGGTAGCGGGCGAGCGAATTGTGTACCGCGATTGCCTGCCGCTCATTTGGTCGTATGACACTTCGTTGGTGACGTGCGATATTCCTATGGGAGTGTCGAGGCACGTTGATATCTTCTCGGTTGAGTGGGAAAGCGACGCTTATGTGCCGCGATTCTGGCGGGCAGATGGGACGGTTTTGGAGCCAACAGAATATGCGCCGATTTTTCAGAGCGGCGGAACACGGCGATTCACCGTGCTGATAACAGCGGATCACATGCCTGCAATCCGAAAACAAATAATCGCTACGACACAAACATTCGTGACTATCAAAGGGGAATCTCAATTCACTGACCCTGCCGCGTTTGAAGCGCAAGCGATTCGATTCCTTCTGTGGGTGACGACTCCAATCCGATGGCTATGGCGAATGGCGAAGAGTGCTATTGATTCCGCCGCAAAACGTGCGACTGACGAAGACCATTTCACAAAGAGTTAAAAGGGGAGCGACATGCGAGCTTGGCTATTTCAAGACCCGAAGCAAAAGAAACTTCTCGGCGACGATGCGCCGTGGTGTGTCGGCTACTACGATCCGGATGGCAAACGCAAGCAGCAATCGGCGGGCGCGAAGTCGCGGGCTGAAAAGCTGCTGCGGAAAATCGAGGGCGAGCTTGCCGCGGGCGTCTACCAAAGCCGCAGCCGCAAGACGTGGAAAGAGTTTCGCGAAGAGTACGACGCGAAGATTCTGCCGCGGCTGGCGATCAAGTCGCAGCTATCCATGAAAACGGCGCTTGGGCATTTCGAGCGGATCATTTCGCCGGCCAAAGTCGCGGGCATCAAGGCGGCGACGATAGACGAGTTCATTGCAAAACGGAGCGGCGAGCCTGGCCGCAAGATCGAATCGACCGTTTCGGCGGCCACGATCAATCACGACCTGCGCCACATCAAGGCGGCGCTAAACGTCGCGAAGGAATGGGGTTATCTTCCCGCGGTGCCGCGGATACGCATGGTCCGCGAAGAGCAACGCATCGGGCAGGTAATCACACCCGAGCATTTCAAGCTGATTTACGAAGCGGCCGACAAGGCCCGCCGCCCCGAGCTATCGCAATGCTCCGCCGAAGAATGGTGGCAAGCCTTGCTCGTGTTCGCGCTGACGACCGGCTGGCGAATCGAGGAAATCCTTGCGTTCAAGCGGGACGACTTGGACCTGACGACCGGAGCCATCGTCACCCGTGCCGGCGACAATAAGGGCAAGCGGGACGATACCGACCACCTGCCAGCGGCGGCGTTGGAGCATATCAAGGCCGTGGTCGGGTTCGGTCCGATGGTATTCGAGTGGCCGCACGACCACCGAACGCTCTGGACCGAGTTTCACGATATCCAGCGGGCGGCCGGGATTCACCTGCCCTGCCGCGACGCGGACAAGCACAAGTGCGGCGAGACCTGCCACGTCTACGGGTTCCATGCGCTCCGCCGCGGTTATGCGACGTTGAATGCGGACACGATGCCGGCGGCCGTGCTCCAACGCAAGATGAGGCACAAGAGCTTTACGACCACGCTCCGGTACATCGGGCTGGCGGACAAGATGAAGGCGGCGGCCGAGAAGGTCTACGTTCCGGACTTCCTGACGAAGGCGGGCGGTTGAAAACCGTGGAAGGTTTTTGGAAGGTTGAACATCGCCGACAGACGGTCCGGCGCATAAAAATCGCCCTAAACCGTTTTGGCTTAAGGCGTTAGGAAATGCCCCCCGAAGGACTCGAACCTTCAACCCTCTGATTAAGAGTCAGATGCTCTGACCATTGAGCTAGGGAGGCGAATTTTGCGGTTTTCTCGGCGTTTCTCGCCGACCTCTGCCGTTTTTCTACAAATGGCTATTGGGGTTCTGACACCCCGCGCGGCTCGTGACCGCCGGGTGTCTGACACCACCTGGCACCCTCTTAATAGCGAAAGGTGATGCAATGCCCAATCTTACCGCGACCGCGAAGCCTGCCAAGCCCTATCCCGACTTTCCGCTCTTCCCGCACGACCACGTGCGGGCGTGGTTGTTCCCGCCGAAAAAGGCGAAGGCAAAGGCAAAGGCAAAGGCAAAGGCAAAGGCGAAATAGCCGCCAGCGTGGCGGCCACGGCTTTCTGCAATCCGATTGCAAAAAAACAAATTATTTGCATTACGCCCATTGCATACTCCCAGCGGTATTTTCTCCGATCCCAACTTGATCCCCACTGTCGGATGGGGCGATTGCGTTTGAGATTTGAGTCCGCCGCCGCGATGGAGTCGACGATCAAGCAAATCAACCGCCGCATCAAAGGCACGGAAAAGTTCTGGGACGAAGGCGGCGACCCCATGCTCCAACTCGTCGCCGACCGCCTCGGCCAAACCAACGCCACCGCCCAATTCTGGTCCCGCCGCCGCGATCGACTCATCCACGCTAGCTGCTATCACCAAGCCAGCAAAAAAAACGAACCGCGACATGCACCCCGACTGGACGACGGCACGCCACGGTCGGCGCGCGACGGCGCGGCTACCGGCCGAATTGCCCGTAGATGTGGTCGCGTTTGAGCTTGTTGTAGGCGAGCTTCTCGGCCTGCGTCATTCGCGAGAAGTCCGGAAGCACGTTCGGATCGAAGACGACCGTCGCCGGAGAAGCTGTCTTCTTGTCGCCGCAGCCGCCCGGCTTTTTGCCGTTGCAGCCGCAGGAACAGGAGCCGGGGCTGGGGGCTGGGGTTTGGGGGCTGGAGACCGCGCTGGGGACGCTTGCACTGCTGCCGCCGTAGCTCATGACGTTGGTATGGAGCTTGAGGTCGTCTTCGAGCTTGCGGCGGGGTTTGATGTTGAGCTTGGCGAGCACGCTGTGGTATGCCCGCACGGCCTCTTCGGGCGAAATCAACTGGTCGGCGATCAGACGCAGAAACTCGACGAAGGCGAGCTGGCACTCGGCGCTGTTGATCTTGCGTCCGAAGAGCGCGGCGCGGGCGCCGTATTTCTGTGCTTCGGCAAGCAGCATGAAGGCGTCGTAGGTCGTGCCGGCCCCGCCGCCCAAGATGCCGACGACGAGATGCGGATCGTAGGAAACCAGTTCCTCCATTGCCTTCGGCCCGTGGTAGACGATCTTCAGAAACACGGGCCGTCCCGCCGGAGCAACGCCGGCGAGCGTGCGGGCGATCTGGTCGTTGATGAACTTCGGCAACTCCGAGCCGTCGAGTCCCGACGGCACGTTCGGGTCGAACACTTCGAGGAAGTGCCGAAAGCCCTTGCGCTCGGCCTCGGTGCGGAACTCGCGATAGGCATTGAGCGCTGCGAGGTCCTCGTCGAGCCGATTCGTGAACGTGAGGCTGTAGAGACCGAGATTCGCGCCGAGCGTGCGTTCGGCCGGCGTGCAGTCGACGTGGCCGCATTGGATGTGGTCGAGAGTCGCGGAACGAAACGGCCGGGCAGGTTCGTTCAAGTACGTTCCGCCGCGGACGACGAACACGTCGCTGGCGTCGTTCGCCCTCGCGGCCGGTGTGATTGGGGAGTTGTCGAAGAGCCGCTCTTCGATGTTCAAGAGCGCGTTGGTGCTCGCCGACATGAGCATGATGTCGACGATACCCTGGCGGACAATCTGACGGATCTGCTCGCGATACTCGGCGAGCGTGCGAAAGCGGACCTCGCCCGTGTGCGACTCGGGTGATTGTCCCGGCGCGCCGATGCCAAAGCCCATGTCGGCGTCCTTGGCGTCGGCGATGATGAAATCGCGCGCGCCGGACGGGTCGGCATGAATGGCGGCGAGTTTTTGGTCGAGGGTCTTTCGCATAGTCATCAGAGATCATTCACTCACCATTCACTATTCACCATTTTCCATTCACAATTTGCATTCAATGGTGAATAGCAAATCGTGAGTGGTGAATTGTGAATGCAATACAACTACCGCGCTCCCACTCGCTTCAGCACCGTCTCCACCGTCTCGCGCAGCACCTGTCCGCTCCGCCGCAACGCTTGCATTTCCTTCGGCCAGAGGTCGACTTCGAGCCGATCGACGACGCCCTTTCGACCGACGACCGTCGGCACGCTCAGCGCCACGTCGCGGATCCCACAGCAGCCGTTTTGCACGCTGCTCACGGGGAGAATCTTGCGGCTGTCGAGCGCGATCGAGTGGATCACGTCGCGAATGGCGATGCCGACGGCGAATCCGGCGCCGCCCTTGCGCTTGATGACTTCCGCGCCGGAGCCTTTGGTGCGCTCGAAAAGCTGTGCAGCGACATTCGGTCCCCAGCAGGGGAACTTTTCGAGCGGCAGACCGGCGCACGTCGCGCTCGACCAGATCGGCACCATGCTGTCGCCGTGCTCGCCGAGAATGAGCGCGGCCACTTGCGTGGGCGGCGCTTTGAGGTGCTGGGCGATCAGGCTGCGAAGGCGAATCGTATCGAGTTGCGTGCCAAGACCGATCACCCGCGACGGGCAAAGCTTCAGACGCTGCGCGGCGAGGTACGTGAGCACGTCCACCGGGTTCGACACGACCAGCACGATCGCGTCGTCCTTGTGTCCGGCCTTCTGCACGTCGGCGAGGATCGACAGAAACAAGTCGACGTTTCGGTTGATCAGATCGAGTCGGCTTTCGTCGGGTTTGCGGCGGAGGCCGGCGGTGATGCAGATCACGTCGCTGGTCGGAATGTGCTCGTAGCCGCCGGACACAATGACCTGGTCGGCCGTGCTCGGGCCACCGTGGAGCAGGTCGAGGGCCTGCCCCGCGGCGAGTTCCGCGTTGACGTCGAGCAGCGCGATCTCGCGAACCACGCCGCCGCATTGCAGCGCGAACGCAGCGCACGAGCCTACGAGTCCGCCGGCGCCGATGATGGAGACTTTCATTTTCAGGAGTCGGGGGTCAGGATTCGGGATTCAGGGAGGGGTGCCACTGGCTTTGCCAGTGCGACGCGCGAACCAACCTTTTATGCGCTTCGCTTCGACAGTTCAGCTAAGACGCGATCCGTGATCGTTTGCACGAGCGTTTCTACATCCGATGAGCTTGCCGAGCCGTTTGACGATGCTGGTTTGACTTTCGGTCCCATCGGCGGCGGGGCGTCGAAGGCTCGTTGGCCGACGCCCGTCTCCTTCCACGTGCTGCGGAACAGGTCGTTGGCACAGATGTCACAGTTCTTCATTTCGTCGGAGAGCCGCGGGTCCCAGAAGCCGAACCGCTGCTTGAGGTCCAAGAGTTCGCGCGATTTCTGCTCGCTCAAGTAGTTCACGCGCCCCAGGTCGCGGGCGAGCATCAGGATGCGGCAGTAGGCGTCGAGAATCTCCGTCCACCAATACGCCCGCTCGACGTTTTCGCCGTAGCTCACGGTGCCGTGGTTAGCGAGAATGATGACGTTGGTCTTCGTGACGAACGGCAGAATCGTCTTGGCGAATTCCGGTCCGCCGGGCGTTTCGTATTTCGTGATGGGTACTTCGCCCAAGAACACTTCGACCTCCGGCAGCACGCATTGCGGGATCGCTTCGTGCGCGACGGCAAACGCCGTGGCGTGTGGCGGATGGCAATGCACCACGCTCTTCACGTCGGGCCGGGCTTTCATGATCTCCAGGTGCAACAGCGCCTCGCTCGACCGCTTACGATGCCCGGCGAGTTGCTTGCCGTCCATGTCGATGAGGCAAATGTCCTCGGGCTTCAGGAAACCCTTGGAGACCATCGTCGGCGTGCAGAGTACTTCGCGCTCGTTGACGCGATACGTGATGTTGCCGTCGTTGGCGGCCGCAAAACCCTTTTTGTAAATGCGGTCGCCGATCTCGCAGATTTCCTGCTTCATGCGGTGGAGATTGACGGGCGGGGAATGTTTGGCCATGAGAGGATCGAGGATTGAGGATCGAGGATTGAGGATTGAGGACTGCTTAAACCTTCAGTCTTCAACCTTATTTGAAACTTGAAACTTAACACTTCGAACTTCTACAAGTTGAGTTGATCGAGGATCGCCGCGTTGTAGGCGTCGACGGGCTTTAGTTCTGGTTTGAACGGCTGGGCCGCTTCGCCGCCTTCGCTGATCGCAATCAAGTCGCCATCGCCCGCGCTTAACTCGTCGTAGACCACAAACGGCTCGGCTTCGCGCGTCGTTTCCTCATACAAATGCTCGATCGCCAGCGGCGTGACGAGCCGATAGCTTGTCCCCGCCATGCTCGGATGAGCACGGCTGAGCGCGACGTTGCCAATAATCTTGCCGATTCGCATGGACCGGGGGTGGGAGGTCAGATTTCAGGGTTCAGGGAATTACGATTCCACGTTTGACTAATCTTCGATTCCGATTACGCTCCAGCGGACCGGAGTCGTGTCGTCGCCAAGTAGCTCTCTCGTTCCTCTGCCATCGCTGCTGAGGATGACTCGTTCGCCTTTGCCTGCGCCGAGGGAATCGACCGCGAGTTGCGGATCGCCGTCCGGCGTTTGGCCGTCGATCATGTATGGTTGCACGACGAGCAATTTCCAGCCTTCCATCGACCGGTGCTTGACCGTCGCCGTCGCCGTGCCGATGACTTTGCCAACTTGCATGACTTGCCTTCCCTAGTCCCCAGTCCCTAGCCCCTGGCCCCTGCCCCAAGGATGCACAAATCGTCGATGAGCGAGCACCGCCGTTCGCGCGTGAACGTGAGCGGGGTGGTGACGCCTTCGCCCGTTGGCGTGGCGATCGAGAACGACAAATATCCTTCGCCGCCAAGACCGAGCGACGACATGCACGGGCCGTTCTTGACGAACAGCGTGGTGTCGAGCGCCCGGCCCATCTTGGTCATGTTGCGGACGTTGTTCGAGTGAATGATCGCCGTGTGGCGGAAGCCGTGCTCGTAGTGCTTCGCCTTGGCGATCGCCTCGTCGACGTCGCGGACGCGCACGAATGGCAGGAACGGCATCATCTGTTCGACTGGGACGAACGGATTGTGCTCGTCCGTCTCGCCGAAGATCATCTCGGTCTTGGCCGGGATGTTCTTGCCGATCCCGCGAGCAAGCACGGCCGCATCTTGGCCCAAGAAGTCCTTATGCGGCACGTCGTGCTTGTGCGAGCCTTCGCCCACCGAGGTAATCGCCACTTTGGTCAGCGCATCGACCTCGCGAGCATTCAAGCGAACCGCGCCGGCCCGATCCATCGCCGCCATCATCGCGTCGAACACTTCCGATACGACGAACACTTCCTTCTCGGCGATGCACAACAAGTTATTGTCGTACGCGCCGCCCTGGATGATCGACCGCGCCGCGCGATCGAGGTCGGCCGTTTCGTCGACCACGACCGGCGGATTGCCCGGCCCGGCCACGATCGCCCGTTTGCTGGCCTTCATCGCCGCTCGCGCCACCGCCGGACCGCCGGTCACGCAGATCAGCTTCACGCCGCGGTGGTTGAAGATCGCGTCGGCCGAATCGATCGTAGGCTCGGCGATAACGCAAATCAGGTTGTCGATGCCGAGATCTCGGTAGATCGCCTCGTTGAATCGCCGCACGCCTTCGGCGGCGACGAGCTTGCCGCTGGGATGCGGGTTAACCACAAGCGTATTGCCGCCGGCGATCATGCTCACCGCGTTGCCCGTGATCGTCGGCAGCGAATGCGTGACGGGCGTGATGCAGCCGATGACGCCGAACGGCGCGTGCTCGATCACCGCCAGACCGTGGTCGCCGCTGAACACCTCGCTCCGGAGGAACTCAACGCCGGGCGTGCGCTCTCCGAGGGTCTTGAGCTTCTCGATCTTGTGTTCGAGCCGGCCGATTCTCGTTTCGTTCATCTCCATTGTGCCCAGCTCGACGCACTGCTCGATCGAGATGCGGCGGATGTGATCGATGATTCGTTTGCGGTCTTCGATGGTCCGCTCGCTGAGTTGCTCGAACGCTTCCGTAGCGGCGGCGACCGCGTCGTCGACGTTGTCGAACACGCCGAAGCGACCGCGATGGCTGCGACACGTCGAGTGAGAGCCGTTATGCGAACCGCCCGTGCCCACTTGGGCCAGCACGCGCTCGACGACGTTGCGAATGAGTTCTTCGGTAACTTGCATCGTTTTATCTCGGGTAGGGTGGGCTGTGCCCACCGATTTCTCCTAGCAGGTTGACGCCGACGTTTCCTTAAAAGTCTGATCTCTTACGGCATTCGAAGCGTTTCGAGATGGAGGTTCCGGTGGGCACAGCCCACCCTACATTTGACCCACGATCCTCAATCCTTCTGCTCGCGGCTGAACACGCACGCCCGATCGACGTGCACGGCATCGACAATGCCGATGATCACCGTGTCGACGGGCAGGTCTTTTGTTTCGGGCGTGAGGCGGGCGCTCGAGCCTTGGGTGATGAGGACGAACTCGCCTTCGCCCGCGCCGACCGTATCGACGGCGACGAACGTGCGGCCCGTCGTCACGAGCCGATCGCGCTGTTTCTCGTCGAGCCGGTATGGCTCGACGACCATCAACTTGCGGCCGGTCATCTTTTCGACCTTCTGCGTCGAAACGACGGCGCCGGTGACTTTGGCGATAAACATGTGGTCCCCTGCGGGGAAGGTTTAAGTTTCAAGTATCGAAGGTTCAAATAAGGCTCAAGGTTGAAGGCTCGTTTGGCGGTCGCTTGCTGCCTTAGACCTTGAAACTTGAACTTTATTTGAACCTTCGGTAACAGTTTAGCCGTCTGAAGTTCGTATTGTCGGTTTGTGGGGTGTTCGTTTATGACATGGCTCATTGACAGAACTTGGTCGAGTGAGCCGTGG
>QEVJ01000199.1 GCA_003576845.1 Planctomycetota bacterium
TGCAGTAAAATAAAACCGCCCACGCCAGCACTTGACGAGTCCAACCATATCAGGAGGCGAATCCCTTCGCCGATAGAATCGCTAACGAGGCCTGTCGGCAAAGGGATTCGCCTCCCACAGTGCTAATCTCAGGCGTTTCTTTCCAGATAGCCTCTTAGCTGAGACAGAGCATTTTTTAGGGCGTATGGGCGGTTGGCGGTTCGGTTGTTTCGGGTTCGGCATCGCCGCGCATGGCCCACGAACACAAGACGGGCAACAGTCCGAGCGTCAATAGCACGGACGACGTCAGCCCTCCGACGATGACGACCGCCATGGGGAATTCGATTTCGTGACCGGGGCGATTTCCGGCCACGATCAGCGGGAGCAGCGCGAGTCCGGTGGCGGCGGACGTCATCAGAATCGGGGCGAGCCGCTCCGTGGCGCCGCGTACGATCAGGGCGGGGCCCCACGGCATGCCGTCGATCGCGGCGAGGTGCTGAAAATGGCTGATTAGCAGGATGCCATTGCGGACGGCGATTCCGAACAGCGTGACGAATCCGACGAGCGTCCCGAGCGACACGCTCCCGCCGGTCGCGGCGACGGCGAACACGCCGCCGATGCCGGCCAAGGGAACGCTGAGCATGACCAACAGCGCCTGGCGGACGGAGCGGAAGTCGAGATACAACAGGGCGAAGATGCCGACGAGGCTCAGACCGCCGAAGAGCACGAGCCGCGCGACGGCCTCCATCCGGGCGGCATATTCGCCGGCGAATTCCATGTGGTATCCGGCGGGCAGCGGTTCGACCTGCCGCTCGATCCGGTCACGGATTTCGGCAACTACGGCGGACAGATCGCGGCCTTCGACGTTGAAGGTGATTTGGGCACGGCGGCTGGCGCCTTCGCGATTGATCGCGTTTGGGGAATCGACCAGGTTGATGTCGGCCAGCGCCCGCAGCGGTACTTTCTCGTTCGTCGGCAGATCGACCAGCAGCTCTCCGATCGCGGCGGCATTGCTCCGCGCGGCGGGGGGCGCGCGCACGACGACATCGAACACGCGGTCCTGGTCGTAGATTTGGCCAACGTGTGCGCCTGCGAGCAAAGTTCGCACGGTTTGATTCAGTTCTCCCGCCGTAACACCAAAGCGGGCCAGTTCGGCGGGCCGGGAAAGGATCTCCAATTGGGGCACGGCGACTTGCTGTTCGACGCGCAGATCCTCCAAGCCGGCCACGTCCTCGATGGCGTCGTGTATCTTTTGGGCGATCGCGCGAAGTTCGGCCAAGTCCGGTCCCGCGACGCGGATGACGACGTCGGCCGTGGCGCCCGTCAGCGTTTCGTCGATTCGTTCGCGGAGAAACGGTTTGATCTCGAACACCAAGCCCGGCACGTCCTCCAAATCGTCGCGGACGGCGGAGAGCAGATTCTCGTAGTCGATATGCTCGTCCAACTCGACCCAGATTTCGCTGACGTTCGGTCCCCAGGTGTCTTCGGACAACTCGGCGCGGCCGATTTGTTGGGCCACACTCTCGACGCCGGGAAACGCCGCGAGGCGATCGTAGATCAGCTTTCCGGTGCGTTCGGCTTCGACCAGCGAGCTGTCCGGTTTTCCGGCCATCAGGACCACGAAATTCGACTCGCGGAACTCCGGCAGAAATTCGCCGCCCAAGAACGGCGCAAGTCCCACGGCGGCACCGGCCACCAGCAGCGCGGCGCCCAGCGTTGCCTTGGGATGTGTCAGAAGGACGGGCAGGACGCGGCCATAGGCGCGTTTGAGAAATCGCACCAGGGCCGAATCGTCGTCCGCGCGGTAGCGGCCGTCGTCGCGCGGCTCGCCGTAGCGGCGGAGCAACAAGTAGCACAGCGCCGGCGTCAGCGTCATCGCTACGACGAGCGACACGAGAATCGCCACCACGTAAGCGTAGCCGAGCGGACGAAAAAAGCTGCCGGCCAGGCCGGGTAGGAGAAATACGGGCAAAAACACGAGCATCACGATGAAGCTCGCATACACTACCGCGCCGCGGACTTCGAGCGAGGCCTTGAGAATCACGCGGAACGCCGACAGGGGCCGTGGCCGCCGGGCGTTCTCGCGGAGCCGCCGGAGCACGTTTTCCACGTCGACGATCGCGTCATCGACGACCTCGCCCAACGCGATCGCCAGGCCGCCCAAGGTCATCGAGTTGAGCGATGCGCCGAACGCTCGGAGGACGAGGATCGCGCCGAGCAGCGACAGCGGAATCGCGGTCAAGCTGATCACGACAGTCCGCCACTGCGCGAGAAACGCGGCCAGCACCAACACGACCAACGCACAACCGATCAAGATCGCCAGATTGAGGTTGTGCATCGCCCGTTCGATGAACGTCGCCTGGCGAAACAAGTTTTCGTGTAATTCGACGTCGGCGGGCAGGCCGCCGCGGAGTTCGTCGAGCGCGCCGCTTAAATTGTCGGTGACGGTGAGCGTGTTGAAGTACGGCTGCTTATGGATCACCATCAATACGGCGGGTTTGCCGTCGACCAGCGCATCGCCGACGCGATCCTCGACGCCGATCGCGACGTCGGCGACCTGGCGGAGCGCGATCGGCAGGCCGCGAGTGACCGTTATCGGGACTGCGGCCAAATCGTCGGGCGTCTCGATTCTCGTCCGCTGGCGAATCGCCACGCGCTGATTGGGCGTTTCCAGGAACGACGCTACGCCATATCCGGTGGCGTTGCGGGCGGCCTGCTCGACTTCTTGGAGCGAGACGCCGAACGACCGCATCCGCAGCGGGTCGAGGAGCACTTGGAATTGCTTGACTGCGCCGCCGAAGACCTCGACCTTGGCGACACCTTGCACGGCTTCGAGCCGCCGCTTGAACGTCCAGTCGGCCAGCGTCCGCAAGTCCATCGGGGAGACGGTCTTCGACGTCAGGGCGACCATCAGTAACCGGCTCGTCGAGGCCGTCAGCGGCGTCATCCGCGGCGGGCCGGTTCCCTGTGGAAGTTTCGTGGCGACTTCGCCGATCCGTTCGCCGACGAGTTGCCGCGCCGTGAGAATGTCGGTCCCGTCCTCGAAGATCGCGGTGGTGACCGACAACCCCGCCGCGGAACTCGACCGCAGCACTTTTAATCGGCCCACGCCATTGAGGGCCGCTTCCACGGGAACGGTCACCAGTTGTTCGACCTCCTCCGTCGACAACCCGGCGGCTTCCGTTTGGACGACGATCTGCGGCGGCGCGAATTCCGGAAAGACGTCCCAATCGGCGTCGCGCAGCGACACGATTCCTCCGACGAGGAGGATTACGGCCAAGAGCACGACGATCAGCCGAAAACGCAGCGAGAACATCACCAGCGAGCGCAACATCGCCTAGCCTCGCTTCCGTTCGCGCTCGCGCTCGCGCTCTTCTTCGGCCTCGTTCTCGCCCTCCTCGACCTGGATTTCCGCTTTGAACTCCTCGCCGTACAGCGATTGTGCTCCCGCGGCCACGATCCGCTCGCCCTCGTCCAGACCGCGGCGGACAACGATGCCGCCATCGGCAAGCTGCGGTCCCAATTCGACTTTGCGGCGACGGAATTCGGCAGGCGAGCTCTGCGCGTAGACCCAGGCGTTATCCAGACCGTCGAACAGAACGGCTGAGGCGGGAACGACCACTTCCTTGGCCCGGCCGCCTAGCGGAACCAGGGCCGTAACGGCCTGTCCGGGCCGCAACACCAGGTGCGGGTTTTCGACTTCATAGGTCAATTCGACGAACCGCGCGTCCTGCTTGTTGGCCAGCGGCACGTCGACCGGCCGCGCGACGAGCGCGTCCTTCGCGCCCGCTATGCGAACGTTGACGTTTTGGTCGCGCTGGACGCTCGGCAGGTCGGCGTCGTAAACACCGATTCGCACCCAAACCTTCGAGCGATCTTCGAGCGTCCACAGCGGTTCGCCCTGCGCGACGAACTGTCCGTCCCGAACGAACTCCGTCGTCACGACGGCGTCGAGGGGCGCGGCGACGTCGACCGGCCGCAGGCGGACCTCGTTGTCGCCGCGTTCCGGCGGCAAGGTGGGCAGTTTCTGTTGGGCCTCTTCCATACACACACGCGACTTTTCATAGGTGTTGGCCAGTTCCTCGAGCCGCGTTTTGGCGACCACGTCCGAGGCCGACGAGAGCCGATCCATTTGCGTCTTCGCCAGCCGCATCGTAAGTTCCGACTGCCGGATGACCGTGTCGGCCTCCTCGCGCGCGGCCACGAGCTGGGCTTCCTCCTGCGGCGAGAGCAGCACGCGGACGGTACCGAGCGGTTTTCCGGAGGCGACGCTTGCGCCGAGCATCGTTTGCCGGCCGTCCGCCGCGGGCACCACGAACCCCGTCACCGGCGCCTTGACCACGACATCGCACGCCGGCCGCAAGGCGATCGTGCCGTTGAACTCGCGTTCGGGCCGAACGTCTCGGCGGACGGCCGGCTCGACCGATAGACCGAGCTTCGCTTGTTGCTCCGCGGTCAAACGGAGCACGCCTCGCGCGACGACGGTCGTCGGCTGCTCCCTGAGGCGCTCCTCTTCGCAACCCGGAATCGCGATCAATACGATCGCGGCGATGGTCAGAATCTGCGCGCGTCGCTGTGGCATGGCATGCGTTGAGTCGGGTCGCCCGCGGCCGACGACGAGAAGTTGCGGCGTCGCACCGGCGGCGCGGACAGGGCGCCGATACGCGATCGAATTTCGCCGGCGGCCGCACAGCCGCGCCGAGATCGACACGAATCCTTTTATACTACTAAGGACACACCGCCAAGCAAGCGCTTCGGCGCACTGTCGCCCCCTCGCCCGGTATAGATAGAATTACGTGCGTATCCACAGTGCGTGGTCTGCGCCCGCCTTTGGCTCGATTGTCGTGGTGCCTTGAGCGGCCGTGGGGCTTTTGTTTTGGTACCCTCATATTTTGAGGGGATGCGAGGTGGCGGTTCGGTGGTTGCTTTTGCTCGGAGAGTTCGGTGGGCACAGCCCACCCTACGCGATTTGTCGAGTCGGGTGGTGGGATTTTTTGGGTTGAAGTTGTGCCACTTGGTTGGTAGGAAGAATGGTTGGACGCTTGCCGCGCTGCGTTGGCGGCGCGGCGCGTGGGATTTGGCACGATTGACGGGGATACGAACGTGCGGTTTTCGGGGCGCCGGTGAAACGCGGTGCGGCGGTGTTCAGGAGGCAGGCCCCTGGTGGAGGGAGTTTTTGAACGTTAACCCCCTGATTTCCCAGAAGTTTGTTCAATAACTCGAGGCGGGCGTGGCCTGGTTTTTGGGGTTGACGATTACCCAGATTAACGCGCGCCGAGTGGGGATGGACATCCGCCAGTCGGGGGCGTGCCGCGGTCGGGAGACTGCGGCACAGCGCTGAGACCGCAGCAAATCGAGCATTCGCACGGCGCGTGTCAGGCCGGCGCGGGTTGAGGTTGGCGAGAATGGCTAGGTGATTGGCCGCTTGGCCTGACCTACCCCGCTGAACCAGTCGCACGACGCATGTCAGGCGGGAGCGCAGGCGGCGACCAGATATTCTTCAGCGACTCGTTGGGGTGGCGGCGCGTGGCGATCGGGATTAGACAGCGGTTTGACGAGCGGCACCTGCAGGGTGAACGTGGCGCCGTGGCCGAGCCCGGCCGAGGCAACGCGCAACGAGCCGCCCAACTCCTTCGCCGCGAGCGCCGACGTGTGCAGCCCGAATCCGTGGCCGCCCGGTCGCGTCGTGAACCCGTGGGTAAACACCTTGGGCATGTCGTCGGCGCTGATGCCGATGCCGTTGTCGGCCACCTCGATCGTCGCGGAGCCGTCGGTTTCGCCGATCCGCAGGCATATACGTCGCTCGCGGTCCGTCACGGGGCTGGTGGCATACTTGGCATTGCTCAGCAGGTTGACGAGGATTTGCAAAACGCGGTGGCGTTCCGTGACGATGGGCGGAACGTCGGCGAACTCTCGCTCGATCGTGACGTGGTGCCGCTCCAGCGCCATGGCATTGATCTTGAGGGCGTCCTCGACGAGATCGGCAAGCGGCACGGCCTCGCGCACGCTGCACGCGCGTCCGTAGTTCTGTTGCGTGGCCACGACTTCCTTAATGTGCTCGACGCAATCGCCGAGGCGGTCAAGTTCCGCGAGCATTCCATCTCGCTCGCCGCGAAGGGCATCGGCCAGGGCCTTGAGGTAATCGACCGTCATTTTGCCTTTGGCGTCGGACGTCAGGAATTCGCGCAAATTGCCGCGATTCTCGTCCAGCACGCGCCAGAGCTTTTCGACGCCGCCGACACGGCTGCGCTGGCATTGGTCGAGCAGGAGATTGACGGACACGTTCACGCTGTTGAGCACATTGCCGACGTTGTGCAACACTCCGGTCGCGACCTCGGCCATGCCGGCTTGGCGCGAGGCGTCGACCAGTTCGCGATAGAGCCGCTCGCGCTCCGCCTGCGTCTTGGCATGTTCTTCGACTTCGCGTTGGAGCGAGGCGAGGGACGCGGTGAGGTCGGCGGTGCGCTGGGCGACTTTTGCTTCGAGGTCGCGGTTCGCTGCCCGCAGCGCTTCGTCGCTGGCTTGGATGCGCACGAGCATGCAGTTGAAAGCTTGGGCGAGCCGGCCGACCTCGTCGTTCGAGTTCACGGCGGCACGGACGTCGTATTCGTAGGCGTCGGCCGCGGTGACGGCGTCCATCGTGGCAGCGAGTCGGACGATCGGCCGCGCTACGAGGCGCTGGATGAAGATGCCGACTGCGAGGCTCGTAAGCAGGGCCAGCGCCGCGCCGCCGCCCAATATCAGGAATACGCGATCGAGCCGGCGATTCTGGGCGATCGTGGACAACTCGACGCGAACCGTGCCCAACGATCGCGATGCCGAAGTGATTGGCTTCGACAGGACGATCGAGTTGCCGCGATGCTCGGGCGCGGCGGTGTCGGGCGAGGCCGTGTCGGGCGAGGCGGCGTTGGGCGAGGCGGTGTCGGGGGATATCGGCGGCGGCGACTCAACGCCGGCCGCGGCATAGTTGAAGAACACGCGGTGACGCTCGTCGTAGGCGGTGACGCGCATCACGTCCGAAAACGACGCCAGGCGATCGACCAGATCAGCGCTGCGTTGCTGGTCTGCGGTCAAGTGAATCCGCTCCAGATCTTGATTCAACGCCCGCGCCATCGCCTCGGCTGCACGTTCGGCATCGGATCGGGCGTGCCGCGTTTCGACGGCGGCGAAGGCGCACACGGCCGCCACGATGATGGCCGCCATCGGCAGCGTGACCGTCGCCGTCAGTTTGGCACGGATGCCGAATCGCGGATTCCGAACGCTGTGCAGCACGGCAAGGCTCCTCGTGGGCAACTGGCATGGATGGCCGGGCGTTAAGTGCCCGTGGCCGCAAGGGTCTATTTTTCGATCGGCGTGTGCGGGTCGTTGCCCCACTCGAGCCACGAGCCGTCGTACACGGCCGCATCGAATCCGAGACTCCGCAGCGCCAGATAGCTGACGCTGGCCCGATTTCCGCTATTGCAGTAGGCGATGATCTTCTTTTTCGGGTCGAGGCGGTCGCGATATAGCCTGGCCAGTTCGTCGGAATAGGCGACCGAACAGACGCCATCTTCGGAAACGACCAGGTTTTTCACGGCGTCGACGTGGATCGCCGTGGCGACGTGCCCACTGCGGGCCGCTTTGGATGTGCGGCCGGCGTATTCGTCATCGGACCGGGCGTCGAGCACGACGGCGCTTTGATCGTTCACGGCGCGAAGCACGGAGAGCTTCGTGGCATAGCGCTCCGGCCGGACGGTGGCGACGAACGTGCGCGGCGTCGGTTCACGCGGCGTCGCGGTCAGCGGGCGTTTCGTCGCCCGCCAGTTGGCGTAACCCCCGTTGAGCACGGCGACGGCGGGATGCCCGTGAACTTCCAGGACCCAGAACACGCGTGCCGCGGCGCGGTAGTCGCTCCCAGCGTCGTAGACGACGACGGTGTGTTCCATGTCGATGCCGGCCTTGCCGAAGACTTCTTGGATGGCCGTTACGCCGGCCATGTTGGTGCCGTTCTCCGGGTTCGAGTCGAGAAGCATCTCCGGCGTTACGTTTACGGCTCCGGGAATGCGGTCGCGGGCGAAATCGACCGGATTACGCGCGTCGACGACGACGATGCGATCGTTGTCGAGCCGGTCGGCGAGCCACGCGGCGTCGACCAGCACGGACGCCGGCTTTGCGGCGTCGCCTTCGGTCGTTTTTGAGGACGGCGCCGATGTGGAGATGCAGCCGGCGAGCGACAATAAGCCAAAAGCAAGCGATAGCAGCCGGCGGAGAGCCGCTCCGGCGCTCGGCTCGGTTGCACATCGGGCCGGCCGCCGAATTGACGCGGCGCGCGGAACACGAGTTGCGGGCGATCGGTGCATGGTATCGGACCTTTCGATCAAATGGTTTGGCATTGCATCGCTTTGTTCTCGGCGAGCGACCACCGGGACACGGTTGCCAGAAAGCTCGGCCGGTCGATCGGCTTGGTCGCGTAGTCGTCGCATCCGGCATCGAGACACGCTTGTCGATCGGACGGCATGGCATGTGCGGTCAGCGCGACGATCGGTCCTTCGTAACCCGCTTCGCGAAGCCGGCGCGTTGCCGTGTAACCGTCCATGATGGGCATCGAGACGTCCATGAGAATGAGGTCGAAGGGCGTCCCGGCTTTTCGGGCGTCGAGCGCGGCGGCGAGTCCCTCGCGCCCGTCCTCGCAGACCGTGACTTCCGCGCCGGCGCGTTGAAGAATTCGGGCGATCAATCGCTGGTTGTCTTTGCCGTCCTCACAGAGCAGGACTCTCGCTCCCTCGCAGCGGGCCGACGACGGCGGCTCGACTCGCGCCGCCGCCGCAGCGGCCGGATCGGCGGCGCGGTTTTCCGCGATTCGCGCGGGATCGTTGTCGATCGTAAACGAGAAGGTCGTCCCCTTGCCCTCGGCGCTTTCGACCTCGATCCGGCCGCCGAGCATCTCGACGAGCCTCCGCGAAATCGACAACCCCAAGCCGGTGCCGCCGTAAACGCGGCTCGTGGACGAATCGGCCTGTTCGAACGGCCGGAAAATGCGGTGGATTTGGGCGGCGGACATCCCGATTCCGGTATCGGTCACATCAAAGCGAAGTGTGCCCTCTGGGCGGCGTTCGTGGCTGGCGGAGACTTTCAGGCGCACGCCGCCCGCGTGCGTGAATTTGATGGCGTTGCCGATCAGGTTGATGAGCACTTGCCGCACACGGAGCGGGTCGGTGGCGATCGACTCCGGAACACCGGCGACGAATTCGTTCGCGAGATAGAGTCCGCGGTCGGCGGCGCGGACGTGCATCAACGCCAGCACTTCCGAAACGATCTGGGGCAGCGAACACACGACGAACTCGACGTTCAGTTTGCCGGCTTCGATCTTGCTCAGGTCGAGGACGTCGTTGATGACTTGCAGCAGGTGATGCCCGTTGCGGATGATCGTCTCGAGCGCCCATTCGCGGTCTTTGATCAGCACGCCGTCGGCGGCGTCGGTTCGCAATTCCTCGGCAAAACCGAGGATCGCGGTGATCGGCGTGCGGATTTCGTGACT
>QEVJ01000200.1 GCA_003576845.1 Planctomycetota bacterium
GGGAAACACACTGCTAGCACAACCACTTTGATCGATCGTAAGTCCAATAAAACCAAAGGCATCTCGCTTAACTTGATGCGTATGGGGCCTCACTATCGTTCGACCCACCCTACAATATTCGAATTCCTAGGCGAGCAAGCCATGCCTCTGATCCCATACGTCATCGAAAAGAGCGGCCGCGAAGAGCGGGCGATGGACATCTACAGCCGCCTGCTCAAGGACCGCATCATCTTTCTGGGCACGCAGGTCTACGACGAGATGGCCAATTCGATCGTCGCCCAGATGCTGTTCTTGCAGTCCGAAGACCCACACGCCGACATTCACCTGTACGTGAATTCGCCCGGCGGCAGCGTGACGGCCGGTCTGGCTATTTACGACACGATGCAATTCGTCACCTGCGACGTGGCGACGTACTGTATCGGCCAGGCGGCGTCGATGGGCGCCGTGCTGCTCGCCGCGGGCGCCGCCGGCAAGCGCCATGCGTTGCCCAACGCCCGAATCATGATCCACCAGCCGCTCGCCGGCATGGAAGGCACCGCCGAAGAAATCATGATCCACGCCACCGAGTTTCTGAAGGTCAAATCGAAGCTCAATCAGATTCTGCTCAAGCACACCGGGCAGGAACTGACGCAAATCGAAAAGGACACCGATCGCGACCGCTTCATGGCAGCCGAAGAAGCGCTCGAGTATCGGCTGATCGACAAGGTCATCGAACACATGGACCCGGCTCTCGCCCGCAAGTCAGGCAAGGAAGACAACGGCAAATAGCGGCGACAATTGCATTTCACAACGCGCCGCCCGCAGCCGAAGAAATCGCGTCGCCAAGTCACCTTCTGCGACGTTCACAGACAAGGAAGTCCCTTCTCACGAATGTGTTTCGCTTCGCGTCGCCGGTCGTCGCCGCGCGACTGCGCTTGCCGATGCGCACAAGCGCCATGCTTCGCCGCAGTTTACCCATCGCCGTCGCCCTGAGCGCCGCGGTCCTCGCGGGTTGCCGCGTCGATCCGTATGCCGAAGTGCGCGAACGGGAATGGCGGCGGCTCGAGGATGAAATCTACTACCGCGATAGCATGATCGCGGATCTCGAAGACCAGCTCGATTCGTGCCGCCGCGAGAACGACGCGCTCCGCCGCCGCCGCGGGACGGCCGGCGGACCGAGCGAATTGCTCCCGACGCCGAAGGGCGATGCGAACGGCGTCCAAGACGATGTGTCGCCGGACGAGATGCAGGATTTCGAGCCGCCCAAGACGGAACTCGGCGACGAATCGCCGCCGCCCTTGGGTCGTGTGCCCCCACCGCGCCGAACCAACGTGCTGCTGACAGCGAAAAACGAACCCGGGACGACCGCGACCGTGCCGAGGCCGCTACCGTCCGCGGCGCTCGACCCAAACGCCGCGTCGAGCGTGCTTTGCGGTCCCGCCGCATCGCTGAAGCTCAACCGCCGCATCACCGGGGGCGCCGACACCGACGGTCGCTTCGGCGACGAAGGCATCTTCGCCTTGGTCGAAGCCCGCGACGCTGCCGGACGACTCGTGAGCGACCCAGGCGCGATGACGCTCGTGTTGCACGATCCGCTGGCGTCGGGCGATCGCGGCGTCGTCGCTCGATGGGATTTCACCGCGCACGAAGTCGCCTCGCGATTCCGCGCCGGACCGTTCGGTTCGGGCGTGCACTTCGATCTGCCCTGGCCCAATCGCCCGCCGTCGCGATCGCAACTACGCCTAGAGGTGCGGCTGACGACCGCCGACGGCAAGACGCTCGCGACCACGCACAAGTTCTCCGTCGATCTGGCGAACGCGCCGCGGGCGACAGCCGCCTCCGATCGCCCGGACGACGCCGCCAGTACGCCCGCGAAAGCCGCCGCTGCGGACGACAATCTGCCCCCGTGGCGGCCATCGAGGGATCCACCGTCAACCAGCTCGCCGCGGTGATTCGGCCCTTTCAGTCGGTCGCCGTTTCGGCGAGAACCACGTCGCGTTTGCGGGCGAAGCGCCACACCGCGGCGATGAGCGCCGCGTGCTCGATCGGCTTGCTCGTATAGGCGTCGCACCCGGCATCGAGACACTTCTGCTCGTCCTGCCGCATGGCGTGGGCCGTCACGGCGATGATCGGCCGCGCGTAACCGGCCTCGCGCAGCCGCCGCACCGCTTCGTATCCGTCCATGACCGGCATCTGCATATCAGTGAGCAGCACGTCAAAGGGCTGTCCGGCGGCTTCGGCCGAGAGGGCCGACTCGAGGGCCAGCTTGCCGTTCTCGACGATTGTCACCTCGGCGCCGGCCTTGTGCAGCAATAGATTGATCAAGCGTTGGTTGTCGACGCCGTCCTCAGCCAACAACACGCGGCAGCCGACGAGCGGCAGCGAAGCCACCGCCGGGAGCGCAGGGAGCGACAGCGGTCGCGATTCGTCGCCGTCGCCCTCGTGGTCGCGACCGACCGGCGCCTTGGCGGCCAGCGGCACGAACGCTTCGCGACATTCGGCGAGCATCGTCGTCCCGGCGAGCGAACCCACGTCGATCGTGAGCGTAAAGGTGCTGCCGCGTTTGGGCTTCGATTCGACTTGGATGTCGCCGCCGAGCAGGCGCGCCAGGCGACGGCTGATGGTCAATCCCAGCCCCGTGCCGCCGAATCGCCGCGTCATCGACTCGTCGGCCTGCGTGAAGGGCTGAAACACGCGCTGCAGTTGATCGCCTGTCATGCCAACGCCCGTATCGATCACGTCGAACGCGAGTTGCGCATGTTCTTCGTCGACCGGCTCAACGAGGCGGACCACCAATTCGACGCGGCCTTGCTCCGTAAACTTTATCGCGTTGCCGAGCAGGTTCGCGAGAATCTGCCGCAGCCGAGTCGGATCGGTGGAAATCGACTCGGGGATCGGGCAGATATAGCGCAGCTCGAGCGACAGGTTACGCGCCGCGGCGCGACCGCGCATCAGCGAAACGACTTCCGACAAGAGTGGGCAAAGCGGCACGGCGAGCCGCTCGACGTCGAGCTTGCCGGCTTCGATCTTCGATAAGTCGAGGATGTCGTTGATCACGCCGAGCAGATGTTGCCCGTTGCCGCGGATGGTGCGAAGGTATTCGCGGCGTTCGGCCGGCGTGGCCGTTGCGTCTTCGAGTAGTTCGAGGAAGCCGAGGATCGCGGTCATCGGTGTGCGGATTTCGTGGCTCATGTTCGCCAGAAAATCGCTTTTCGCACGGCTGGCAGCTTCGGCCGCGTCGCGGGCGGTGAGGAGATCCGCGTTCGTGCGGGTAAGTTCGGCCGTCCGCGCCTCGACGCGGTTCTCGAGCTCGGCGTTGGCCGTCTCCAACGCTTCCTGGGCGGCTTCGATCTGGTCGAGCATCGAATTGAACCCATCGCAGAGCACGCCGAGTTCGTCGCGCCCCTGAGCCAAAACGCGCTGCGAGCAATCGCCGCGGCGGACGCGTTCCATCGCACCGGCTAGCTCGGTAATCGGCCGGCTGAGCATCCGCTGCAGTCGGCTGGCGAAGACCATCGCCGCCCCCATCGCGACGACCACGGCGCAAACGCCGATCAGCAGCACGTGCGCGACGCGGTCGTAAATCTCGTCGAGCGTCGCCCGAATCCAAAGCCCGCCCAACCGCTGATCGCCCCGGCGGATGACGTACGAAACGTCGGCAAATCGCGAGTCGACGAACTCGGCCGCATTCGCATTTCCAAACGGCGGAATCTCTTCCGTCGCCAACTCGCGCGGGTACGTCGCAAACACCGCGCCCCGCTCATCGAACAGGCAAGCGCTTTGCACCGAGGGCAACCCGGTGAGCGATTGCAGCAGGTCGGCGGCTGCGGCCTGATCCTGGAACTCGATCGTCGCGGTCGCGTTGGCCGCCAATAGATTTGCGGCGGTCTTGACCTGCTCGACCTTCGTTCGGCGGATCGTGATGAACGCGTCGGCGATAAATGCCGCGCACGCGATCAGCAACGCCACGACGACGGTCGAGGCCGTCAGCCAACGCAGCTTCGTTTTGATCGAGCGATCGCGTAGATACTCCATCGCCGTAAGTCTCTCGTGCGTCTGGCTGCGCTGCGGGGCCAGGCCGTTTCCACACTCGGCGCGCCGAAAAGTGTTGCCGATTCCGGGCCGCCGTTACATCGACCGCGAGTCCCTTCGACGGAAGGGGAGTCGTTCCAGTCAGGGGCGGTAAAGTCTACGTCACTTCCGGACATCCGGCGTAATTCGCAATAGCGACGAGTCCGGTTTCAGGCTGACGTTGGACATCGCGGGCAGCGAGACGGAAATGTGCATTCTGTTGGCTTTGACGCCTAGATTGATCATGCCGCCGTTGTCGAGAAACGCTTCGTCCTCGCCCACCAGAAGCGTCGCACTGTCGGAAAGGGCCGAGACGAGGGCGTTTACCTGCTTCGCCGGAACCGTTCTGGGGACGAATAGTATGTGGACGGGAGGAGGCGCAGCCGCCGGGTCCAACTCGCGAATCTCCACCGGCCGCTCGATGCCGTCTTTGCCGCCCTTGCGTTTGCGGGCCGCCGCAACCCGCTTCAGGAGCGCCACCACGTCGTGCTTCCCCGCAACCGCGATAACGAACGGATCGTCCGCCGTGGCCGCGTCGTCGTCGGGCCAGGTCACGTAGTGGCCGAAGTTGAAGAGAAACACCGCCTTGAATTGATTCTCGCGGTTGATGACTTGGACGGGAGCGTCGCCAATTCCATCCGCTTCGTCCTGAGCCAGCACGCCGGTCATGCTCAGCAACACGGCGACAACCGCCACGACGGTCCGCATCGTCCACACGCGCGAGCGGCGCCCTTGCGGGCGCGAACCGCGTGCGCCGACGACTGGCGTTGCCGCAACGAAGCGCCTGCTTGTGGGACGGTGATCGAACACGGCTCGTTTTAGTTTTCCGGCAGATTTCGCCAGGGGTCGCTTGGGCGGACCGCGGCAATGCATTGCCGTTTCGCCGCAGATTCGCCGCCGCGTTAATATCGCCAGGTCAGAACGCCATAAACTTCGTGTTGAACCAGCGTGCCGATGCCGCCGACGAATGGGCTGGCCGGAAACTCGGGGTGGTGATCGTCCAGCAGGTGCCGTCCGACGATCGCGACTTCCACGTTGCGCGTCGGCTCCCAAGCCAATCGCGCGTCCAAGGCGTTGTAGCTCGGGATTCCAAGCGCCGGGAGGTTGTCGACATACCGCCAGGCAAGGTCCAGTTTCCAGTCCGCCCCGATATCCCACCCGGACTGAGCGTAAAGCTGATTCCGCGGGCTGTCCCCTTCGTGCGCGAGGGCCGTCGCGTCCAGCGCGAACGGGGTCGAATCGAATACGAACCGCAGGAAGCTGTATCCGCCGCGCAGCTTCCAACAGGGAGTCACCGCGTAGTCCGTGGCGACCTCGAAGCCATAGGCGTGGGCGTCCTGCGCGTTCAGCAGCAAAAAGGGCGCAAAGGTCGGCACGCCAATCACCGGCGCCTGCGGAACTGGCGCGAACAAGTCCTCGTACTGAAAGTAAAACGCCGTCGCGTCCCAGAACCAACGGTCTGTCTCCTGCCGGCGCATTCCGATTTCATACGCCAATAATTGCTCCGAATTGACATCGCGCACGCCGGCGAGCGTCGCAAACACGGGCAGCGTCGCCGATGTCGGGATGGTCAGCAGGATGTCTTCGTTGATGCGGGCGGGCGTTCGCACGGCACGCGAAACGGCGGCCCAGATTGTCTCCCGTTGCGACGGAGTCCACAGCAGCCGCGCGCTCGGCTGAAACTCGAAGCTCGTGTAGTCGTTGTGTTCGAATTTCGACCCGAGCGTTAGATACCACTGGTCGTCGGCGAGCGTGATCTGGTCCTGGACGAAATAGCTGAACAGGTCGTCGGCCCGTCGATTGGGATCCAGCTCGACCCAGAACGGCGCGTCGCGGATTCGATCGCGATTGTTGCGATACGCCGCGCCCCAGGTGATTTCGTGCCGGTCGTTGGCCCAGAAGTGGTGCTGGAAGTCGACGTCGACCGTGTCGTTGTCGGCGCGATACCCGCCGAGGGTATGCTCGCGTTCCGTGCGATCGTAATACGCTTGAATCTGCCAATCGGAATCGTCGTCGATCTCGTGTCGCCACCGCAGCAATACGTTCCCTCCGTGCACGCGCTCCGCAAGACGCGAGGGAAACGCGAACAGACCGCCAACCGGAGGAAACGCCGGTCGCACGGCCGTAAAGTCGGACACTCCGGCGTAGGCGTCGCCCATGAGCGTGAACGTGTCGCAGTCCGACGCTTCCCAGTCGATCCGAAAACCGCCCCGGCTTTGCGTCCAGTCGTCTTCGATGTAGCCGGCCGGATCGAAACCGTCGTCGCGATCGAACCACTTGCCGTACAGGCGATACGTCAGGCCATCGCCTAATGCGCCGCCGATCCGAGCGGACGCAAACCCGTGCTCTTCGGTTCCCGAGCCGCCTTCCGCGAACGCGCCGATCGTGTCGCGCGACGACTTCGTAATCACGTTGATGATGCCGTTGACCGCGTTGGCGCCCCAGACCGTCGCGCCGGGGCCGCGGATGATCTCGATCCGCTCGACGTCTTCGAGCAACACGTCCTGGACGTCCCAATACGTCCCAGCAAATAGGGGCGTATACACGCTGCGCCCGTCGATTTGCACCAGCAGCTTGTCGGCAAACTGATCGTTCGATCCGCGGATGCCGATCGCATAGCGATTGCTGTCGATGCGGGCGACCTGCACGCCCGGAACGGTTCGGAGCAACTCCGGAACGCTCCGCGCGCCCGAGCGGCGGATCATCTCGTCGGTGAGTACGTAAATCGCAGCGGGAGATTTCGCGACCGTGCTCTCGTTGCGGGTAACGGAGGTCACTTCCATCGCCATCGCCGCGGGCGCGGTCGTCACCACGCTCTGGGTAACCAGGCTTTCGAGCGGCTTGTCGACGAGGCTGAGCACGTCGTCCGCGCCGGCGCCCCCGTCGCCGCCAGCGTTCGCCGCCGGCTCCGCTGCGGCGGGAACGCTCGCGGCGGGGTCTTGCCCGAGTGCCACACAGACGGTCGCTGCGAGGCAGAGCCACGTCCCTGCGAAACCGAAAACCGACGCCGACAATCTGCCCCCGATTGCGAGCATGACGATAACACACCGACGGAGAGGATCACTCCAAACGAAATCCACACAATTACGTCCATCGGCCCACCCCCGATTAGAGAATCAGACGACGCCCCGCGTCGGCCGGCGATTTGCGGGATTTCCGGTCCGCGGCGGTTACGGTCGGACAAGCTGCTGAAACTTTGCGGGCATACCGGCGGTGCGGCACACCGCGGGGGCGTCGGCCGCGGATGGTTGTCTCGCGCCGCCGAATGCGAGAGAATGCTCCCGTCTTTTCCGACGCCGGCACGAAGAAACTCCGCTGGACGCCTAACCTAAACCATGTTCAACGGTCCCGATCCGCTCGTCTGTTCCTCGCGGCGCGAAGCGCTGTTTGCCGTGGGATTGTGGTTCGCGGCCGCCGTGTACACGATCGGCTACTGCGCGGCCTTCGGCTATGGGCGGAGAACCGGCCAACTGACATTCGTATTGGGCGTGCCGGATTGGGTCTTCTGGGGCATCGTCGCGCCGTGGTCGCTGTGTACGCTCGCCTCGATCTGGTTTGCCATGCGATTCATGCGCGACGATCCGCTGGGCGAGGAAGCGGCCGCCGATCCGGCCGACGCGGACGAAGGAGCCGCGGCGACCGAAGCCTGCCCGTCGCCGGAGCGCCGCGATGCCTGATGCGCCGCCGGACGTCGGAGTGATCGTGGCCCTGGTCGCCGTGATGGCGGTTTCGGTGTGGCTCGGCGCGCTGGCCCATCGAACCGTCGAACGTGGGTCGTTTCTCAAAGGATTCTTCTTGGGCAACCGGGGGCTGGGCGTATGGGCGCTCGCCCTGACCGTCACCGTGCAAAGCGGCGGCACGTTCATGGGCTTTCCGTCGCTGGTCTACAGCTACGGCTGGATCGTCGCCCTGTGGATCGCCAGCTACATGGTCGTGCCGATCACCGGATTCGCGATGCTCGGCAAGCGTGTGGCCCAGATATCCCGCCGCACGGGCACAATCACCGTGCCCGACATGCTCCGCGAGCGCTTCGCCAGTCCCGCGGTCGGCCTGGTCAGCTCGCTGATCATTATCGTGTTCATGTCGTTCATGCTGGTCGCGCAGTTCAAGGCCGGGGCGCTCGTTTTGCAGCAAGCCTGGCCCGGCGAACCGATTCTCGTCCGTTCGATTGCCGACAAGCAGCTCGACGCGCGGTACTTGTTCGGCCTCGTGCTCTTTGCGCTCACGGTCGTGGGCTACACGCTCATCGGCGGGTTTCTGGCGTCGGTCTGGACCGATTTGTTTCAGAGCGTGCTCATGTTCTTCGGCGTCGCCGTGCTTGCGTTTCTCGCGTTTCGGCTTTCCGGCGGGCTGGAACATGCGACGAATGCGGCTATCGCCCAAACCGGGCCCGAATTTGCCGCGGGACCGGGCTATTCCGCCGCGGGGCGGCAATTTCTGCCCGTCGGCGTGGCCGCTTCGTACTTTTTTTTGTGGGTGTTCACGGGCGTCGGGTCTCCCGCCAGCCTGACGCGGCTCATGGCGTCCGAAGATTCGCCGTCGATACGCAGGTCGATCGTCGTGCTGTCGCTCTACAACATGTGCATCTACCTGCCGCTGATCGGCGTCGCCGTCGCCGCGCGGGCGGTGTTCGCGACGCCGCTGGCGAACTCCGACGAAGTGATTCCGCGGATGGCGATTCACGTCACGCAAGGCTTGCCGCTCGGTTCGCTCGTTTCCGGCTTGATTCTGGCGGCGCCGTTCGGCGCGGTGATGGCGACGGTGAGCACATACCTCGTCGTGATCGCGTCCGGCGTCGTCCGCGACGTTTACCAGCGGTTTCTGCATCCGCACGCCGGCGAAGTCGCAATCCGCCGGGCAACGCGGGCGACGATGATTACGATCGGCGCGATCGCCGTGCTCGCCAACATCGAGCCGGTCGGGTTCTTGCAGGCGATTGTGGTGTTCAGCACATCGGGAGCGGGCGCCGCGCTGTTCGTGCCCGCAATGATGGCCGCGCATTGGCGGCGAGCGACGTCCAAAGGCGTGCTCGCGGCAATGATCGCCGGTTCCGGCACGGTGCTCGCGCTCTTCATCGCGGGCTGGCTCGGAGAAGAATCCCCGATCGGCATGGATACGGCCTTCATGCCGTTCTATCTCTGGGGTCTCGAACCGGTCGTATGGGGTTTGGCGGCGTCGGCGACCGCGGGCATCGGTATAAGCCTCCTCACGCCGGCCCCGCCAGAGAGTCTCATCGGCAAACTGTTCGACGCGCCGAGCACGCGTTAGATGAATCTCGCGCACGCGCTGCGTTTGCGCATCCTCTCTGTAATACAAACCTGTGAAATCTTGTTTTCTTAGCAAGATTTTTAAGCTGCCAGCGCGTAAAGGTTTAGCTGGCGGAGTTTTAAGGCGGTACTCAT
>QEVJ01000201.1 GCA_003576845.1 Planctomycetota bacterium
CGACCAGACCCTGCTGCTCACCAAGGACGGCGAAGCGGACGACCTCATCAAGGTCGTCGGCTGGTACGACAACGAATGGGGCTATAGCTGCCGCACGGTCGATTTGATCGCCAAGTTCGGCGCGATGTAGTCGTCGCGGGGCCACGCGATTGTCGCGCGCGTTGCGGTTTGGCAACGAGCGGCGAACGTGCTCGGGCGAGCCCGCGTGTGAGACCTCGCGTTTTTGCGGCATTTTGCGACGCGGCATCGCGGTGGCTGCCTCGCCCTCGCGCTTGGCCCGCCGCTTGCTCTAGCGTCGATTCGCATCTCTGGACCATGCGGCGACGACGAAGCCCTCGTCCCCTCTGGGCTTCGCGTCGCCGTATCCGTTGCCGACCGCGTTTTGCCCCTTCATGCACGCCGCCGAACTGGTCGAACTTGCCGCGCTCGTCGCCGCCCACGGTCCGGCGCTGTTGTCCGCCGACGCGCGGATCGAATCGCGGCGGCTCGACGACTATTGGATGGCGTCGAAATGCCGGATCGACCGCTGGCTACGGGCGCTGGGCGATTTTCGCCGGCTCGCCCAACAAACCGCGCGGCGGCCCTCCCTCGACGACTGGCGGCGGCTCGCCCCCTTGGCGGAAGAGATTCTCACCGGCGAAGTGCTGACCCGCGTCTGGGGCGCTGTCGTAACCGCGGGCGATCGGATTCGCGGCGCCGATTGTGGCGAGCCGATCGCCCGCAGCATCCTCATCGGCCACATGGAAGCCCGCAACCGCGTGCTCAGCCTCGTCCTGCAAGGACACGGCGCACAGCGGCGGCACGCGGTAATGGTCAATCGTTTGCGGCGGCGGTGCGACCGCTGGACCGATCTGCTCATCGGCTATCTCCTTCGGTTGCACGACGTCAGCTCGTTCGCGCCGAGTCCCGATCGGGCCCGCGATTTCGCCGACGATCTGCGGTGGCAGCAGCAAACGCCCGGCGGACGCCATGCCTGGCCGCTCGTGCTTGCTTCGCTGCGGGCGGCGATGAGCAAGCGGCTGTCGAACGCGAGTCCGAATGCCGATCTCAACGCCCGCATTGCCGCGAGCGTCGTGGCGTCGTTCTCGCCGCTGGCGTTCGATTCGACGGGAACGATGCGGTCGCTGTGGCTCGTGCGGATGTCGACGATGGCCTCGGACGCGGAAGGAATGATCGCGGAACTGATCGCGGCCGATGAACCGTGGAGAAAGGCGATCGAGGTGCGGCGCGGAGGGCGGGGCGCAGAGGAATGAAGATAAAGGATCGAGGATCGGGGACGCGGAATTGGCCCGAAACTCTTGCCGCGGCGCTCGCTGGCGGCGTTAATGGTGGGAAGCGTCAACTCCCCACCGTGAACTGTAGGAGGCGAATCCCTTCGCCGACAAAGCCGCTTGGCCGCACTATCGGCGAAAGGATTCGCCTCCTACAGTCCCCCGCACCGACTCTTGCAAGGATCACGCCGATGCCGCGCTGGACTTTTTTCGTCGCTCTGTCGCTGCTGTCGCTCGCCACACGCTTGCCTGCGGCCGAAATCGTCACGATCACGGCCGAAAACCTCGACAAAGGCATCGCCCCCGCCGGCAAGGAGGCCGATTGGATTCTCGGCGATCACGTAATGCGGAACGACAAGATCGTCGCCGTGTTCGGCAACCCGATTCCGACGCGCAACGCAAACATGACTGTCAAAAACGTCGGCGGATGCATCATCGACCTCACCGAGCGCGATCGGCCGAACGATCAGCTCAGCGCGTACTATCCCGGCGGCGGTGGGTACGTCTTTGGATTTGGACTCGCGGCCGCGACGAGCCGTAATGCGACACCGAGCGCGGAGTCGGTCGCGCCGGCGGTCGCGGCCAACGTCGCGGCCAGTGGAGAGGCCGTTCACTTGCGCGTCGTCGCTAAGCCATCCGACGGCGGACCGCGCGTCGAGGTAGCGTACCACCTGGTTGACGGCGACGACTTCATGACCGTGACGACGAAGTACACCAACCCACACGACAAACCGATCAAGGTCGACCTGATCGACCGCGTTCGGGCGGACCGGACGTTTACCGCGAACATCGACGCGGAAACCAACGTCGCCTGGTGGGACGACGAGTGGTTCGGCCAGGCGTATGGCATCGTGCCGGTCGGAGCCAAGGTGCAGTACGACCCGAACGCGAAAACGCGCGACGGCAAGCAGCAGACCGCGGTGGTGCAGTACATCGTTGACGGTTCGGCGAACGTCGACCTCGCGCCCGGCAAGTCCGTCGAGGTGACGCGGCGCGTCTTTCCGGCGAACAGCTTGCTGGCCGCGCGGGGAATCGCCGCGCGGATGGCCGATAAACCGCTCGTGCCCGTGGCCGTGACGGTTGTCGACGACAAGGGCCCCGTGCCGGGAGCGTTCGTCACGGTCTCGCGCGGCAAAAACAAGCCAGAAAAACACGCCGCGGGCCGCTCGGACAAAGACGGCAAACTCGCGTTCGACTTGCCGAAGACGGACGACGGCTGGCGAGTCAACGTCGAGCGCTTGGGCCGCCGCGTCCGCGAGATTCCGCTCGACCTGATGTCTACGACGAGCGTGACCATCAAGGCCGAGTTGCCGCCCGCGGGATACGTCGTCGCCAACATCACCGACGACCGCGGCGGGCCGATTCCGTGCAAAGTGCAGTTCCAAGGTCGTCTGCCAGCCAAGCCCGTTTCCGTCGACGACAAAGCGCCCGAGGTAGACTTCGGTCCCGACAGCGCCGATACCGCCGTCAAGAACGTCTACTACAGCCACAACGGCAAGTTTCGTCAGGAACTACCGCCCGGCGACTACGACGCGGTGATTAGCTACGGTCCCGAGTACGACGCCGTGTTTACCTCGATCAAAGTCGAACGCGGCGAAGAGTCGCCTCTCGCCGCGAAGCTCGTCCGCGTCGTCGACTCGAAGGGTTGGGTGTCGAGCGATTTTCACAGCCATTCGACGCCGTCTGGCGACAACACGTCAAGCCAATTCGGCCGCGTGCAGAATCTACTTTGCGAACACATCGAGTTCGCGCCGTGTACCGAGCACAACCGAATCTCGACCTACGTGCCGCACCTCAAGCAGCTTGGCGTCGAGCACCTGATGGCCACGTGCAGCGGCATGGAACTCACCGGCTCGCTCTTGCCGGTGAATCACCAGAACGCCTTTCCGCTCGTCGAGCGGCCGCACACGCAGGACGGCGGCGGGCCGGTCGTCGACAACGCCAACCCCGTCGCCCAAATCGAGCGGCTCGCGCTGTGGGACGACAAGAGCGAGAAGCTCGTCCAGATGAACCATCCGAACCTCGTGCAAATCCTCGGCGACCGCGACACCGACGGCCAGCCGGACGCGGGCTTCGAGAACATGTTCGGCTTCGTCGACGTCATGGAAGTCCACCCGCCGCACGAAGTTTTCACGCCGCCGGCGACGCTCGAAGACGCCCGCAAATCGCCGAACACGATTACCAACTGGATGCAGATGCTCAACTTGGGCTATCGCATTCCCGGCGTGGTGAACACCGACGCGCATTACAACTTCCACGGCTCCGGCTTCTTGCGGAACTACATCAAAAGCCCTACGGACGATCCGGCAAAGATCGCGACGATGGACATGGTGCGGGCGTCCGAGCGCGGGCAAGTCGTAATGACGAACGGGCCATTTCTCGAAGCGACGCTGACGACTTTGCAAGGAGAGAAGAAAACCGCCGGGTCGGGCGAGGCCATTTCGGCTCCGGACAGCAAGGCCATGCTGCACGTCCGAGTGCAGTGCCCCAATTGGTTCGACGTCGACCGCGTGCAGGTCTTCATCAACGGCCGGCCGGACAAGAAGCTGAACTTCACGCGCCGTGAAAATGCGAAACTGTTCTCGCGCGAGGTGGTGCGATTCGACCACGAGATTCCGCTGGAACTCGAAAGCGATGCCCACGTGATCGTGGCGACGATCGGCGAAGAGTCGCAGCTTGGCGTCGTGATGGGCCCGGACCACGGCAAGGACAAGCCGGTCGCGGTCACCAACCCGATCTTCGTCGACGTCGACGGCGACGGGTTCAAGGCCAACGGCGACCTGCTGGGCCTGCCGATTCCGCACCAGAAGACGATCACGCCGCGGGGACATGCTCATGGGCACGAGCACGTCGGGGGTTAACAGCCTGTTGAAAAAGGGGACTGACCCTCTCGGGCACGTCGCAATCTGCGCCTAAAAACGCACTTTCCAAAGGGTCTGTCCCCCTTTTTCAACAAGCGGTTAGAGGCTGGGGCCTGAGGACTCGGGTCGGAAGTGGACAGCGTGCTATGAGCAGTGGACGGCGGACAGAAGCAATCCCAGCGAAAAGTCCGAAAAACCGCCGCCTCGCGCCGACAAAATCTTGCTCCCGCGGCCCGAGGCGCGTCACAGACGCCGCCGCGGTGCGTATTAGCTCTAGAGGGGCATCGTTAGGTCGCGAATAGCCGCCCGGCCGTTGCCCGTTCTTTCCGCCCTGCGGCGGAATTCCGTTCCGTGCATGGCGTTCTGGCCGAATTCCCCGGCAGGACGCTCTGACTTTGCGCGGAGCGTGGATCGTCGTTCCTAATCTCGGGCCGAGGCCGCCGCTGCGCGCGTGCCTTCGGCGAACCAACTCTCCCCCGTCACGCTCATGAACGCCCTGAAGTCTCTCGCGTATCTCGGCGCGCTCGTCTCGTTTGCCCTCGTCGCAAATCCAAGGCCCGCCTCGGCCATCGAAATCACGCTCGTCTTCGACACCCCGGCCGACCAGTTTCCGGCCTACGACCCGACGGGCAGCAAGCTCAAGGAGATCGCGCTCGCGGCGGCCGACGTGTGGAAGGACCTGTTGCCGTATTCCAACAATTCCTACGGCGTGACGGTCCACTGGGGCACGTTTCCCGCCAACAGCACGCAACTGGCCGTCTACAACGGCTTCGACCATTCGATCAACGTCCGCAGCAACAACGTCTGGTTCCTCGACCCGACGCCCGACGAGCACGGCGAGTTCCTGCCGTTCACGCAGACGCTCTACCGCGACCTGGACTTCGCCCAGCAGAACACGTTCAACGGCACGCCGCCCGACTTGCTGGAGATCGGCTACACGGCGAACGCGGTTCCGGGCGGAGTCGCCGACGGCGTCGACGACCTGCTGTCCGTGTTGCTGCACGAAATGGGCCACTTCACCGAGATCGGCTACAACCTGCTTTCGCCCGACGTCGCGATTCAGTCGAAGTTCATCGGGGGCATCGGCGGCGTCTCGGCCCAGCGCGAGGACGAAAGCCATATTTCGCCCGACAATGCGCTGCTCGATCCGTTTCTGGCCCAAAGTCAGCGAGTCCTGCCGTCGGCGCTCGACGTCATCGTCGCCGCGAACGAGCAGGGACACACGGACATCCGGCTGCGGCGCGTCGCTTGGCTCGGCGACGCAACGTCGCCACTGACGAACTTCTGGTTCTGGGACGGCGCGTGGGAGGGCAACCGCGAGCCGACGACCGGCACGGCCGTGACCATCCGCGACCAAGCGCTGGTGACCGTCGCCAGCTTGCCCGGTTCCGCCCGCTCGCTGCTGTTGGCGGAAGAGAGCGACCTGATCGTGCAGGACACGCTGCACGTGGCGCTCGATGCCGAAATTCGCGGGTCCGGCGGGTACGATCATCCGAAGATCACCGTGAGCGGCGCATCGGCGGCGGCGAATATCGACCGCAATCTCGTGGTTTCGCTCGGCAGCGTCGAACTCGACGCCGGCGAGCTGGCCGTCGGCAATCTGCTCATCCTCGACGGCGAAGTGAGCGGCAACGGCTTCTTGAATCCTTCGCAAGTCACCGGCCACGGCACGGTCCACGTCGGTTCGCAACTTCGCAATCGCGGCCGCGTCGTCGGCGACGGCGGCACGCTGTCGGTGCATGCGGACGCGGGCGGCGACTTCGATCTCGACGGCAATCAGGAGAACACCGAACGCGGGTCCGTGCGAGCTCGCACGGGAAACCTCGAATTCTACGGCCCGCTCAACGACGCTTTCGACGGCCTCGCGACGATCGGCGGCGGGCATTCGATCCGCTTCCAGCACGAGTGGACGTTCGGCGGCGAAGGTCTATTGTCCTTCATCGACGCCGGAGCGCTCGCCGAGTTCTACACCACGGAACCCGCCGGCCACGTCACGTTCGACGGCTCGGAAGTCGATGTGGCCACCGACGCGCTCGCCCGCATCCGCGCCGGCGTCATCACGTTTAAGAAAGGCGCGAAAGTGACCGTGCATTCCGGCGCGGTCCTGGGGCTCAACGCCGGAACCGAGTTCTACGGCGGCACGTACACGGGTTCGGGCACGATCCGGCAGAACGGTTTCGCCGCCGTCGTTACCAGCACCACGATCGACGTGGCCGAGTACGATTGGGACGGCTACAACCTGCCGACGCCGAGCGACACGCTCGTCGAAGCAAACGCAACGTTCCGCCTGAACGTCGAAAGCATCGGCGGCGCATACAACGGCGGCGTCCATCTCGCCGACCATGCCGTCCTCGACGTGAACATTCTCGCGGGTTTCGGCGTCTGGCAACTCGGACCGGAGAGCGAGTTGGTCTTCTTGAAGAACGGCCGCCTGCAAGGTTCGCCGGTCATCGTCCGCGGGCTGATCGAAGCGCAGGCCGGATCGAACCACATCGAAGCGCCGGCGACGCTCACGGGATCATCGCTCGTGCGGATTGCAGATAAGGCGTCGCTGAGCATGAAGGCCCCATTCGGACTCGGCGGCGGCGTCATCGCGACCGAAAGCGGATTGCCAGACGACAGCACGTTGCATCAGTATGCGACGTCGAACGTGCTCGAACATCATCGCATCACCGTCGGGTACTTCAACTGGGACGCCTCGGACGACACCGACTCTTACACGAAGATTCAACCCGGGGCGTTTCTCGACATCCAAGCCAAAGAGATCGGCAACGGCGTGACCGATCCGTACTTGTTCTTATTCGACCGCAACGGCTTCGGCGACGTGGTCGACATCGACAGCGGCACGCTCGGCGTGCAAGTGGGTTACGAAGGCCGCGACGGCACGTTTCCCGATCGCTGGACCCTCAACAAGACCGGCGTCGTGAATCTCAATTGGGTCGACCACGGCTTGCCGACCGTCCGCGGGGCGAAGCTCGTCAACCGCGGGCGGGTGAGCGGCACCGGCGAATTCCTCAACCCGCTCGACAACCTCGCCGCGATAGAAGTCGGTCACGCCGGCGAAATCGGCTTCATTCGGCTCTCGAACGTCTTCACGCAAACCGACGAGGGCCTGATGGCGTTCGAGCTGGCGGGTCTCGCGCCGACGACGGAGCATGATCAGATCGACCATTCGCAAAGCGTCCTGCTCGACGGAACGCTGCACGTGTCCCTGCTCGGCGGTTTTCAACCGACGCCCGGCGACGTGTTTCGGATCATCACCGGAGACATTGACGCGCCGATCGCGGGCACGTTTGCCACGAAGGAACTGCCGCCGGGACAATGGGACGTAATCTACGGGCCGTACTTCGTCGACCTGCGGTACGTCGCCGTGCCAGAGCCGGGAACCATCGCGCTCGTCGTCGCTGCCTTGCCCGCGGTCTTCGCCCGAGCCATCAAACGGCGACGCCCTGTAGGTCATGCACTCCGTGCATGACGGAAACGCCAACGGACGAGCCATCAAATTGGTACGCCCGCGGTGCCGTTCGCGACAATCGCGGTGATGCCGACCGAAACGTCATAATCGATCGATAGCCGCGAACGTCCTGCGCCGCGCCGTCAGGCACGGGAGTGCCTGACCTACGGTTGTTTGAGCATTTGGATGAACGCGCGGAGCAACGCCGTGTTGTCGTGCCACGTGCGGGCCGTAACGAGATTGCCGTCGATTACGACCGGTTCGTCGACGTACAGGCCGCCGACTTGCTCGATGTCCAGGACGCACTTGGCAACGGTCGTGGCTCGGCGGCCGCGGAGGCAACCGGCGGCGGCCAGAATCTCGATGCCGTGACAGACGCACGCGACCGGTTTGCCGGCCCCGACGATGTGCCGCGTAATCGCCAAGAGCGCCTCGTTGTAGCGGAGATACTCGGGCGCGCGGCCGCCGGTGAGGAACATGCCGGCGAAGTCCTCCGCTCGCAGGTCGGCAAACGCCGCCGTGGCCTGTAGGTGATAGCCGGGCCGCTCCTGCGTGATGTCCCACTTCAAGTCCGCGCCCGGCGGGATTTCGTGCAGCACCGTGTGGTAAAGCCGCGCTTCTGGACCGGCAACGACGACCTCGAAGCCGTCCTCGGGCAAACGAAACAGCGGATAGAAAGTGTCGAGCGTCTCGGCGGCGTCGCCGATCGGGAGCAGGATTGTGGGCATGGTCGGGATTCGGGATTCCGGATTCGGTGATTTTCGGTGCGTTCACGCCATCCTATCATTTGCCGAACTGCTTGCGGGCGGATTCGTAATCTTCCGGCGTGTCGAGGTCGCCGAGGACCGTGGCGTCGCACGCGACAGTGCGAGCGCCGTGACGCTCGATGACGGTTTTGAGCGTTTCGTGTTCGCCAAGGCGCCGCACTTCTTCCGCCAGCGACCACGGGAGCACAATGGGGTGGCCGCGGCGGGATTTGTGCGTTGGAATGACGATTTCGCCCGGCGTTCTGCCGAACTCGGCGAGCAAGCCGTCGATCGTCGCCGGTTCGAGCCAGGGCATGTCGGCCGGCGCGATGAGGATGCAATCGTCGCGGTCGAGCGACGCGTCTTCGAGCACATGCGCGACGGCGGCTTGGATCGAGGCTTTCATGTCGCCCGGCGGAGTCGCGGGCACGACGACCGTGGCTCCCGCCGTTCGGCAGGTTGCGGCCAGCGCTTCGTTTTGCGGCGAAACGACGACCAGCACGCCGTCCACGCGGCTCTTTTGCCATGCGACGATCACCGACTCGATGACGGTCGAATCGCCCCAGGGCAACAGGAGCTTGGCCGTGCCCATGCGGCAGCTTTCGCCGGCGGCCGGGACGATCGCAAACGCCCTGGGCCGCGGCGGCGCCGGTGGCGAACTCGGGGATGCGTTCGGGCGCATTGACATCGGCAACGACCATGAAGCCGTAGAGCGGGACGTTCGACAGGCAACGCGCTGTTGGGACCACCGGCTCGCGCGGTATAGAATAGTCGCAAACGAGGACCGTGCCGATGACCGAAACCTATTTACTCGAGTGCGAGTGCGGCAAGCGCAACCCCGTCGGCCCCAGCCAGGCGGGACGCGAAGTTCGCTGCGCTTGCGGGGCGACGCTGGATGTGCCCGCGCTGCGAGCCATGCGGCGGCTTCCCGTCGCCGAAACGTCTGCGGCCGAAGAGCATTCCGCCTGGTCCGGCCGGCAGCGGTTGTGGGTAGTCGGAG
>QEVJ01000202.1 GCA_003576845.1 Planctomycetota bacterium
CATGAACAAGACAAACCGCCAACACGCCGCTACGGCACGCCTATTAAGCACAGCATAAAACAAATGCTAGCAACCGAAATGCTAGTACAAAGCACTGAGATTAGAGGTTAGAGGTTAGAGAATTGTTTGTCGCGTTGAGTCCGGCACCGCACCTCTCCAACCTCCAACCTCTTCCTGCCATGACCGAATCCGCCCATATCACTTCGATCGACGTTCTCGGCCGCATGAGGCTGGCGATGCTCAAGTTTCGCGGCGACGCCGGGGATGCGCTCGGCGGCGCGCAGATGGTGATTCAGCGATACGTCGACTGGATCGAGCACGATTGCGTCAAGCACTGGCAGAACCAGGTTCGCGTCGGCTGGGAGAAGATCGCCGAAGCGCGGGCCGATCTCGAGCGGTGCCAGTCGCTGGCGATGGACGGCGAACGCAAGACGTGCCACGACGAACAGGAAGCGCTCGACCTCGCCAAACGTCGCTTGCGCAGGGCGGAAGAGCAACTCGAAGCCGTGAAGCATTGGCGGAATAAGATTCAACACGAAGTTGCGGAGTATCGGGCCCGCGTGGGGCAACTGGGCGGCTGGCTCGAAACGGAGCATCCCAAGGCGGTCGCGGCGCTCGAACGGATGCAATCGGCCCTCGCGGCATACGTTGCCATGCAAGCGCCGACGAGCGAAGTGTCGACGTCTGGCTCGGCGGGCGAGGCGACCGGGATGGCTCGCGACGGGGAATCGCTGCCGGCAACTAATGTGGCCGACGCTCCGCCGCCGACCGCCTTCGACGACGGCGAAATACGAGCCGGCGTCGCGACGCCGCCAGGAGCACCCTGATGAGAATCGGCGACTTGAGCACGAGCACGGCCAAGCTGAAGATGGGAACGGACGCGCTGCGCAATGCCTGGCTGGATGTGCAGGCCGAGTGGGACGACCCCGCCGCCCGGCGCTACGAGGAGGTGTTTCTCGATCCGCTCTCGCCGCTGTGCAAATCGTCGATGGAAGCGCTCAACCGGTTGGCGGTGGTATTTGCCGAGGCGGAGCGGGCACTGGCCGAGTAGCGCGGCTCGGTCTGAGACCGTGCCGCAACAAAGCGTCGCCTGGTCCGAGAACCGGCGATGGCGGCAACCGCCCCCCGTTCGTCGGCCCTGTCGCGGCGGAACCCGTCGCCGTACATTTGTGTCTTGCGTTCATCGGGCGGCGCGGGTTGCTCGCTCACGTGTGCGAACTTTGTCGCGGACGTCGCGGTGCGACGCACGACACGGTAGAAACGGGATGTCAGGCCGGCGCGGGTCGAGTCTTTGGACGATGGCGAGCGGCTTGCCGCTTGGCCTGACCTACGAGAGGGTTTTTCGGAGCAGTAATGTCATGACCGAGCGCGTCTATAACTTCTCCCCTGGCCCCGCCGTTTTGCCCGTGCCCGTGCTCGAACAGGCGCAGCGCGAGATGCTTGCTTTGCCCGGCGTCGGCAGTTCGATTCTCGAAATCAGCCACCGCTCGAAAGCGTTTCTTGAAATCCTCGCCGAGGCCGAAGCGAATCTGCGGCGATTGCTCGGCATTCCGGCGAACTACAAGGTCCTGTTCCTTCAGGGCGGTTCGCGGCTGCAATTTTCGATGATCCCGATGAACCTGCTGCGCGACAGCGGCAAGACGGCGGAATACGTCGTGTCGGGCTCGTGGGGCGAGAAGGCGGCGGAAGAGGCGACTTACGAAGGCGAGATGCGCGTGGTTTGGAGCGGCAAGGCGACGAACTACGACCGCCTTCCCGCGTGGAGCGAAGTGCCGCGCGGTCCCCGCGCCGCGTATCTCCACATCACGTCGAATGAAACGATCCAAGGCGTGCAGTTTGCCGCCGACCCGGATTCGGGCGATGTGCCGCTCGTTTGCGATGCGTCGAGCGACTTTCTGCATCGGCCCGTCGATATTGGCCGCTACGGACTGCTTTACGCTTGCGCGCAGAAGAACGCGGGTCCGGCCGGCGTGACGATCGTCGTCGTCCGCGACGACCTGCTCGACCGCGCGCCCAAGAGCGTGCCGAGCATGCTGAATTACGCGGCTTACGCCAAGGAAAACTCGATGCAGAACACGCCGAACACGTTCGGCATCTACGTGTTCATGCTCATCACGCGGTGGCTCGAAGGAGAGATCGGCGGCCTCAACAAGATGCTCGAATTCAACCGGGCGAAAGCCAAGCTCGTTTACGACGCCCTCGACGAAAGCGGCGGATTCTATCGCGGACACGCTCAACGGCCGTTCCGGTCGCTGATGAACGTGACGTTTCGCCTGCCGAGCGACGACGTGGAGAAGCGATTTCTGGCCGGCGCGACCGAGCACAAACTGTGCGAACTCAAAGGGCACCGTTCCGTCGGCGGCATCCGGGCGTCGATCTACAACGCGATGCCGATGGAAGGCGCGCGATTGCTGGCCGAGTACATGCGGGATTTCGCGCGGCGGAACGGTTAATTCGCTCGCGCGATACCCGATAGTTCTGGCTCGTCGTCATTCCTCGTAAAAATGCGGAGCGAACGCGATGTCTGGGCCACTTGCCGGTCGCCGGATACTGATTCTCACCGGCGACGTTTACGAAGACTTGGAGCTGTGGTATCCGAAGCTTCGGCTGATCGAAGCCGGAGCGGACGTCGTCGTGGCCGGCGAAAGGGCCGGCGCGAAGTACGACGGCAAGCACGGCTATCCCTGTAGGGCCGACGCGGCGCTGGGCGAAATGCGGGCGGCGGATTTCGATGGGCTGGTCGTTCCTGGCGGATTCATGCCCGACAAGCTTCGCCGCGACGCTCACGTGTTGCAACTCGTTCGAGACTTCGCGACGACGGGAAAGCTGGTGGCTGCGATTTGTCACGGAGGGTGGATTCCGATTTCGGCTGGCGTGTACCGCGGCGTGCGCACGACGGGTTCTCCGGGCATCAAGGACGACCTGGTCAACGCCGGCGCGATTTGGGAAGACGCGCCGGTCGTCGTCGATCGCAACTTCGTCTCGAGCCGCAAACCGGACGACTTGCCCGACTTCTGCCGGGCTATCTTGGCCCACTTCGCGGCAAAGTAGCGACGCGCGGCGCGAGGGTGCGCTGCGGTGCGGGATGCGGGACCACGGCGTCGGTCAATTGTACTTGCCGGCGTGCATCTTGCGGTCGATTCTTTGGAGCATTCCATGCCAATGTGAGCCATTCTGCATCGTCCGTCCACCGCGCTTGGATCGGCGCGGGTTCGCCGAGCATTCCGAACGCCACGTTGGTAATCCGCGGGGCGGCGAGCTGCACCGCCCATTGGCGCATGCCATCGGCGAGCGTCTCCGCACCGTCGGAATTGAGTTTCGCGAATACGCCGCCGAGCGCGGTGCGATGCACGTGCACTTCGACGTCGGGGCGTTCGATTATGCGCGGGGGCGCCGCCGCCCACGTCGTCGAGCCTGCCGCAATTGCGACGATTTGGAGATAGTCCTGGGACGTGCTTACTTTCAACTCCTGCACCGTACCCGAAAGCCCGCGCTGCGCCGCCGCGACTTGTGCCACGGTCGAGGCCGAAATCGACGCGACCCGCTGGGCGACCAATTGGTCGAATTCCCGAGAGATTCGGGTTGCAGCGCGGCGAGCGGCGATCTGCTCGGCGAGCGGCAACTGGTTACCCGCCCGCCGCCAGGCAATCGCCACCGCGATCCGGCCGCGGAGCCGGGGAAGTGTGGTGGCGATATCGTCGATGGTTGAACGGGTGCGCGTCCGTGTTCTCACCGGAGCGGCCGAGAGATGCGCGGCGGTGAGCGTCAGACGGGTTGCCGCCGCAAACGCCGTATCGCTGTGCGAATGGATTCTTACCGGACCGTTATAGCCCACCGTTCGGGAATGTACGTGCCCGGTGAATCGCAATTCGGCCAATCCGGTTTCCGCGCAGGGCAACAATCGGAGCGTGGGTTGCCCGACAAGGTGTGCCGTGCCAAACGTATCGGAGCCGAGGATGCTTTCGGCGACGGGAACTTTTCGTGCCACTCGCGGCGCGAGCTGACGTTCGAGGAACTTCTGTGAAACTCGAACGTACACGGCGTTCTTCGGCGGTGGTTTTTGCGGCGGCGCGTCGTCCTTGAGAGTGGCATTGGCGGGAAAAGCCCGGCGGGCGCCGAGCGGGTCGGTCGAAACCTTTCCGAGGGCATGAACCAAAATCTTGCCGAAGCTTGCGAGTGTCGGGCGCTCTCGGGCCGCTTGCCAGGCGCGAACATAGCGGCGGTCGGCCTGCGATAATCGCTGAATTGGAGTCTGTGCGGTTCGGCCGTCGGGCCGGCGAAACTTCGCGACATCGTTCCGGACGGCGACGAGCGTTGCCCGCGTGCGGCGTGTGCCGGTGGCGTCGGTCCACACCCGTTCCTTGGAGGCGCGGTGGATCGACGCATCCTCGAGCGGACGCATGCCGCGACCGACCGAATCGGTCGCAGGGCGGCTCAAACGTGCGTTGGCATTTACCGCGACTGTGGCCAAACCGATGGCGAGAAAGGCGGCGTGCAGGGCCATAGAAACCCTATCGTGTTGCGAAATCTAGGTGCATCCGCGGAGCAGGAACAAGATCAGGAGAATTGGCAGCGGAACGCCGAGCAACCAGAGAATCGCCCAACCGATCTTGCCTGAACGCCAGTGGTGATTGAAGATTCGCATGATGTTGTCCGCCTTGGGTTACGAAACGGGATGTCGATGAGTTGCACGTCGTGCGAGGCCAACACGCTTGCAGGTTGCGTGCCACGGCGCGGGCGAAGTTCCATGTCCCTTTGCGATCGACGTGCGTCAAACCGAAGGGTTAGGTCCGCAACGGGCCCCGTGAGGTCGGCGTTGTGTCTCATTCTTTTGGCAACCCGCTTAGGGCCGCGCCGACGGAACGCGGTCATCGGCCGTTCGCAGTGCCGTGGCGGGCTGCGTCCTATCGGCGTTGCGCGACATGCTTCGCGTGAGCACGCTATCGAGTTGTATCCGCCGACCGTCTCGGAACACCACGATGTTGACGCGTTCGTTTGGCTGTAAGTCGGCAAGATATCGCGTCAGTTCGCGTTGCGAGGCGACGCGCTGGTCATCGACGGTCAGCACGCGGTCGCCCGGCCGGATGCCGATACGGTAGGCGAGCGAACCGGGTGACGCGTGCCGAATCGTGAGGTCGTTCGCGGCATTGAACCAGAGTCCCAGAGCGGGCCGGTCGCCGCGAATCGTGGTTCGCGGCGGGTTCAGATCGGCGGCCAGCCGAATCCGCCGACCGTCGCGCTCGACGACGATGTCCATGTTGCTGCCGCGAAACACGTCGATGTAGTCGAAGGCGTCCCGGAAGCTGTCAAACCGCTGGCCGTTGATCGCCACGATGCGGTCCCCGGGACTAAGACCCGCGCGAGACGCCGCCGTGTCTGTCAGCACGCGGGCTACGAGCGCGGCCGAGTCGATCGTGCTGTCGAAGGTCACGCCGAACCGCGGGTTGCTTCCGCGATCCGAGCTTAAAGTCGTTCCCGATTGGCGCGCGGCGTTTCGTGAACCTGGGGCGTCGCGAAGGCGACTTTCAGTTCCGGGCTGCATCGAGTCGGCCTGAAACCGATCGCCGAAACGATCGCGCATTCGCGGGTCGACGAGCCGGTCGTCCGCGCGAGAGGAATCGTCCTCGAATGTTTCGTCGCCGAACCGGCGATCGCCGAACCGGTCATCGATTCGCGAATCGGAGAACCGGGCGTCCCGACGCGGTTCGTTGAATCGGTCGTCCGCGCGGCTGTCCGTAAATCGGCTGTCGGTGCGCGCATCGCCGAACCGCGTGTCGCTACGCTCGTCGGTGAACCGTTCGTCGGTTCGGGCATCCGTGAATCGGCCGTTGCGGCGGTCGTCGGTGAATCGGTCGTCCATTCGCGAATCAGTGAATCGGTCGTCCGGGGCGTCGCTGAAGCCCTCGTCGCCGACGTCGTTTCGATTCATTGCGGTGTCGACGTTGGCGGTCCCCAGATTCGTGGCGCCGCGGTTGAGCAGGTCGTTTTGGGAGGCGGTGCTTGGTGCGCCGCGACGGAACGTTCCCGTTCCGAAGCCAGGGTCATTTACGTTCGGGCTGATGGTGTCGGCGGCCGTGGGAACGTCGCGCGCCCGATCGGTCGCGGCGCTGCGATCGGCCGAACCCATGTTCGTCGCGCCGCGATTATGCGCGCCGCCACCGGCGGCAGAGCTCGGCGCGCCGCGAAGCGATGGAATTCGGCTGCTTCGAGTCTGTTGCGAGGCTGAGAGGCCGAATTCGCCTTCGGTCATCGGTGCTTCGTCCAGCGTCGCTCCGAAGCGGGGCCGGGCGGGGGCTTGCGTTGCGCTCCGGGCGGCCGCGTTGGCATCTTGCCGACCACGTGTCACAGAGCCAGGCGAAGCGTTGCGAGCGGCTCTGGGCGGTGGGACACGGCGAGCGCCCGCGCCGGGACTGCCGGCGTCCAACTGTCCGTCCTGTTGACCGAAGGCGGGCGTCCGGGCAGTTCGTGGACGGCTTGCGGAAGACCGGTTCTGGGCCGCTCGGGCGCTATTCGAACCTGTCCGAGCGCCACCCGGACGTGCCTGACCGCTTGCTGAATTTGATTGTGCAGCGCGTGCGCTTCGGCCCGAATCACTGCCGCCGGTTTGGCCGCCAGAGCTCGAGGCGGAGCCGCCGGTTTGCGCGTCGAGTTGCGCGGCGGCGAACGCGATCGTGACGAACGCGGAGGTCCAGTGTAGAAATCGCATGATCGGAATTCCCGTCGGTGGATGGTTTCATTGGATTCAACCACCAAAGGGAAATCGCAATTGGCATACCCACAGACGCGCCGTATGGGCAGCGGTCGCAAGGCGCGACATCCAAACGACCAACCCGGCCCGAGCGAGACTCGGCCTACGGTTTTTTCTTTGCCCGCTTGGCAAGCGCGGCATGAACCTTTGCCGCGGCCAGTTTCTTGCGTAGATGGGCGAACTTCGTCGCCGGTTTGCGAACGGTTTGTCGTTGGCCACGCGGCATATCGAGCGCTCCAGGGCGATCCGTTGGGCCGTTGAACGCGGGTCGAGCAGTAGGCGATGATAACGCAATGTCGGGCCGGCGCGGATCGGCGTTTATGAAAGCGTTGCGCGACGCGGGTTGACGGGGAACTTGGGTGGGAAACCAGCTCGCGGGGGCGGCAATGTGCGTTACAACGTTCGGCGTCCCGAGCCTTCGGTCCGTTCACGCCACGAATGCGAGGCAGTAGAAGATCCAGCCGGTGACGGCGGTCAGGACCATTTCGATGGCGGCGAGGCGGGCCCAGAACATGTGTGGACGGCTATAGGCGCAGGGGCGCGGCGGGTTGGGAATCTTGCGCAGGGCTTGGACGATGACGAAGATCCAGAGAAACGCGGTGGGGATGGCGAAGAACAGGTGAATGTAGAGCGAGCGCATCACCCAGTTCACACCCTCGCTCGCTCCGAAATATGGCGAAGGCTTAGCCCGCTCACGCCAGTCGCTGATGAATTGCATGTCGATCTCGAACGCGGCGACCGCGAGGAGCAAGACGATTCCGAGGGTCAATTGGACCCGTTTATGGAGCGCGTAGTTGCGGCGGGCGCGGACGAGCCAGATGCCCCAGCCCATTAGCGGCACGACGGCGAACATGGCGACGAACACGACGTCGAGCATGATTGTCGCGCGGCTGCCGGGGAGGAAGCCGTCGAGACCGGGCAGTTCGGCGAGTGGCGGCAGCATGGCGTGGGCGGTTACGGGGATCGTGGCGGCGACGGAACCTAGTAAACCGCAAAGGCGCGAAGACGCAAAGACCCGGCGGAGGCAGATTTACCGCGGAAGGTCGTCGCGCAAACGTCGATTTGAGGTAGTCGCCAGTGAGCGGCACAAAACGGCAGGTTGTGTAATGAAGCGGGTTGGATGAGAATGTGGGTCCTGCCCGGCGGCACGGGATCGCGCGCTTGCTCGAGCGCGACGGCCGCTGACGATCCTCCCTGAATCCACGCACGCAAGGGGTTTGCGATGAGTCTCCGCTTTGATCGACGCCAGTTTCTGCGCAGTTCCGGCACCGCGGTCGCGACGGCTATGGCGAGCGTTAGCTTTCTGCCTTCGCGGGTGTTCGGTGCGAACGAGCGATTGAACGTTGGTGTGATCGGGCTCGGGGGGCGAGCGGCGGCGGGTCTCCATGCGGCGGCGAGCCAGAACGTGGCGGCGGTCTGCGACGTCGTTCGCGATAGCGTCGACGCGGCGGCCAAAGCGTTTCCCAAGGCGAAGGCGTATGCGGATTATCGCCAGTTGCTCGAACAGAAGGACCTCGACGCGGTGACGATCGGCACGCCCGACCACCACCATGCGCCGCCGACCGTGCTGGCGATCAAGCGCGGGTTGCACGTGTATTGCGAAAAGCCGCTTACGCACACGGTGGAGGAAGCGCGGATCGTGGCGAAGCTGGCGGCGAAGATGAAAGTGGCGACGCAGATGGGAACGCAGAATCACGAGCATCCCGGCTACCTGCGCACGGTGGAATTGATCAAGTCGGGGGCGATCGGCGACGTGAAAGAGGTCCACGTGATGACCGACCGTCCGGGCCGCTGGTGGTCGCAGGGCGTCGCCGTTCCGACGGACAAGCCGGCCGTGCCCGATTATCTCGCCTGGGACTTGTGGCTTGGCCCGGCGGCGGAGCGGCCGTATTCGCCGGCGTACGTGCCGTTCAAGTGGCGCGGATGGTGGGATTTTGGCTGCGGAGCGATCGGCGACATGGCGATTCACCTCATGGACCCGGCGTTTTGGGCGCTCGACTTGGGCGGACCGGTGAAGGTGACGTCGAAAGGCCCGCCACCGCATCCGGCGAGCGGACCGGTATGGATGGAGACGAAATTCGAGTTCGGCCAGCGCGGCAAGCTGCCGCCGGTGAACGTGTTCTGGTACGAAGGCGAAGCCAAACCGCCGGCAGAGATCGCGAAAGAGTTGCCGATGAACGGGTCGCTGTTCGTCGGAACGAAGGGCCGACTCGCGGTGGCGCACGACAAGCATCCGAAGCTGCTTCCCGAGGCGGACTTTGCCGGCTTCAATGGTCCGGAGCCGTTTCTACCGAAGTCGCCGGGGCATTTCGAGCAGTGGTTCGCGGCGTGCAAGACCGGCAGCCGCACCGGCAGTAACTTTGCCTATGCCGGGCCGTTTACCGAAGTCGTGCTGCTCGGCAACGTGGCTTATCGCACGGGCAAAACGATCGAATACGATCCCGAGAAGATGCTGGTCACGAACGACAAAGCGGCGAACGACCTGCTCCGCAAGGCGTATCGCAAGGGGTGGGAAGTCAGCGAGTCGTGACGGGGCTGCGGCGTCGATTGCCGGTCGTCGGGCCGCCGTGAGCGCGGTGCGCGAGCGTCGCGACTCGGCGCGTAGGGTAGGTCGCGACGTTTCGACACGCGCGACGACCGCACTCGCCGCGGCTTGCGCCGATCCGACGGCATTGCGGCCGAAGTTGCGGGCGACGAGGGCGGCGTCCGTGCGGTTGACCGCGCCGTCGTTGTTGGCGTCGCCGGTGGTGCGAGTCGCTCCGTTGGTCGTGCCCAGGTGCTGTTGCACGATTGCGGCGTCGGCAAGATCGACGCGGCCGTCGGCGTTGAGGTCGCCGGGGAGCACGTCGTGCGCACCGGGCGAGCCGCCGATGTCGTAGCTGGCTCGCCACGACGACGGCAGGCTCCACGCCGAGGCGTCGAGCGCCGGGTTGACGATGACCAGCGACGGCCCGCTGCCGTCGGCCGCCGTAGGCCAGCCGTTCGCGTCGTCGTAGGCGAAGTCGTACAGGACCGCGCCGCCAGCATCGACGAGCTCGATCGTTTCGCCGCCGTTGGAGAGACGATAGTCCTCGGGCGTACCGCCCCAAGCGCCGAGCACGCGCGGGCCGGCGCCGTAGCGATTGGCGAACGCATCGGCGTTACGGACGACGACGGCGTATTCTCCGGGAGCGAGCGTACCCGCGACAATCGTCACCTCGACGCCGTTGGCGAGGCGGTATCCGGCGAGGTCGAGCGGGGCGGTTCCCGCGTTGTGAAGCTCGATGAACTCGTACTCTTCGGCGTCGTATGCCACGCCGGCGGCCGCGAACTCGGCCGGCGTTTGGTCCGCCGGGTGATACATGATCTCGGTGATCTTGAGCGGCGAGACGGCGGGCGTCGGCGTGAATTCGACCGGCGTGGACCAGTGGCTCCAGCGGCCTGTCGTGTCCTGCATTCGTACCCGCAGGCGATAGGTGTGTCCCGGCTCGACAGCGCCGCCGGGAACGGTGATGGCGGAGCCGAACGCCGTCAGTTCGCCGCTTTCCCAAGCCGACTCGATCTCGTAACGAATTGGCGCCGTCGGGTCGTATGCCGGCGCGGCGGGATTGGTGATCTCGGCGACGCGCCATTCCATCTTGGCGAACGGCGCGGCCGTGTTGCCCGCGGCGAACGCCGACGTGCTAAAGGCAAGCGCGTTCTGCGGCGCGCCCGCAGTACCGGTATACGTCGCGGTGGGTCGCCGAGGAGCGGCCGCTTCGTCGGCGGCCGTGATGAGCGTGTTGTCGATGTACGTGCTTCGCGTGGCGACGTAGTTCTTGAGCTTCTGGACCATGCCGGCGAACGTCTGGGGACTCGCCGACTGGTAGAACCGGCCGTGACCCGCTTTGCTGCCGTTGATGTAGGACGAGACGAGGATCGGGTTGTAATCCCACATCGCGCGATCGGCGTCGACGAGCGAAGCGCCGCCGGCCGGCGTATCGACGAAGGCTGCGTGTTCGTCGAGCATCTTGCCGACCTGCTCGGTGTTCCAAAGCAGGTCGCGGAGTTCGCGGAGGACGTTGCGGTATTCGAGCAGGAACGCGGGGCGCGAGAGGATGTGGTTCTTGAACGGCTCGCAATCGCCGCAGCCGGGCTGGTAGGTCGTGGTCCAGGTCAGGTCGAGGTCCCAGGCATGGGGCGACCACTGGCCCGTTTCGGGATTGCGGTAGTAGAAATAGTTCTTGCCGAAACCGATGTCCCAATGGTGCGTCGCTTCGACCATCGCGCGATAGGCGTAATACTGGTCGAGATCGAGATTTGCCCGCCACCAGGCGTCGGTTTGCGTCGTGCCGGAGTACGTGTTGATGAAGCTATTCAGGTCCGACTTGTCGGTAGGTCCGGCGGGACCGATGTTGTTGGCTTCGCCGGTGCCGCCTTCCATTTTGTATAAGTTGCCGTCGGGCAGGTCGTGCTCGTCGAGGAAGCGGCCGTCGAGCTGTTCGACGGCGAGATACAGGCCCTGGAAGTCGGTGTCGTATTGCGTGGCGCCCGTTTCGGCGGCGCGGTCGATGATGCGGAAATGGACGTAATGCGTGTTGGAACTTGGCGACCCGGCCAGATTGAACAGGCGGAAGCCGACGCCCTCGAATAGACCTTGCTCGCCGCGCTGCTGGAAGTCGCCCTGCTGGATGTTCGCACCGAGGTTGAGCTTGGTCCAATCGGTATCATATTCGCGGCCGTAGTTGTCGCGGGCCTGTAAGTCGTGACCGCGCTGGAAGTCGAACTTCCACATGTTCTTGCCCATCGCATAGCGCCAGACACCGCCGCGAGCGCGATAGTTGATATGGTCGTAGACCTTGCCGTCGTAGACGAGCGTGCCGTTCCAGAGATAGCTGTCGCCGCCGTAGCCGCCGGTCGCGGCATTGGGAATATGCTGCGATTCGACGTGATCCGAGCGGGTGGTGATGAGGTGATACGTGGCCGCGCGGCTCAATGTGCTCGCGTCGTAAGCGACCGGCGTGTTTCGCGCGGGGTCGATGCTGCCGGGCTGAATCGCGCCGTTCCACGTCGGAATGCCGTCGTAGACGAAATAGGCGAAGTTCGGCACGGGGTCGTCGTCGTAGGGTCCGCGGATCGTAGCGCCGAGCGTGTCGGTCGCGGTGACGCGATAGCGCACGAGGTTACGATGTTGCTGCACCGAGTCCGGCAGCATCGCCGTGAACACGTCGTCGCCGGCGACGGCGTCGCCGTTCGTTCCGGCGTCGTTCATCGCGACGGCGGTCCACTCGGTCGCATAGCGCGGATCGCCCAGCTCGATATAGTCGCCTGGCAAGACGACCTGATACTCGAGCAAAACGCTGTCGACGCCGTCGGGATCGGTGACTTTCGCCGTGACGGTGACGACCTCGCCCGAAACGGGTTGATCCGGCGTGTGCGCGACTTGCCGCATTTGCGGGGCGGCGTTGGCGGCGTAGACGGAATTCCGCCCGCCGGGGGTTGGTCCCGCGCCGGCGTTGCCTCCGACGAGCCGGGCGTCGAACCAGGCGTCGCTGCTCGCCGAGAGCGACGAGTTGAGCAACTGGACGGCGATCACGTTTTCGCCCGGCGCGAGGAAACCGGAGGCGTTTGCCGGCGCGATCGGGCGGAAGGACGCATCTTCGGCGCTGCCTGTGGCCGTGCCGTTGTAGGGCAGGTTCTCGCCGGACACGTTCGCGCCGCCAAAGTAGTTGCCGTTGATCCAGACGTTCACGCCGTCGTCGAATTGGGCTTCGAGGACGAGATCGGCGAACGCATTGGAATCGGCGACGGTGAATTTCTTGCGGAGGTAGACCGTCGAGTAGCCGTTCTGCATGTCGCTGAGGTTCGTCACGACGAACGGGTCGCCGTAGCCGATCGACGCGACGCCGGTGGCCCAGGCGGCATCGTCGAACGCGGCGGTTCGCCACGCGGCAGTTCCACCCGAGGGTTCCTGCGTTCCTTTGAAGTACCGCCAAGTCTCTCCGGCGTCAAACAGCAGCCCGCCGCTGGCCGCGGCGCCGCGCGACGAGCGCCAGGATCCGCCGAGGTCATTGTCGAGGGCGGGATGGACGAGTTCGATCGAATAACCCGGCGCTTCGCCGACGGTGGGCCAGGGAAAGCCGAGGTTGTAATCGACTTCGTCTTGCACGACACCCGCCGCGTTGCGCAGGCGAATCGTTTCCCCGTCGCTGGCGAGGTTGCCCGTGTATGGCCCGAGGGAAGCCGCGCCGTACTTGGCCAGAAGCGCGGTCGGCGATTGCGATACGACGACGTATTCGCCCGGGCCGAGCACGGTTCCCGGCGGGAAGGTGTAGTCGATGCCGCTCGAGAAGTACCACAGCGAAAGATCGGCGGGGTCCGCGCCGGCGTTGTAGAGTTCGACGAACTCGACCGGTTCGGTCTTTACGTCGTGGTCGTAGTGAATCTCGTTGATGACGACGGACAGCGACACATCGGCCGTGGTGGTGAAGGAGAGCGTCGGCGTCGCCCAGACACTGCCGGCGTCGTTCGTTGCGCGGGCGCGTTGGTAATAGGTCGTTTTGGCGGCGAGGCCGGTTATGAATTGGGCGAAGTTGCCGGCCTGCGGACCGAGGTCGATGGAGTAGTCCCAGGAAGTGGCCGATCCGTCGCCCGCGTCGTCGTCGCCGTAGTACAGCGTGACCTGGGGCGTTTGTCCGCCGGTGCTCGTCACGCTGCCTCGCAGCGTTGCCGAGAGTGCGGCGACGTTCGTTGCCGGCAGATTGTCGATGCTCGCCAGGGCGGCGGCGTTTGTCGAGAAACTCGCCGTGGCCGAAGCCCAGGCGTCGCCGGCGCCGTTCGTGGCCAAGGCGCGATAGAAGTACTGCGTTTGAGGCGCGAGGCCCGTGACGGTGCGCTGGTGTGTGCCGACGGCGCTGGGGCCGAAGTCGATGCGATTCGACCACGCGGCGACGTTCGGGCCGCGGTCGATCGTGTCCCAGACGATCGACAGCGCCACGTTGTCGCCGCCGGTGCTCGTGACTTGGGCCCCGAGCGTGGCGGATTCCGCGGTGATGTCTTGTGCGGCGACGTTGTTCACCGCGGCGGGGGCGAGCACGGTGAACGACGCCGTAAACGGCAACATGCCGAGCGACGCCGGCCCGTTGATCGCGCCGGCCGCCATGTCGATGGTCCGCGTTCCGGCGGCAAGCGGCGCGGCGAAGTGGAACGTTATCGTGTCGGCGTCCACGAGCGTGAAGCTACTGGCCGCAGCGCCGTCGACGGTCAAATCGCTTGCCTGGACGGACGTCGCGTCGACCGCGTCGCTGAAGTCGACCGTCACGCTCGCAGGAGCGGGGAACACGAGTGCGCCGGCGGCCGGCGTACTGGTGACGACGCGAAACGCCGCGTCGTGCTCGACGAGGCGGACGCCGGCAATCGCGTAGCCTTTGCCGCCGCCCGTCGAGTTGCCGGTTCCGACGCCGGGCGTTGGGCCTTGATACTGTGTGGAGACGACCTGGAACTGTCCGTCCGCGCCCGGGTCGATATCGGTCCAGGCGACGACGAAACCTTGCGAGCCGAGATGGTTTTCGCCGGTCCAGAGCGCCGCCTGATTCGGCTGCAAGCCCGCGGTGACGATGCCGACGCCGGCGGAGTGCGCCGCGGTGAACGACGCCGCGCCGACGAGCGTCACGAGCGTCCAACGGTTGGTGTAGCCGGTGTTGCCGCGCACGGCCGTTCCCGAGAAGTCGTAGCGATTCGCGGGGTCAAGGCTGGAGAACGTATGGGTGTACGACTGCGAACCCGCGACGGCGAGGCTCGATCCGGCGCCGCTCGAAAAGTCGACGAAACCGCCGAAGATACTGGCCACATCGGTTCCCGCAGTCGGCACGCCCGACGTGTTCTCGTATGACACTCCGCTGCCAGAGGCGGAGAGCGTGATGTCGGTCGCCGCACCGGTGGCGATGTCTTTGAGAAACCCGCTCGTCGTGCCGTTTCCGGCGAAGGTCGTCGCGTTGGGGTGCGTCTGCGGCCCAGCGACGTGGTCGTTGAACATCACGACGTCGATGGCCAGCATCTCGCGCCGTTCGAGGGGTTCGAGCAGCAAGCGGCGCGGGCGTTTCTCAAACGGCATTACGGCCTCGATCGGGCAGCAGCATTCGGGTCGGTCACACGGCGTCCGCACGAAGTGCGAACATTTTGATAATAATCCGCTGGCGCGGGGGCGTCCAACGCTTGTCGCCTTCTTCTGGCGAATGTGTGGTCGGGGACTTTGCGCCGGGACTGCGAGCAAAGGGATGGGCGCCGTAGGCTGTTGCGAGGCGTGTAGGACGGACTTCAAGTCCGTCCTACGGTGGCGTTGCGACGGTCAGATCGTCACGCTCTCGCCCGGCTTGAGAACGAGCGGCTCGGCGGACGTTTCGCTGCGAACCCGCGCGGCCCATGCCGCCGCGTCTTGGGCGATCGGCGGCCAGGTGTTGTAGTGCGTCGGCAACACGCGGTGGGGTTGGATAAGCTCGATTGCTTTGATCGAGTCGGCGGGGCCCATCGTGAACCGGTCGCCGATCGGCAGCACCGCCAGGTCGATGCCTTTGCCGTTCTCGCCGCGGGCATACAACGCCATGTCGCCGAACAGGGCCGTATCGCACGCGAAATAGACCACCGCATCCGAAAGCGTAAACAGAAAACCGCCGGGATTGCCGCCGGGCGTGCCATCGGGAAGGACCGAGCTGTGGTGGGCGACTGTCAATTTGACCCGGCCGAACGACAAGGCGATCGAGCCGCCGAGATTCATCGCCTCCGTGTGTTTGACGCCTTGTTGCGAAAGCCACTGGCAGATCTCGAAGTTCGAGACCGCAGTCGCGCCGGTGCGTTTGGCGATCTTGGCCGCGTCGGCGACATGGTCGTAGTGGCCGTGCGAAACGAGGACGTAATCGGCTTTGGCTTGGGCCGATTTGATCGGGGCGGTGGGCGAATCGTCGAGGAACGGATCGACGAGCACGTGCTTGCCGAGCGTTTCGAGTGACCAGCAGTTGTGGCCGAACCAGGTGAGCGTCGACATGGCAGACCTACCGCGGCCGTTGGCCGCCACCAAAGTTAGGTTCTTTATTCCTTAAACACAGCGTGGCCTAATCGGCCACAACCAAAAAATAGGCGCTTCACGTCGAAAGCCTCATGATGGTGTTGTCAC
>QEVJ01000203.1 GCA_003576845.1 Planctomycetota bacterium
TTGTGGGTAGTCGGAGGGCTATTGCTCGCGCTCGCGGCGGCGCTCGGCGGATTCGTGCGGTGGAATCGCCCGCCGCCGCCGGAAGCGGCGATCAAGGCGGACTTGCAAGCCAAAGCCGAAGCGTTTCGCCGCGAGGTTCCCGGGTACTCGGTTGCCGAGTTGCGCAAGAATTTCGAGTTGCTCAGCTCGGTGAATCTGCAAATGTGGCCGCGCACGCTCGAAGACCACGACTACCACCGGATTTATCGCAACACGCTCGCCACGAACCGCAACTGGTCGATCGTCGCCTGGAGCCTCGCCGGGTTGGGAATGCTCGTCATCGCCTCGACCCACGTGTTCTCGGCATTCCAACCCGGCGCCCCGCGCGGAAAGCTTCGCAAAGGGCAATCGCGGTCGCGGCAGCATTGACGCTACGGCGTTGTGAGAACTGGATTCTCGCTTGGGTGCCACTGCTGGCTTGTCCAGCAGTGTGATTCGCAAAGCAGCGTCAAACGGGTTTGTCTCACTGCTGGACAAGCCAGCAGTGGCGCCCGACGTGCAAACGCCTCACTGGGCGTTTGCGACACGGACCCGCCGGCCTTCGACGGTCACGCGGCCGGCCGCGATCAGTCGCAGCGCTTCCGGCAAGGCCTCGCACTCGGCCGCGAACACGCGCGCGGCGAGCGAGTCGGCCGTGTCGTCGTCGAGCACGGGCACGACGCGCTGAAGGATGATCGGCCCGTGGTCGTACACCTGGTCGACGAAATGGACGGTGCAGCCGGAAATCTTCGCGCCGTAGTCGAGGACGGCCTGGTGGACGCGATGGCCATACATCCCGCGGCCGCAAAACGCGGGAATGAGGGCCGGATGGATGTTGACGACGCGGTTCTCGAAGTCGGGCGGAATCGGCACGTGCTTCAAAAACCCGCCCATTACGACGGTTCTCGCTCCGGCTTCGCGGCACGGTCCGAACACGGCATCGCGAAACGCTTCCGGCGTCGCGCACGACGTTTGCTCGACGACGCGCGTCGGAATGCCCGCTTCGGCCGCGTAGACGAGACCACGGGCGTCGGGATTGCTCGAAAGAACCAGCCGAATCTCCACCGGCAGTTCCCCCGCCGCCCGCCGGGAGATTAAATTGCGCAGCGTCGTGCCTCCGCCCGAGATCAACACGGCAATCGGCAACGGCTGCGTCAAACGACTCGTCTCCGGTGCGTGGTGGGGCAGTGCGCGGTAGATAGAGAGCACGCGGACGTGTTGCGGCTTCCGCTACGGGGGTAGGATTCTTGTGGGCGATCTCACGTTCCCAAAGTACCCGACATTTTGAAAGACGGAAAGATGCAGCGGCTGCTTCGAATTCTTGCGTTCGCTTGGGCATCGCCCTACACGCTCGTCGGCCTTGCGGTCGGCGGCGTGGGCCTGTTGACGGGCGGATGCGTGCAACGCCGCGGCCGCATCGTCGAGTTCCACGGTGGCGGCGTCCGCTGGCTGATCACCCGCCTTCCGAACGGCCAATTCACACTCGCCCTGACGCTCGGGCACACGGTCCTCGGCCAAACCGCCGCCGCCCTCGACATCGCCCGCGACCACGAACTCGTCCACGTCCGGCAATACGAGCGGTGGGGCATCTTCTTCGGCCCCGCGTATGTTCTGGCGTCGCTCGGCGTTTGGCTCTCCGGCCGCCGGGCGTATCGCGACAACCCCTTCGAGCGCGAAGCATACGATGAAACCGGCGACGATTGATGGCCGCGACGTCGCAGACCACGTTGGCGCGTTGCTTTGCGTCTTTGCGCCATTGCGGTGACCGCGACGCGCGACCCCGTTCAACGCGGCACGATCTGCGGCACGATCGCTTCGAGAAACTTTGCCAGGCGATCGGACGCGAGCAGGGCGTCTTCCTTGAGCTTGTAGATGTCTTTGATGCTCGACGGCCGCTTGAACAACGCGCCGGCTACCGCGCCAAGCTGGCCGGCGAGCGACTTCTGCTTGACGAGGTTCGTCACTTCCGCCGGGAGCGCGTCGGCAACCGCGTCGCTGACGATGCGGATCGAGAGAAAAGCAGTGCCCAGCCGCGCACAAACTTCCGCCACCGCCAGCGATTCCATGTCGACGGCGATCGCGGCGTGCGTCTGCCCGAGCTGCCGTTTCGCCTCGGGCGTGGTTGCAATCGCGTCGACGGTAACGAACCGCCCGACGTGAACGCACGGGCGTTTTGCGTCCGGCGATACATCTGCGGTCGCGAATTCAACGAGACTGCGCGGCAAGTCGACGCCAAGGCGCATACCCGCCGCATCGACCACCTCGCTCGCGACGACAAAATCGCCGCGGGCAACGTCGTCGGCAAGCCCGCCCGCAAAGCCGGTCGACACGACGCACTTGGGCACATGGCCGGCAATGAGAATCTCTGCCGCTCGGGCAGCCGCTTTACGACCCGCACCCGACACGATCGTGGCGACGCGGCGCCCGGCAAGTCCGCCTTCGCGAATCGTGAAGCCCGCGCCGGCGATGTCGATCGCGCCCGCCAGCCGGTCGATCGTGCCGCCGGCCTCTTGCATTAGGGCGAAAACGAACCCCAGGTGACACGGCTCCGGCGGAGCGGCATCGGCGTTCGGACGCGCGTCTCGATCGCGGCGCGGTTGCTCCGCGCCGGCAAGTTCGCTCGGGTTGGTCTCAGGTACGGTCATACGGCGTCGTAAAGGGAACGGTTGCGGCGGGCGACGGAATTCAGTGCCCTGCTCGCGTTGTACGCTCGGCGGCCCGCCGACGCAACGCCGCGACTTGGCCCTCCGGCCCTCATTTGCTGGGATGGCGCTTGAAAATTACAATAAAACATACTCGACGAGATTCGCGCCAATCGCCGCCGATCGCTGCGTCCGCCCCGTCCGCCCCGTCCGCCCCGTCCGTCCCGCGCGAGAAGAACCATGCCCTTCGCCCTGTCGCGAACCGTCGTGCTCGGCTCCGGGACCGCCGGCTGTTTGTCGGCGCTTAAGCTGCGCCGCGACTTTCCGACAATGACCGTCGAACTGGTGCGGTCGAAGAAGGTGCCGATCATCGGCGTCGGCGAATCGACCACCGCGGGCGTGCCGCGGTTCCTTCACAACCAACTCGGCCTCGATCGCGGCGAATTCTGGCGGCGCGTCCGGCCGAGTTGGAAGCTCGGCATCCGCTTCGACTGGGGCGATCCCGACGTGTCGCACTTCCACTACCCGTTCGACGTGTCGCTCGACGGTCAGCATCGCGCGCTCGCCAGGTCGAACGCCTTCTATTGCCTGGGCGATTTGACCGATTCGAGCTTGTTCCGCACGCTCATGGACCGCGGCAAGAGCCCGTGCTTTCTCGACCTCGCCGCGGGACACGTCGTCGACGAACGCGGCGGGTATCACATCGAGAACAAAGCGTTCGTCGCCTATCTGGAATCGAAAATCCGCGAGCCGGGCGTCGAAATCATTGACGGCGACGTGGCCGACGTGCGGCGGCGCGAGAATGGCGACATCGCCGAGCTGTGCCTCGAAGACGGCCGCTGCATCGCGGGCGATTTCTTCGTCGATTGCTCGGGCTTTGCGTCGATCCTGCTCGACAAAGTGCTCGGCGAGCCGTTCGTCAGTTACGGCGATCGGCTGTTTTGCGATCGGGCCGTCATCGGACGCTGGACGCGAACGACCGAGCCGATCTATCCCTACACGACCTGCGAAACGATGGACCACGGCTGGTGCTGGCGGATCGAGTTCGCCGACGAGATCGCCCGCGGATACGTGTTCGCCTCCGCCTTTTGCAGCGACGACGAAGCGCGGGCCGAATTCAAGCGGACGAATCCCTACGTCGAGGACGAACGGCGGATCATTCGCTTCCGCTCCGGCCGCCACGAGAACTTTTGGGTCAAAAACGTCGCCGCGATCGGCAACGCGGCCGCGTTCGTCGAGCCGCTCGAATCGACGGCGATTCACAACATGGCCGAGCAACTGCGGTTCTTGGCGTGGGCCCTGCGCGACAGCGACGGCCGGCCGACCGACGCCATGCGGCGGCTCGAAAACCGCCGCTATCGCCAACTGTGGGACGACACCCGCGACTTCATCACGATCCACTACAAATTCAACCGCTGGCGCGACACGCCGTTCTGGCGGCATTGCCGCGAAACGATCGACCTGGGCGGCGCGGCCGAAGCGGTGGCGTATTATCAGGAGGCCGGGCCGTCGATCCTCGTCAAATCGCTCCTCTCCCCGGGCAGCCCGTTCGGATACGAAGGCTACTACAATCTCTTGCTCGGCCAGCGCGTCCCGACGCGCTATCGCGGCGAATGCTCCGAAGAAGATCGCCAAACGTGGAACGCATTGCGAGCGACGAATCGCGAACGCGCGGCCGCCGCCCTCCCCATGCCCGACGCCCTCGACCTCATCCACAGCGAAAACTGGACGTGGCCGGAGCAGGGATGGTAGCCGCTACTTCTTGCGAACTCGTTGTCCGGACTTCTTGAGAGCTGCTTGGAGGACGCGATCGATCTTTTCGATCGTTCGCACGGTCGGCGAATGCTTGCCCGACTCGATGCGCGAGATCGTTTCCTGTCGGACACCCGAGAGCCGCGCGAGTTCTTGCTGCGAAAGGCCCGCGGCCATGCGTTCGTCGTACACGCTTCGCGCGACCGACGCCCGGGCGAAGGCCACGGCGGGCCGATTTCCCTGCGCGTCCGCCGGCGGTAGCTCGGCACGGCTTTCCGTTTGCTCCGGTCCGCGCGAAGCCGCCTCCGCCTTGGCGGCCAGTCGTTCCAGTCGGCGAAGTTCGTTCGGCTCGACGAGCACGAACTTCTTGCCGTTGGATGTTATGGTTCGGCGCTCGGCCCGATCAGCATTGCGGCTGCGGCGCGGAAATGATCTGCTATGGGTCGTCATAGAATCCGTCGCGGTGTCCGACTTTTTCGACGTAAACGATATCCGGCGCCGGCGGCCGGCGATTCGCATCCCCGCGTTCCACGTAAAACTGAACGCGGTAGTCGCCGCTGCGGATGCGAAAGCGACCCGCAAGGTTTCCACGCAGCGGCTTGGCGCCACTCGTGCTTGGCCATTGCTCCAAACGGCGAAAGACGCCTGCAACTCGAATTCGCACGGCCTTGGGCAGGGCGTTGAACTCCGCCTGAGCGTCCGGCGTGATGAGCACGACCGCCATCGTTCAACCTTACGGTGTTATGACAAGTTTGTCAAGTCGCTCCGAGATCTCAATCGCGGCTTGATCGGCGGTTCGGCGTCCACGATGATGGGGCGAGGCGGGTTCTTACGCGACGGGACAACCGGAATGGGTTTCGCAGATCCCCAGCCACCACCGTGGATGGCGCCGCGATTGTAAGGTAACGAGATGCTTACGAAAGCGCCAACCCGCCGTGATTCGAGAAGAGGTAACTGTTTAGCCGCCTGAAGTACACCACGGATTACACGGATCGCACGGATGATTTCCGGGTGCGCGAAGGACGAATCACGTGCGCAGTTATCCGTGATTATCCGTGCCATCCGTGGTCGGTTCCTTCACTCGGGTAAACCGTTACAAAGTGGCAAATTGAACAACACAGAATGACCGCGGAAGCCCCGTTTCCAGCGGCACTTCGTCGGAAGTCCACCATTCCTCCGTTTGTTTCGCGCTTTCGCACTTTCGCGTTTTCGCGATTTGTAATGGACCTTCCCAGCAACCGAGGATGTAGGGCGTTAGCAGTGAAGAGGTCGCAGAGAAGACCTCGTTGCGACCCGTGTCGCGAAACCAAATCGGCGGCTTCGTGATTGCCGATGCGAGGTTACCGATGGTGCATTCGAGATTCGAGCGTCGCTCGAACCAACACTGGCGAAAGGCGGCTTCTATGCAGCGCATGTTCAACGTAGCCGCAACGGCTGTTTTCGCTGTTGTTGCCCTGGTGCGGAGCGCCGTCGCCGTCGAGCCGTTGGTTTGGCAAATCGACCTCGTCGACGGCGGACGCGTCGTTGGACCCATCGCGACGGAGGCGATCGAGATTCGCACCGAATTCGGCTCCCTCCGCGTGCCCATCGAGAAGCTGACGGAGGCGGCGCCGGGCTTGGTTAGCCGGGCCGATTGGCTGCGGCGCGTGGACGGCTTGATTACCGCCTTGGGCGACGCCAAGGCCGACGCCCGCGACCGAGCCGAACGCGAACTCATCGACATCGGACCCCGCGTCAAACTCGTCGTAGAGCAGGCCACGCGCGACGCCGATACCGAACGGCGATTGCGTGCCCGGCGCGTGTTGCGGGCACTCGCAGAAAGCAAACTCGCGGCGCGACCCTGGCCGCAGCAGGACGTCGTAATCGCGGCCGGGCAGCGGTTCGCGGGCAAGATCGCCAACGGCGAGATCGAATTGCTCGCCGCCTGGGGCAAAGTCCGCGTGCCGCTCGCCGACATCGAATCGCTGGCGATTCCCGCGTCGCGGCGGACCATCGACCTGCTCGGCGAAATCGACGTCGAGCGCGACGCCGTTTCCGGCGGATGGAGTTGGGACGGCGGAACCCTCGTCGCCGCCAAGGCCAACCGTTCGCGATTGCAGATTCCGATCGCGCCGCCCGCCGAATACGAACTGCGCCTGACGATCGTTCCGCTCGCGGGGCGACGCGTCAAAGGCGTCGACCGCGAAATCGCCGATTCGCTGTTCTTGGGCATCGTCGTCGGCTCGCAGCAGACGCACGTCGCCATCGACGCGTTCACCGACATCGGCGGGCCGTTTGCCGGTTTCGATTTGACCGACGGCAAGCGCGTGCACGACGCGCCGCTGCACACCGGATCGCTTTTGGACCTAGGCCGCGAGGCGGAGATCGTCGTCGAGGTCCGCCGCGCGGCCGTGTCGCTGACCGTCGATAAGAAGCTCGTGTTCGACTGGCGCGACGATCCCAAGCGGCTCTCGATTTCCCCCGCCTGGACGTATCGCGACAGCCGGTACCTGGGCATCGGGTGCCATCAAACGTCCTACAAAGTCCGCGAGTTTCGCCTCACGCCGATCGACGACGCGCAGCCGCCCGCGAACGTAAAGCCCGGAGAGTGGGTCGTGCGGCTCGGCGACGGCTCGCTCCTGATCGGCGTGCCCCGCGAAAAGCAAACGCTTTCGCTCCGCGAAGCAAGCGCGACCGGCGACATCCAGTCGACGCCCCTCGACCAGATCAAACGCTTCCGGCGCACCGCCGATGGCCAGCGCGTCGAGGTCGAAACCGAAGGCGATAAACCCTGGCACGCGATGCTCGACAAGGACGCCGCAGCAGCAACGATGCAACTCGACGCCCGCTGGGGCCTAGTTGCGATTCCGCTACCGTCGATCCGCGAAGGGACACGTGTGGAAGCCGCGAAGGATGCAATCGCTACCGAGTAACAGTCGATTCATCCACGAAGATCGCGGCGCCGGCAGGAACGTCGGCAAGCTTCATGGCGACTCATGCACTCCGAACTCCGGATCGAGCGCCAAGCGGCGGACGACCTCGGCATCGCCCATCCAGCCGATCAAACCGTAGGTAAGCGCCGAAGAACCTTGCCGCTGCGGCTCGATCGTGATCTTTACGCGTTCGTTCTCCTTGAACGGCAGCGGGTGCTCAAGATTCAATTCGCCGTTCTTGTACACGGCTTCCACGACGATGGGCATGCGACACTCCCCAACCTCACGCGCACGGATCAAACCACACCGGCAACGGGCGGAAAATTGGTGCGGCGACTACGCGGCAAAACGCTAGTCGCCCACGAACCGCCCGGGCGGCTACACCTATTCTACCATAGTTGCCCGCGCCAATCTCGGCCTCACCAGTCGGCTGGACGAGCAAGATGCCGCCGCGCCCGCCCTACCGCGACTCCGCCTGCTTCGACTTCGACCGCTCGCTCCGCTCCGGCGCGTCGAGCTGCGTCATCACCAGCTTTGAGTTCACCGCGTCGATCTTATAGACGAACTTGCCCAGGAAACTCTGCCCCAAGAGAGCCGAGGCATTGGGGTATTCCGGACCGAACACCAGGCATTCCACGTTCGCCACCTCGAACTTGCCGACGCGAATCCGCGGCGCGATCATCTGCCGGCCTTGTACGATCTGCCCGTTCGCCAACTGCCCCCGGACGAGCGGCGCGTCCGCGCCCGGCTCCAGGCCAAGCTCCTTCGCCAGCTTGTGCGGCAACACGACCGAAGAAGCGCCCGTGTCGATCTCCATCTCCACCGCCGGCTTGTCCCCAAACACGACCGCCGCCGTCCACAGGTCGCCCTCCGTCCGCGTAATCGGAATCGCCTCCGAAAACACCGTGCTTTCGAGGTTCTTCAGCTTCGTCCCCGTCGCGATCATCGTCGCCGACGGCCCGAGCTTCAGCTTCGCCTTCGGGTCGGCCTTGTTCAGCGCCGCCAGCGCGTCGGCGACCTCCTGCTTCTTGTCGAGCGACTTGTACTGCCGCTCGACCTTGTCGAACAGCTTGCGCGTTTGCAGCAGTTGCTCGCTGAACTCTTCCGCCGCCTGCATCGCCGCGGTCCGTTTGTCTTTCGCTTGCTGCTCGGCCTTCTCGACTTGCGTTTCGAGCGCTTCGAGCTGCTTTTCCGCTTTGCGAAACTCGGCCACGAGCTGATTGTGCTTCGTGATCGTCGTCGCGGCGGCAATTTCCACGTCGATCTTGTCGATGTACCGTTTCACCTGCTCGAACTGCCGCTTCGTCGCTTCCAGCGCCTGGTCGGCCTGCTTCGACTGCTTCTGCGCCGGCATGACCTTCGCCGTCTTCGTCTTCAGCGCGTCCTTCATCTTGTCCTCGATCGCCGCTTCGTCCGCAAGCACGAACACGGCCCCGGTCTTCTTCAGGCCCTGCTTCTCGATCGTCTTCTGATGGTCCTCGTCGCCGCGCAGCGGGGCGGCGCAAAGGGCGAACGACAACGAGACGGCGATGATTGACGGGATCGAACGGGACATTCCAGGACTCCTCGACTACGGATTACCAGAGAGTGAAATCGAGCAACGGCACGCCACCCCAAGCCCACGGCGCGAGCCACGACGCGCTGCCATGTACTAGCGGGTGGACCGGCTGTTCGTACTCAACCGAGTGACCCGATTCTAGCGTACTCCGCGAGGAGCATCAACCAAAAGAGCGGCGGTTGGGGTGTTCGCCCTAATCGCCTGTTGAAAAAGGGGACTGACCCTCTCAGGCACGTCGCGATCTGCGGCTAAAAACGCACTTTCCAAAGGGTCTGTCCCCTTTTTCAACAGGCTGCTAACCGCCGGCCGATCGCCGCGGCCCTCGCCCGCAGCGAGATCGCCACTGCCCACCGTCCACTGCCCACCGCCCACTTGTCGAAATGCCGGAACACGTCTTCGCACGAGCGTGCAAAAAAAGGCTTGGCGCAGCGGCGAAAAACTCCTCGCGCGCAGCCGGCCGGTTCTTCAACTACTCCTCTTTCACGAAGGGCGAACTCCTATGGCCGACGGCACCTACATCCCCCGACACGGCAGCACTTCCAGTGTGCGTCGCTACCGCCTCCGGATCACGGACAGGCCCACCGCCATCAACCGCTTCCAGGCCGAAATCGACGTCGCCATCTACGGCGTCGACAACGAACACTTCCGGCAAACGAACCAGATGTACCACGTCGGCCAGTGGCGCGGCCTCAGCGCGAGCACGATCAGCCACACCGGCTCCGGCATGTTCTACTTCGACATGCGCGGCAGCGCCGTGCTCACCGAACCTCCCTATTACCGCTACGACGGACCAAACCGCGAACAAATGTGGTACGTCGACGACATCATGTACCTCACCGAAATCGACCGCGTCCTGGCGTTTTTCGCCGGCGACCACGGCAAAGGCACGCAACGCGGCAGCCCCTGCACCAACGGCAACTGCATCCAAGCGGGCGATATCCGGTGGCAATGTATTTACGATAGCTTCAGAAACCCCCCGCCGTTCAACGTCCAGAAATGGGTGCTTTGAGACGCGACCGTTTCGCCCTCCCGCCGTGAAACCAGTACGCTCTCATCGCTTCCCGTAGGGTGGGCTGTGCCCACCGGCCCATCCATCGCGTCCGACGCCGCGCCATTTGGCGCTTGTTTCCCAATGAACCAAGGTCAGATAGCGGGATGCTCGGTGGATTGGCCCGCTTCGGCTAGGAGGTTCCGGCACGGTCTCCCGACCGTGCCAGGCAACCGACCGCCGGTCTCCACCGCTAACCCCCGAATCCCGAATCCCGAATCCTGAATCCCGACCCCCTGCTAACCTGCCCGTTCCAGATTCAGCGCCAACAGCCGCGCGAGTATCTCCTCCTCGTTCAAATCCGCCGGCCACCCATACGCCTCCGCCACCGCCGCGTCGAGCTTCTCGTGCGCCAGCGCCAGCCACGTCGGCCGCTGATTGTAAAGATTGGTGAGCGTCCGCTTCGCAAGCTGCCCCGCGCACTCCTCATCCCGCGCCACCAGCCGCGGATACCGCACCGTCCCAATCCCCTTCGCATCCGCATCGTGAACCTACCGCGCCCAGGGTCCATCCACCGAGCGACGCAACAATTACGCAGTCTCCAATTCCCGATTAAACGGCTTCGGCCGACCATTTGGAAATAGGTCGGTGATGGCCTGGCCCTCAGGCAAGTCAAAGAACTCGCCGTTGATATAAGCCCCATCGTCCGCGGAGAGATTCCAGAACTCCCGTAGGATTTGTTCAATTTCCCGATCTTCAGTTCCGCCCAACTGTGCTTTTCCTTCCAACAGGCTTCGGACGCGAGAAACGACCGCGTCATGTGCGGTTCGGTCTTTCCTACGACGAAAGTCCACTCTTGGAATTGGCAAGTCCGCAATACGCTCGTGCGTTAGCTTCGCGTGAGCCTTCGCGGGGTCTACTTCCGCAAATCGCTTGAAGACCACATACGCAACGGTGCGCGACAAGAGCGCAGCTAGTACGAACTCATGTTTGTAGCCCTTGAATTCCGGTAGGTCGCGGAGCCGATAGATGTAAACCGATTGAGGGCACCGCGCCTCGGTTTCATCTAGCGTTGCAAATACTCCTACGCCGGCTTGCCTGAGTAGGATTTTGGGAGAGCGATATATGCTGTCATCCTTGTATTCCCATCCGGGCACACCCAACCGCAGCCACTTTCGCGGTGCTACCTGGCAGTACCGTCTCGCGATATCGTCGCCGTCAATAAATGGCGCGAAGGCACCTTTCGGTTTCCTATCAACAATAAGGCTGTCTGTATCCACAAACCGAGGTCGCAATAAGTGCCCGCATTTCTCACATGCTTTGTCGGCATACGCACCGCCCTTTACCTTTCGCCCGGGCGTGGTTGGCGATAAGCAACTTGGACAGACCCACAGTAGGCCCGCCTTATTGATTTCCTCGCCGCGCGCTCGCTCGCACAAGCCATCAGCGCCGCTCAAGCAAACCGAGTTCGCCGCAATAGCGGCCATAATGCGATCATCGTCGATGCTTCGAAAGACTTCGATTTCGTAGGTCGGACTCTCCAGCACCCGTGCAACAGGTATTTCCCGACTCCGAGTTGATTCAATCTGGGAAAGCGGGATCTGCCCCCTGATCGCTTGCTGCCGTAATGCGCCCGAAAGTACAATGCTGTGCAGCGTCGACGCATTCTTACTCCGGCCGCGCCGAGCCTGAACGACAATTGTGCCCATTCTAACGTCCGGGCCAAACCAGTCCGGACCGAGTGAAAAGACTTTCTCGACAGTCATCTCTTCAAAAAACCGTTTGCGCGTTCGCGCTTTTTGCGGATAGAAGAAACTATCCGGCAAAACGAGGGCGAGTCGACCGCCTTCGCGAAGAGCATCGATCGAAATCATTATGAACAATTCCCAGGAATCCCAATCGCCTTCGTTGCCTAAGGATCGAGGATTAAATAACATCCCAAATTGAGATGCCGTATTTGCTGCACAGGTCGTGCTAGCACCGGCGGGTTCGGGAGGTTATTTCGTCCTCGAGCCACCCCAGGGCGGATTGCCCACCACAAGGTCAAACGAAGCCGCCCGCTGTCCGATTTGTGCGTAAATATCTGGAAGCGCGAGGCTATCCGCCGCAATGATATTTGCACTCAAATCAAGCACCTTCTCGTCTTTTCGTGCGGAACGAAGCCAAATCGTAAGTTTCGCAATCTCCACGGCTTGTGGAAGTATATCCACACCATAAATACATCGGGGCAACTCGCGTGCCTGAGCTACAACATCGGCCGCTGAAAGGAGATCGAATTCGGCTCGTTTTGTCTTCGCCTGTAAAGCTGCTAGCGACGCTTGAATGCGCCAAAACTCCTGAACGATGTGCCTATACCCGGATGCAAGGAATGCACCGGACCCGCATGCGAAGTCAATTGCACGCAGTCCCATCAATCGCTCAGATCGCTTCTTGAGGGCATCAATCAGATCCGCCTGTCCTGGTTCAGCGTGAATTGGAATTCGTGGTCGGTTGGGCTAGCGGGTTAGGGTGAATTGGTCGATCGGAATCCAGCGAGAATGGAACGGTTGG
>QEVJ01000028.1 GCA_003576845.1 Planctomycetota bacterium
CGCTCGCCCTTCAAATACGAACTCTTCGATTCAACATAAGTACCCAGCAACAAAGAACTTAACCGTGCTATCACTCTCTAAAGTGGCGCTGTCCAACTATTCACGATTCACCAATGCCGCTCCGGTGGGCCTCACTTCGTTCGGCCCACCCTACCAATACTAATCGGTTGCGTCGACGTGGAGGAGGAACAACCCGTGCGGCGGCGCGGTTTGGCCGGCGGTTGCGCGATCGCGGGCCGCGAGGACTTCTCGCGGCCAGTCGACGCTGCGGCGTCCGCGGCCGACCTCCACGAGCGTTCCCACGATCGCGCGGACCATGTTGTAGAGGAATCCGTTACCCGCGACTTCAATGGCGACGAGGTCGCCTCGCGCGGCGTCCGGTTCTGACACGGCCACCGGCATCGCGAGCAATCCCGCGTCTCCGCGGCGGACCGATAGTTCGTAGATCGTGCGGACGGTCGATTGCCGTTCGGAACCGACGCTCTGAAAGCTGGCGAAATCGTGCTCGCCGACGAGCGCTTGGCCGGCGGCGTGCATCGCGGCCGCGTCGAGCGGCGTTCGGACGTGCCAGGCATAGCGCCGATCGAAGATGCCCCGCTCCTGGCCATCGCGGAGGACGTAGCGATAGCGTTTGCCGGTCGTCGCCCGAATCGCGTCGAAGTCGACGGGGGCGATTTCGGCGCTGCGAACGAACACGTCGTTGGGCAGCACGGCGTTGAGCGCTCGCCGTAGCGCATCGCCGGGCATGTCCTTGTCAAGCGTCAAGCTCACCAACTGACCGAACGCATGCACGCCCGCGTCGGTGCGGCTGCTGCCGGTCGTGCGAACTTCGTCGCCGGCGATTTGCACAAGCGCCGCTTCGAGCACATTCTGCACGGCGGTCGCATGAGGCTGCCGCTGCCATCCGGCGTACTTGCCGCCATCGTAAGCCAGAATCAGCTTGTACGTCGGCATGGGTATTTAGCCCCCGGTGAAAAAACCGTGGGCAAGCGGCGTCAAATCCGGATCGCGCCAACTCTCCCGATCGTACCCGAATTCCTCGAAGTCCGCGCGGGCGATTTCGTATACGCGATCCGCGAGCTGTTGGTCGTATTGCCGCACCCAGTCGCTCGCCAAACAACACCCGCGGCGAGGCAGCGAGAGATTCGCGAGTTCGGCAATTCCCGCACGCTGAGCCAGCGCGATGAGTCCCTGCGGCAAGTCTTCGTACCTAACCACCGCATCGAGCCGGTTGTCGCCGGTGAATCCGCGAACGGTCGCCCGATACTTCGATCCGCACGAACCGCCGAGCGTTCCGGCTGCGAGCGCCTCGAGATACTCCGCAAACGAAGTCACACGCACTCGCCCTGCCCACCATCGCCGCCGTTTCCCCCAACAACAGCAATAGTGCGAATAGAGCCGCGGATACGGATTGCGAGCGCAGCAGAACGTAAAGTAATCGCGGGCGTTCGCCGGAACGGTCATCCGATGCAGTCCGCCCCAGGGCTGGCGTGCGCCGGGCAGCTTCTTGAGCGCGGCGTGCATCGCCCGGCTCGCCGTGCGCGGGATCCCCAGGAAAACGAGTTTCATGCGATGCGAAAGGATCATTTGCCGTTCCCGCCTAGATCGAACCTTTGTCCGGCGCGGAGCCGCCGCACGCAATCATAGTAACTCAAACGATGGGTTCTTCATTGACACGGCCCCTCCCGTAGAAGAAAATCGGCGTGTCGGTAAGGGTGGCGACGAGATACGGGCAGAGTCCTGTCCGCGGCCAAGCGTGCGCTGGCCGATCTTTATCTTCATCTCGGAGTTGCCTCATGCAAGCCTACCGACGTTCGATTCTGTGCAGTTGCGTTGCGGTCGCGGCGCTGGTTTATGCGGAGAAGGAAGTTCAGGCGACGCATACGCCGACTCCCCCGCCGCCCGATCCGTTCGCATATTGGTCGCGTGATTTCAACGGTCCTCTCGATGCGGATCCGGACTTTCTCGCGTTGGGAATCAAATTCCGGAGCGCGCAGTTTTCGACGACGTTCCAGCGAAGCACGGACGGCGGCGTCTTGCGATTGAGCGATCCCGTCGCGCCCAAGGACGGCGGCGCGTTTGCCGCGTTCGGCGCCGACTTTTCGCAAGTCTTCGAGGATACGCGGATTACGGGCATCGTAAATCCTTTGGGGTTGCCGCCGGTTCCGCCGGGCGACCCAACGCCCGAGACGATTGGCGAGAACAATCTCGGGTTTCTCGCCCGCGGCGATCTGCTCAACCAAAACACGTATGTCGGCGGAATCAATTTCATCGACGGCTCGCTGATCATCACCAAGGTCGAATACGGCGGGCTGTATTGGAGTTTCAAGGCGCAAAGCAACTGGCCCGACCAGGGATCGCAGCCGACGCTCGACACGCTGTTCGACGATTTCAAGTCGCGAAGCTATTACCTGGAGTTCAACGTGCGGACGTATCGCGGCGAGCCCTTCGTGGCGTTTCCGGTCGACGAGCTGGGCACGGAACCGCCGTGCGATCCGCTCATCACGGTCTGCTCGCCCGAGTCCGTCGATTCGACGCCTGCGGGCGGCATTACGTATCGCTTTCCGGATACCTTCGAGCCGCCGAACGAAGGCGACGTCATGTTGTGGGCCCACCTTTACGACCAGCGCGGCGGACAGCGGTTGCTCTCCACCTATTGGATCGACACCTATGGGCAACTTCCGCCGGGCTATGCCGGCGTGTTCGTGCAGTCGTTCGATTTCGATTGGTTCAACCCGGCGGGCTTTCCGCCGCTGTTCGGCTCGTTCGACGACGTGACGGCGAGCGTACCAGAGCCGGAGGCCATCGCCATGTTGCTTATGGGATTCGGCGTCTTCGCGGTGGGCTGCGGCGGAAGAATTCGAGCCGCGCGATCGGCTCGTCGGCGATGCCGAGCTCCTTCTGACGCCGTAGCGTCGCGGGAATGAGTTTTTTGCGATTCACGAAGAACAGCCCTCCGCGCACGCCGCGGAGGCGAATGCGAAAATAGGTCAGCACGGCGAGCATGCGCTCCGGCCAGCGGACCGACTCCCTCACGCCGCGATAGGGCCCGCCGCAAAAATAGCCCGATCCATCGAGCGGCGGCCGGACGACGGCGGCCCGACCCTGTGCGGACTTGAGACGATACGTGTCGCGAATCCAGTTGCCCGTGATGATGTTCACGACTGGATAGGGCGCGGGATTGCCCCAGAGCACGCGCTTTTTCGGCCCGTTCGAGTTGCAGAACCACGGCAACATCGTGCGAACGAACGCGATGAATTCCGCATACGCAACGAGGTCGTAATCGCGGCGGCGAAAAATCACGACGAGCTCGCGGCGCGTCTCGCGGGCAAACCGCCGCGCTTCGCCGACGAACGCCGGATCGCTGAAATGCCGGAACCCGTCGCGAAAATCGTCGAGCAGAATGAAACCGGCGTTGTAGTGGATCGCGCCGTGGATGTAGTTGATGCCGTGCGGCATGCGGCGGGCCCGGCCCCAGGGAATCTCCGGAACGACGGCCGAGCGGGCGACCATTGCCGCGAGAAAGCCGCCAATCTTCGAGACGATCGCTTCGTCGTCCTCGCCCGAATCGCGCGGCAATCGGCTCGGCGACCGATAGACGATATTCCGCGGCCAGATCGGCTCGCCGGTCGATGGAATCTCGCCCGTCACCCACGGATGCGTTGGGCCGATCAAACCGGGCGGCATTGGGCGAAAATGGATGATGTCCCACACGCGCAGGATACCGTGCGAGTTGTGAATCGTCAGCTTGAGCCACGTCCACGGCACGAGGAACCAGTAGGCGATCCAAGAACTCCACGATTCGCGCCGCACGAGAAGTTGGGCATCCGTTTCCGCCATCGCCGCGTCGGACGGGTATGCGGTCCCCGCGCTGCGGCGTCGGGTCGCGAAGGGGCGTCGATGGCGGCGCTCGGCAACCGGCATGGTAGGACGTGACGAAAATAGAATTGCCGTCGATAAGACCAGAAGCGACCGCCGGTGGATCAAATCATGGGCGAACGCAAGATCTCGGCCAGCGATCTGGGCACGCTCGGCGCATACCGTATGCATTCCATCGTTCGCAAGCGGAAGAGCGGGCCCGGCGAAAACAATGGCTATCGATGTAAGCGCGCACGGGACGCAATCGTACCTGCGCAAACGCCGGTTCGTCGGCGTTCGGCGCTACGACGAGAACCAATTGACGACCGTGTGCCAGGCGTCGCAAAGAAAGCAGCCGCCGCCGGAGCGAACTTTGATGGGCATTGCCGCCGTGAGCAGGCAGAAGAGCTTCGTGAACATGGCGTGTCCCTTGTGCGTGGGAGCCTACCAAACGCTGGGAAGTATAATCGGACGCCCCAACGAGAAGCAAGCAAATTCTTTGGCGCTGGCCGGGAAGACAGGATGGATTGCTCGGCAGCGAACGGGGACGGTTCTCCGGCGCTCGACGGAACGGCTCACGCCCGCACGCTCGCCTCGGCGACGGTACATGCCCGCAGTCGGTCCGGATGCGGCGCAGCTCCGATTCCCGACGTCTCGAGCGCGAGGACGCTTGGCACACCGGCGGAGTCGCGAACGAGATCCACTTCCGGCCCGGATAGGTCGTCCGCGTAGAACCGCCGCGACGGAAAGATATCCGCCGGGTACGTGAAGTTGTCGAGCATAGCCAGCGCGATGCAAATCCGCGCGCCGACGGCGCTTTCGAGCATCCCGCCGACCCAGCAGGGGATGCCGGCGTTGCGGCACAGATCGTGAATCGCCACGGCGTTCGTCAGTCCGCCGACTCGGCCGGGTTTGACGTTCACGTAGCGGCAACTGCCCAGTTCGATCGCCTGCCGCGCGCGGGCGACCGACGCGATGCTCTCGTCGAGGCAGATCGGCGTGCGAATGCGAGCCTGCAACTTCGCGTGGTCGACTACGTCGTCGTGGGCGAGCGGCTGCTCGATCATCGCCAGGCCGAACTCGTCGGCGCGGCGGAACAGGTCGACATCGTCGAGCGTGTAGCCGCTGTTGCAGTCGATGTGGACCGTCGTCGTCGGAAACTCGCGGCGGACCGCGGCGAGCATGGGAATGTCCCAGCCGGGCCGAAACTTGAGCTTGATCCGCGGGAAGCCCTGCTCGACGGCCGCGGCGATGTTCCGCAGTAGCTCGTCGAGCGAGTCGGCAACGCCGAAATCCGCGCCGACGGCGACTCGATTCCGCGTCGCGCCGAGCAGGCAGTGCAGCGGAACGCCTTGCCGCACCGCTTCGAGCACCCACCAGGCGTTGTCGAGCGCGGCCTTGGCGAACGGGTTGCCTTTGAAGTGTCCGAGCCGGTGCTGCAACGCGGCGCCGGAGTCGATTTCTTGCCCGACGATGGCCGGAGCGAACCAATCGCGAAGCAGCGCGAACGCACCCGCGGCGAATTCGGGGCTGTAGCACGGCGCGGCCAGCGGCGAGGTTTCGGCCCATGCTTCGTACGGGCCGCTGGTCATGCGGACGAGAAGCGACTCGATGGCCGCGTCTTCGCCGTAAGCGGTCCGCCACGGCTCGATGAGCATCATGCGGACGTGGTAGAGGTGGATCGAGTCGATACGCATGGCCGGCGTTCCTTGCAACCGCGACTAGAGCAGCTTCACGAAGCCGGCCTGCTCGAAATGATGATCGGCGGTGAGCGCTTCGCGAATGCCGTGGCGCTCCATGACGACGAAGCTCGAACAATCGACGAGCGTCCAGTGCTTGTCGGGACGGGCTTCCCAAAGTTGCCAGGCCGCCGATTCAACGCCTTCGGCGATCGTAACAATTGAAACGCACGGATATTGGCGGATTTCGCGGAAAAGTTCGATCTGCTTCGTCTTGGCAAATCGTATCGGCCGCGTCAGAAGCGCCGTTGACTCAACGAGCACCCAATTCGTCGTGACAAACCGGCCACCTTGCTGCACGACGTCATCGAAGGTCGCGACCGCTTGAGCATGAGACCTATCGCTAGGTTCGATCCACGCTGCCCAGCCGGATGTGTCGACGAAGCGATCAGTCATCGCTTCTTCCCTGGAGTTCATCGTAGAGTTGCTGCCCAAGATACTCGTGGTGCCGGGAAGAAACATCCGTCAGGCCCGAATCGGCGGAGCCAAGCCACTTCCGCAGCAAGCTTCCAGGGGCCGGAGACGCGACGGTCTGCGCCAGGCGGGCACCGGCGACCTGCTCGACCGTCTGGCCGGATTCCTCGGCCTGCTTGAGCAGCGGCAGGTAGACTTCGTCGGGGATTTGAACCGTCACTTGGTGGATCATGGCGCTGTCTCCGGGGGATTCCCAATTTTACGATCCGCCAACCGGTTTGAGCAATAATCGAAACGCAAGCGCGGCTCATTCCACGAATTCCGGCGTCACTTTCGCTGGAATCGCCCCCGCGGCGTGTCCTCGGGCGAGAAGTTCCGCAACCGCCTTTCTCCCGCGTTCGCCGAAGTCGAGCGTCCAGTCGTTGACGTACATGCCGACGAACTGGTCGGTGAGCGGGCGGTCGAGATCGCGGCCGTACTGCATGGCGTGTTCGAGCGCTTCCTGGCGATGGGCCAGGCCGTACTCGATGCTCTCGCGGAGCAGGCGGTTGACGTCGCGAATGACTTGCGGTCCCAGGTCGCGGCGAATGGCGTTTCCGCCGAGGGGCAAGGGCAGGCCCGTCTCGTCCATCCACCAGCGGCCCGTGTCGACGATCAGCGAGAGGTTGTGATTGGCGTAGGTGAGTTGGCCTTCGTGAATGATGAGTCCGGCGTCGACCGGTTGGCCTTTCCATTCGCCGCGTTCGACGGCGGCGAGGATTTCGTCGAACGGCACGACGACGTGTTTCGGCTCGGCGCCGAGACAGAGCCGCAGCGCGAGGAACGCCGTCGTCAGCGTTCCCGGCACGGCGAACGTGCGGTCGCGAAAGTCGCCGATCGACCCTTTGTCGCGGGCGACGACCATCGGTCCGTAGCCGTCGCCCATGCTGGCTCCGCAGGGACACAGCAGGTATTTATCGGTCAGGTGGGCGTAAGCGTGGATGCTGACGGCGGTCAGTTCGAGCTCGCCCGTAAACGCCCGGCGGTTGAGCGTTTCGATGTCGACGAGTTCGTGCGTGAAGCGGTAGGGCCCCGTGTCGAGCTTGTCGTTTGCCAGGGCATGGAACATGAAGGCGTCGTCCGGATCGGGCGAATGGCCGACGCGGATGAGCGTGGTTTGAGCGGCAGTGGTCATGGGAGTTTTGGCAGACTGCATTCGCAGGATGGGCCGAATGACGCGAGGCTCACCAGGTTTTGATTTGGACATACGGTCGTTCGCCGCTGCCGGTGGGCCTCACTAGCGTTCGGCCCACCCTACAAGACGAGGCCCGACCATACAACCGGTAGACCGCGCTCAATTTAACGGCCCAGTACTATTCCCGATCGTGCGACGATGCCGTGTCGCCTTCTGGTTGCATCTCCAACGGATATTCTGCGGTCCTGGTCCGGGCAATCGCGGTCAACATGTTGAAGTTTCGCAAGTCGTTTTCGCGGCGGATCAACTCGAAGCGGCGGTCGACGACGTCCGGCGGACCGTGAAGCAGGTACGGCGTGTTTTCGTCGATCGCTTCGAGCGTCAGCTTGAGCCGCTCGCCGACGGTCATGCGGCGATACATTTCGATCGTTTCGCGACTGAGCATGACGGTGTTCCTCGATTCTCGTCGATGCTGGGACAGAGGAGGGTTCGCAACTTCTCCCGGCCGACCAGATTGCCGATTTTGGCCCGGTTTTGCGGGCAAATGTCCCTTGACCCTTCGGCGCGGCATCGCTAACCTTCCGCCCTCATCTCAGTGTAGGCGGCGGCGCGTGCGCTGTCACCTGCCGCGGTGCGGATGGAGGGCGACCGTAGGTCGCGCCGCCCCTAGCCCGCGCAAGTCATTTCACCCGAACATCGGTCGTCCGATTCGCTCGGCGAAGCGCGTCGCGAGTCCCAAGGGATGGGGCCGGCGGCGAAAAACGCTCGCCGGCTCGCGATTCGGCAACTTGTTCCGTGCGGAGTAATTGGCATGAAGCCAACTCAGCCTGGCGCCTCGCTCGTTCGGTTCGCGTGCGGACTGTGGCTCGTTGCGGTCGCGTCGCTCGTGGCCGGATGCAGCCAGGACTCGATCAACCTGCAAAGCCCGGAAGACGACTTCGATCTACTCGAATCGAACGTCAAGCTCGTCGGCGACTACGCTTACGCCGACGGCGTCGAACCGGTGAAGATCCACGGCATCGCGCTCATCACGCAATTGGCGAATACGGGGAGCGACCCCGCCGATACCGACTATCGCCGGATGCTCATCGCGGAGATGCAAACTCGTGGAGTTCCGCAACCGAACCAGGTGCTCGCTTCGCCGACGACCGCGATGGTGATGGTCACGGGCTATTTGCGTCCGGGAATTCGCAAGGGGGATCACTTCGACGTGCTCGTGGAATGCCAGGACGACGACAACACAACCAGTCTCAAAGGCGGCTGGCTGATGGAAACGCGGCTCAAGCAGATGTTCCGCACGCGCGACGAAGTCATCCGCGACGGCAGCACGCTCGGCATTGCGCAGGGCTGGCTGCTCGTCGATCCGCGGGCGGACGTGGAGAAGGACCCGAATGCTCATCGAAGGGCGCGGATTCTCGGCGGCGCGGTCGCGACGCAATCGCGCGACATCAGCTTAGTCATTCGCGAGTCGAAGCAGTCGGTCGGCGTCAGGGCTGGCCGCAGCGCTGCCATCGGCAAGGCAATCAACGCCCGATTTGTCGTGTACAACCAAGGCGTGCAAGAGGGCGTCGCCAATCCCAAGACCGGTGAACTCGTAGAATTGAAGGTCCATCCCCGCTACAAAGACAATCTCGCTCGGTATATCGCCGTGATTCGGGCGATCGCGGTCCGCGAGTCGGCCGTGGAACGGGCGTCGCGGATGCGTCTGCTCGAGCGGCAGTTACTCGACCCGATGACGTCGGCCCGTGCCGCGATTCAGCTCGAAGCCATCGGCACGAAGGGTATGGAAACGCTGTACAAGGGCCTCGCTTCGACGAACACGGAAGTCCGGTTCTATTCGGCCGAAGCGCTTGCCTACCTCGACGACAAGGCGGCCGCGCCGGTGCTTGCCGATATTGCGCACGAAGAGCCCGCGTTCCGCGCCTACGCGCTCACGGCGCTCAGCGCCATGAAGGATGTCGGCGCTTACGAGCAGCTTACGAAGCTGCTCGGCGTCACCAGCGCCGAGACGCGATACGGCGCCTTCCGCGCGCTCTCGACGTGGGATGCCCAAGACCCGCTCGTTCGCGGCGAAGGCATGGGCGGACGCTTCTCGTATCACGTGCTCGACGTGGCCGGCCCGCCGATGATCCACGTTACGAGCAGCCATCGCCCCGAGGTCGTGTTGTTCGGCCGCCAGCATCAACTGGTTACGCCGATCAAGCTTCAGGCCGGCAAGTCGATCGACATCGTCGGCGATGGCGACCAGTTGACGGTCGCCAAGTACCTGCCGGATCAACCGGTGCAGCGGCGGCAATTGGCCAACGACGTGGATCAGTTGATTCGCGCGGTGGCCGAACTGGGCGGCGACTACGGAAGCGTCGTCCAGATGCTGACCGAGGCCAAGACAAAGAAGGCCCTGCTCAGCCGGCTGGAGATCGACGCCTTGCCGCGTAGCGACCGAGCCTACGACCGCGACGGAGCGGTTGGCGGCCGCGAAGATGTCGCCTCATCGGACGAGGAAACCGGCGACGCGGAGGGCGGCGACGAGAAACCGGCCCGCTCGTCCCGCCGCCGCGGGGTTGCCAGTCCGGCGCCCGAGCTTTTCGGCACGCCCGAGGAGCAACCGGTTTCCACGCGAAAACCGGTGAAAACCGCGGACGACAGCGACATCCCGGAGGGTGGCGAGTAGAATATCATGCTCGCGCCCGGTGTGGCTCCGAGTGTGCGCCGCGACGTGTGCGGCGTGGCCTTTTCTTGAGCCGTCGCCATGCTGCGTGCCATCGAACTAACCGGCTTCAAGAGCTTCGCCGACAAGACGCGGTTCGAGTTTCCCAAGGGAATCACCGTGATCGTGGGGCCGAACGGCTCGGGCAAGTCGAACGTGGTCGACGCCATCAAGTGGGTGCTCGGCGAGCAAAGTCCGAAGAGCCTCCGCGGCAAGGAGATGGCCGACGTCATCTTCAACGGCTCGGGGAGCCGCCGCCCGCTCAACGCGGCGGACGTGACGCTGACGCTCGACAACGCCCAAAGTCTGCTGGCGGTCGAAACCTCGGAAGTGAAGATCACCCGCCGCGTGTATCGCAGCGGCGAGAGCGAATACCTGATCAATCGCCAGCCGAGCCGGCTCCGCGATATTCGCGACCTTTTCGCCGGCACGGGCGTCGCGACCGAGGCCTACAGCGTCATCGAGCAGGGCAAGGTCGACGTGCTGCTCCAGTCGTCGCCCAAGGACCGGCGGCTGATCTTCGAGGAGGCGGCCGGCATCAGCCGGTTCAAGGCCAAGAAGCTCGAAGCGACGCGGCGGCTCGAGCGGGTCGATCAGAACCTGCTGCGTTTGGGCGATATCGTCGAAGAGGTCGAAAGCCGGTTGCGTTCGGTCCGCCTGCAAGCGTCGAAGGCCCGGCGGTATCGCGAATACTCGACGCGGCTCAAGGAACTGCGGACGGACCTGGCGCTCGTCGACTGGCGACGATTGACGGAGGCCCTCGCCGCGGCCGACGCGGAAATGTCCGACCTCGCCCAAGACGGCGAGAATTGCCGCGCCGAGATGCAGCGGCTCGAAGCGGAATCGCTGGGCGTCGAAACCGAAATCGTCGAGCTCGACGAAGCGATCCGCGGCGGCGAAGCTCGCATGGCCGAAGTCCGCGAAAAAATCGCCGCGGCAGAATCGCTGATCGAAGGCCAACGAGCACGTGCCCAGGAACTCGACGAACAAACCGCCCGATTGCGTCGCCAGCAGTCGGCCCTCGCCGCCCGCGCCGGCGACGCCAACGAACAGATCGCCGAAGTGCAACGCGCGGTCGCAATGCTCGTCGAACAATCCGATCGGTTGCGGGCGAAGCTTGCCGAAGACGACGCGGCGCAGGCACGTCTTGCGGTGGAACTCGAACGGCTGCGGGCGGCGAGCGAACGATCGCGGGCGGTTTACGCCGAGCGGACGCGCGAAGCGGCGGTCATCGATCGCGAGCTCAGCGCGCTGGAAGCGCAACGCCTCGCGGCCGCCGACGCGCTCTCCCGAGCGGCGGTGCGAATCGAGTCACTCGCGCAACAAATGGCGGCGGCGGCGGCCGAACTCGACATTGCCCGCGGCGATCACGAGCGATCCGCCGCGGAGATCGCGCGACTTTCGTCGGCTCACGAATCGGCTCAAGCGGAACTTGCCGACAGACGCCAAGAACACGCGGAACAGCAAGCGGCGCTCGCCGATCTGCGGATCCGCCGCACCGCCGCGCAGGAACGCGCAACGCTGCTCGCGGAGCTGGAAGAAAAGCTCGAAGGGCTCAGCACCGGCGTCAAACAAGCGCTGTCCGAAGCCCGCACGCGCGGCGATTCGATCTTTCGCGACGTGCGCGGTCTCGTGGCCGACGTGATCGACGTGAACGTCGACATGGCTCCGCTGGTCGACGTGGCGCTCGGCGAGGTGGCCGGGCATCTCGTCGTGGGCGACGACCGCAAGTTGTTCGACGCGCTTGCCGAAGGCCGGGCAGCGCTTGCCGGCCGCGTCGCATTGATTCGTTACGACCTCAAGCGGCCGCCGTCCTGGAGCCGCCCTGCGGATTATTCAAGCCAGCCGGGCGTCGTCGGCCGTGCCGACCAGTTCGTGCGAACGAGCGACGAATATGCCGCGCTCGTCGAACGGCTGCTGGGACACACGTGGATCGTCGAGTCGCTGCACGTCGCCCTGTCGCTGGCCAAGAACGCCGGTCATCAGGAACGATTCGTCACGCTGGCCGGAGAACTGGTCACCGCCGACGGTTCGATCGTCGTCGGGCCACGTCATGCGGCCACGGGTCTCGTTTCGCGCCGCAGCGAACTGCGGTCGCTGCGCGACCAGCTTGCGGCTTATGCGCGAGAGATCGAAGCCAGCGAGCGCCGCACGTCGGAGCTTTCCGCGAGCGTCGCGCGGTGCGAAACGCAAGTCAATTCGCTCGCCTCCGAGCTGCGCGGCGTACAGCAACTCGGCGCGGAGCACGGCGCTCGGCGCCAGGCCGCGGAACAGCGCGGCGCCCAGTTCGCGGAACAATTCGCCGCAGCGACCGCCGAACGCGATGCCGCAGCCGAACGAGGCGAACGCGCGACGCTCCGCGCCGCCGAGTTGCAAACCACGCGGGCGGCGCTGACCGACGCGATCGCCGCCGCCGAGGCGGAAATCGCCGCCGAGCGGGCCCGCGAAGATTCGCTCGATAACCAGCGCGTGGCGATGCTCGGACAAACATCGGCCGCCCGCGTCGAGCTGGCGAAGGCCGAGCAACAGCTCGAACACCATCGCGAGCAATTGCGGCAGTTCGAGATGCACCGCGAAGAGCGGCGCCGGGCGACCGACGAGTGCCGCGAACAGCTTGCCCAATGTGCCGAGCGGCAACTCGAATCGCAGCGAGCGATCCTGCGTGCCGAATCGGACGTCGCCGCGTTATACCTCGACAAGGAGGCCGTCGCCGCCGAGGTGCGCCGCCGCGTCGATCTGCGCGAGGGCCGCCGGGCCGCCAAAAACGAGTTTGCCTCGCGCGTTCAGAAGCTGCGGGCCCGCGTTCGCGTCATCGACGACACGAGCCACGAGCGGCAGCTTGCCGCGGGGGAAGTCCGCCACGAGCGGTCGGTGCTCGCGGATCGGCTCCGCGAGGATTACGACCTCGATCTCGCCGAACTTGCCGCGCGGCCACCGACAATCCGGCTCGCGCCAAGGCCCGTCTCTGAGATTTCCGACGATGCGGCCAATGCCGACAAGGAAGCGGCGGCGCTTGAGGATGAATCTGCCGAGCAGCCGTTCGATCGTAATGCCGCGGAAGCCGAGATCGCCGATCTTCGCCGCAAGGTGAACGCGATCGGCGGCGTGAACCTCGATGCGCTCGCCGAATTGGACGAACTCGAGACGCGCCACGCCGCGCTCGCCGCGCAGCACAACGATCTGGCCACCGCCAAGTCGTCGCTCGAACAGATCATCGACAAGATCAACGCCGACAGCCGGCGGTTGTTCGGCGATACGCTGGAAACGGTCCGGGGCCACTTTCAGCAGCTTTTCCGCAAGCTCTTCGGCGGCGGTCAGGCCGACATCGTGCTCGAAGAAGGCATCGACATCCTCGACGCGGGGATCGAAATCGTCGCGCGTCCGCCAGGGAAAGAGCCGCGGAACATCTCACTCCTTAGCGGCGGCGAAAAGACGCTCACTTGCGTCGCGCTGTTGCTCGCGGTGTTTCGCAATCGGCCCAGTCCGTTCTGCGTGCTCGATGAGGTTGACGCCGCGCTCGACGAGGCGAACATCGAACGGTTCGTCGGCGTGCTGCGCGAGTTTCTCACGATCACGCAATTCATTGTCGTCACCCACTCGAAAAAAACGATGACCGCCGCGAGCACGCTCTACGGCGTCACGATGCAGGAGTCGGGCATCTCGAAGCGCGTCTCCGTCCGCTTCGAGGACGTCAGCGAAACGGGCGAGATCAGTCAGGCGGCCATCGCCCGCTCGGCCAGCGAACCGGTCGACAACGTGGACGAATCGTATCCGCCGGCGGCCGAAACGGTGATTACCGCGGAAGGAGAGTCGCTGGGCGACGCCGTGGCGGAGAAGACAGCCGACGACGAAACGCAGGCGGCTTGATCCGAGTGTTTCGGCGGCCGGTGCGCACTATCGCACAGGTACCGTCGCGGCCGCGCAAAGCGGACGCTGGCGCCTCCCGGTGGACGCGGGGGACACGTTACGTTGGGTACCCGCAATGCCGTTGGCACCGCTCTGCTCTCACGCTCTGACGGCGGTTGGATCTTGCAGGTTGCCTTAATGGGTGATTCGAGTGTACAATCTGGGCTGGCGTTATCTTGTTTTCCGATCCAACCCCTTTCTTTACCGGAGGAACGCCAATGCGAATTCGACATCTATCGCTGGCAATGGTGACTTTCCTATCGCTCTGCGCATCGTCGCGGGCGGTTACCGTGACCTACGACGGCTTTGCGAGCACTGCGGGCCTCACCCTCAACGCCAGCGCGGCGACCGTCGTCACCGGCGACGGAACGGTCTTGCGTTTATCCCCCGCGGCGGCGAATCGAAATGGCAGCGCGTTTAGCAGCGAGGTCATTAACGCCGCCGACTTTAGCACGTACTTTCGCTTCCGCATCACGAATCCGGGCGGAACGGTATTCGACTGCAACACTGTCGTCGGCGCCGATGGATTGGCCTTCGTCGTGCAGGCGGTGAGCAACAGCATCGGAGGCATCGGCCAAGGCATCGGTTATGCCGGGATTGGCACGAGCGTTATCTCGGAATGGGACACGTGGTGCAATGCCGCGAACAACGATCCCAGTTCGAATCACGTTGGAATCAATATCAACGGCAATCCCAACCATGGAGCCGGTTCGCCATTTACGGCCGTCGTCGCGCCCGACTTCGACGACGGCGAGATTTGGCACGGTTGGGTCGACTACGATGGCACGACGCTCGAAGTGCGCACCAACAAGACGGGTAGCCGTCCCGCGGCGCCAACGGTATCGCGCGTCATCGACGTTCCCACAACGCTCGGCGGTGTCGACGAGGCGTACGTCGGCTTCACTTCGGCGACCGGCGCCGACTGGGGCAACCACGATCTCATCTATTGGGAGTATCGCAGCGAATTTGCCCCGATTCCGGAGCCTTCGTCCGTTATCCTGGCTGGGTTGGGCGGATTGGCGCTGATGCTGGCGCGTCGCCGCAGGACCCTCCGGTAAAGACGTTCTCCGTCTGCGATTTGCACACCGCCAGGATTGCCGTCTGCCGGCAATCCTGTCGGTATTTTTGGCGGCCACTTATCGCACTCGACGATTCACCGATGCGTGCCTGCGCGAGCGCTCCGCAGGCGCGCTTCGAACATATCTTGCACGCTCAACACGAGCGCCAGTCGACCGCCGCCGAGTTGGGCGACGCCCGCCGTGCGATCGGCTTGCGGCAGCATGTCCTTGATGCTGTTGACGACGACCTTTCGATGACCGAGCACGGCATCGACGAGCAGACAGAACGAGCCTTGCTTGCAGCCGACGAGCACCGCGAACGTTTTGTCGCCGTTGGTCTTTTCGACGTCGTGGTTCCGCAGGCCCAGCAGCTTGCCTAGCGACACGGCGTCGTAGTTCCGTGCGCGGAGCGACGCGATCCACGAGCCTTGCACGCTCTTGAGTTCGCTCGGGCCGAGTTCGGCGAGCTCCATGACGTGCTCGAACGGCAGCACGTAATGGCCGCCCGCATGACGCAGCAGCAAGCCGTCGATGACGACGACGGCCTCGCGGAGCGGGATATTGAGGTGAAACGTCGTGCCCTGTCCGACCTTCGAGTCGACGAGAATGTCGCCGTTGTGCTCGCGGGTTTTGGTCCGCACGACGTCCATACCGACGCCGCGGCCGGAGACGTCCGAGACCTGCTTGGCGGTCGAGAACCCGGCGTGGAAGATCAAGTCGATGGCTTCCTTGTCCGACATCGCCTTGGCTTGCTCGGGCGTCAGGATGCCCTTCTCGATGGCCTTGGCTCGGAGAATCGCCGGGTTGATGCCGCGGCCGTCGTCGGCGATGGTCACGTGGACGTGTGACTTCGTTTGCTCGACCTTGATCCACAAGTTGCCCGAGGGACTCTTTCCGGCGGCGATCCGTTCCTCGGGGGTTTCGAGGGCGTGGTCGACGACGTTGCGGATCATGTGCGTCATGGGCGCGTCGAGGTCTTCGACGAGGGCCTTGTCGATTTCCGTTTCTTGCCCGGCGACGTGCACGTCGATTTGCTTGCCCAGTTGTCCGGCGAGGTTGCGGGCCATTTGGGGGAACTTCGATAGCAAGCCGGACGCGGCGACTTGCCGCAAGGCGACGACGCTTCGCTGCAGGGCGGTCGATTGGACGGCGAAGGCGTTGTTGATCTGGCGCAGCTCTTCGACGAGACTCGACACGACACCGCCGTCGCTCATGCGCGATTGCACGTCCTTGTACAACTCGCCGGTGAGGAATAGGCCGGAGACGCTCTCCAGGAACTCGTCGACGCACTCCTCCCGGATGCGCAACATGCGGGCCTTTGACTTGGCAGTGGCCTCGTTCGCTTTCTGCGCGGTTGCCGCCGCATCGGTGGATTTTGCGGCCGCCACACTCGATGCGTCGGCGACCGGTGCGGTCGCCAGCAGTTTCGCAAGCGCCGGCTCGAGCCGTTCCCAAGCGATCGAGACGAGGAGAGGATCGACATCGAGCGGGCTGTCGAGCAGCAGTTGAAAATCGGCCGCCGATTGCCGTACTACGTCGGCTATCGCGATCTCGCCGGCAGTGCCACAAAGCTCGGCGAACTCGCGTGCCCGATCCAGGAAGTCGCGCCCCAACTCGGGTTCGTAAACGCCCTGTTCGGCGCGTACGAACAATGCAATGAGCTGCCGGACCGCATCGCTCACGTCGGCATCGCCCAGGCGGCACGTGGCTTCGACGAAGCTCTTGGCGGTCCTGCGAACCGGGGCGTTCTGGCCGGTTTCCCCTTCGCTTTCCCGGCCGTCGCCCGCGTCTTCGCCTCCGAGCGCCGCCGCCATCGACAGCACGCGGCGGCACCACTCGGCCGACTGCGGATGCGCGGCGTGGGCGATCTCTTCGGCCAGCGCCGTCAGTTCGGCGAGCAACTGCGACTCCGGCTCGACCACTTCTCGCGTCGAAGTTGCGGCTCGCTGCACCTCTTCGAGTAGAGCGGCGTCTTCCTCGGAAAGCTCGATGTCAACGGTTCCTTCGCCGGCCCGCTGGAGCAGCACATCGAGCGCGTCGAACCCGCGGACGAACGCCCGCTGCAAGTCGTCCGAGAACGCGAGCTTGCCCTTGCGGACTTCGTCGAGCGTGTTTTCGAGGGCGTGGGCAAGCTGCTTGACGGCGAGCAATCCGAGGAAGCCCGCACAACCCTTGACCGAATGCACGGCGCGGAACACCGCGTGAATCGGATCGAAGTTATCCGGGTTCTCGCGAAACGACTCGAACATTCCCGGCAGCGGCCGCAGCGATTCGAGCGCTTCGTCGACGAAGTCGGCGATCAGGTCGGGCGAGGATTCGGTGGCAGTGGTCATGCGATCGTGCTCTCACTCGCGAACGGTTCGCCGCTCGACAGCGACGGCAGGGGGCCTTCGGCGTTGCGGCGCTCGGTAAGCTCGGCGACCGTGCGCTGCCAACCGTCAATCTTGCGAAACGTGCAATGAATGGTGTCGACCAGCGGCCCAAAATCTTCGATCGGCTTGAACAGACAGGCTTCGGCCCCCAGCCGAAATGAGCGCAGCGCCACCGGCAGCGTCACTAGCCCGGTGAGCATGACGACTTGAATGCCGCCGTCATGACGCTTGATGTCGGCCAAAAGTTGCAGTCCGTCGACGTCCGGCATGTCGATATCGAGCAGCACGAGGCGATATCCGTCGTAGGTCACGCGGTCTACGCATTCGCGCGGTTCGTTGAGCGGACACGTGGCGATGCCGTACGATTTGAGCCGCGCCTGCACGAGCCGCGTGAATTGCGGATCGTCGTCGACGTGCAGAATCTCGTGGCTACCGCTGCCCATGGCGTGTCCCAGATACGGATTCTCGTTCGCGAAAGACCGCTGGCGGTCTTTCACTTCATTGCGTGCTGTTCGCCGCACGGTCGCAATGCGCGCGAACACGACCCTTGTAGGCGCGTGCGCCGGGAACGCCGGCCGCGCCAACAATGATATGCTAGGTTTTATTGTTGCACTGGCTCGGCGAAACCCGTTTGGCGACATGCCTCTCGGACCGTGCTTGGTCAGCTATCCGATTTTTCGCTGAAAGACGCGCCATGACTGCTACGACCGTTGCGACCGGACCGATCTACTCGACGTTCGGCGACGATCCCGACATGGGTGAACTGGTCGACATGTTCGTCGGCGAGATTCCGGATCGTATCGCGGCGCTCGAAGCGCAATTCGCCGAGGGCGACTTAACCCGGCTCGGCCAAACGGCGCACCAACTCAAGGGCGCGGCGGGCAGTTATGGCTTTCCGTGCGTTACCCCGGTCGCCGCCCGGGTCGAAGCCGCCGCCAAGGGCAACGAGCCCGAGGACCGCGTTCGCGAGGCGCTCGACGAATTGGTCGCGATGTGCGGGCGGATGCGCGCGGGAGCGGGCCAGTAAGCGTCGGTGGCGGCAGCACGTCGCGCTTGACGGCACACGAATCGCCACGACGACGCCGTGCTTGACGCTCGGCTCGGGCCGCAACTAGACTGCCTGCGGTGGCGACGGTCGTTCGCAAGCGAGCGCTTGCGGCGCCCTCGCTCCTGGCGACTCGCTACGCGGCGGGCAATTACCATGCGCGCGGTCCACTTTGCCGTCGGGTTCTCCGTTTTTCTGCTCGCCCCGGCCGGCCGCGGGGCGGAGTTCACGTTTCCCGACCGCACATTCACCGTGCCCGACGGATTCGTCGTCGAGCGCGTCGCCGGTCCGCCGCTCGTCGAACGGCCGATTGCGTGCGACTTCGACGAAGAGGGCCGGCTGTACGTTACGGAGTCGAGCGGCTCGAACGATCCGGTCCAGAAGCAGCTCGCCGACAAGCCGCACCGCGTGCTCCGCCTCGAAGACACCGACGGGGACGGCGCCTTCGACAAGCGGACCGTGTTCGCCGACAAGCTGATGCTGCCGCAAGGCGCGATGTGGTTTCGCGGTTCGCTCTACGTCGCCGCGCCGCCGAGCATCTGGAAGCTCACCGACACGGATGACGACGGCGTGGCCGACAAACGGGAAGAGTGGTTCGCGGGCAAGACGCTCACCGGTTGTGCGAACGACTTGCACGGGCCGTATCGCGGCCGCGACGGGTGGATTTACTGGTGCAAGGGTGCGTTCGCCGAGCAGACATACGACTTGCCGGGCAAGAAGGGCTGGAAGACGCGGGCGGCGCACATTTTTCGCGCGCGGCCCGATGGAACGGGTATTGAACCGGTGATGACCGGGGGCATGGATAACCCGGTCGACGTCGTGTTCACGCCGGAGGGCGAGCGGATTTTTTCCTGCACGTTTCTCGTCCATCCCGGCGGCGGGAAGCGCGACGGGTTGATTCACGCGATCTACGGGGGTGTTTACGGCAAGGATCACAACGTGCTCGACGGGCATCCGCGCACGGGCGACCTAATGCCGGTGATGACGCACCTCGGCCCGGCAGCGCCGTGCGGACTGCACCACCTCGAATCGGCGCATCTTGGCGACGACTGGAAGGGTGATTTGCTCTGCTGCCAGTTCAATCTCCGCAAGGTCTCGCGGCACAAGCTGATTCCGGATGGGGCGACGTACAAGACCGAGGACAGCGACTTGTTGACCAGCGAGGCGATGGACTTTCATCCGACCGATGTCATTGAGGATGCCGACGGGTCGGCGATCGTCTGCGACACGGGCGGGTGGTACAAGTTGTGCTGTCCGACGTCGCAGTTTCATCGGCCGGAAGCGCTCGGGGCGATCTATCGCGTTCGCCGCGCGGATGCAAAGAAGCTCGACGACCCGCGCGGCAGCAAGATGAATTGGGCGAAGATGCTGCCGGATGAGCTGGTGCTGTATCTGGACGATCCGCGGCACGTGGTGCGGGAGCGGGCGATTGAGAATCTGGCGGCGCGACCGGAGGAAGCGTATGAACTCATGAGTGGCTTATTCCACGAAGGGCACACCTTCGGAAAAGAGGGGTTGCGTTTTCACAAACGCGCGTCGGAAGAGGCGCTTCTGAACGCTGTCTGGGCAAGTTGCCGCATCGACGAATCGAGGGCGCGAACGTTTGTGCGCGGGGCCTTGAGCGACGATTCTCCGCGCGTGCGTCGTGCGGCGATTCACGTCGCGAGTCTGTGGCGCGACCGCAACGCGGCCTGGCAAATCGGCGCCCTGGTGGCCGATCCTTGGGCGCCAACGGCCCGCGCGGCTGCGGAGGCGTTTGGCCGAATCGGCATCAGGACGGGCGATCCAACGATCGATGGAACAATCCTCGGTCGCGTCGACGTTGCCCGCGATCGCGCTCAGGAACATTCCCGGATCTATGCGGCGATCGAGTCAATGAATACCGAGGCCGCGACGTCGGCCCTTTCATCCGGCGATGCGTTCGAGCGTCGCGCCGCGTTGTTCGCGCTCGACGGCATGGACGGCCAGAGGCTGACAATCGACGCGCTGTTGCCGCACTTATCGAGCGATAGCCAGCTCGTCCGCGATGCGGCGTGGAGCATTGCGGAACGCAATTCCGAGTGGGCCGACAGACTGGCCGCGCTGCTCGACGGGCAGTTGCGCAGCGTCGGGCAAGACGATGAGCGGGCGAAGCAACTTGCCGACCGCATCGCGCATCTCGCTCAGGCGGCGAAGATTCAAGCCATGCTGGCCAAAGTCGTCGCGGACGCAAACCACTCAGCACCGGTACGCCAGACGGCCCTTGCGGCAATGGCCCATGCGCGGTTGCCGCAGCTTCCCGATGCCTGGTTTGCCGAGACTGGCCGATTGGTCGAGCGCCGCGAAATGATCGGTGACGCAATTGCCGTCCTTCGTTCGCACAAGCCGGGCAAGCACCAGGCGGCGCAAATCCGGACGTTGCTCCTTTCCGTCGCCGAAAATGAGTCCGTCGCGTCTGCCATTCGGCTTGCTGCGCTCGATGCTCTCGGCGGCTCTCTTGGCGAACCTCCGGCAGCGGCGTTCGCGTTCTTGCACGGCTGTGTGCGGCAAGGTGAAGAACCGCAAACTCGCGCATCGGCCGTTGCCGTAATGGCGCGTTCGAAGCTTTCCGCTACGCAGTTGCGTTCGCTCGCGCCGGTGCTGGCCGACCTCGGCCCGTTCGAAATCGCCCAGCTTGTGCCGCTCTACGAGCAAGCGGCGGACAACGAGTCGTTGACCACTGCCGTCGGGGCGCTCGAAGCGTCTCCCGCTGCGGCGCAGCTTTCCGCAGCCGCGCTGCGACCGTTCGTCGAAAAGCTCCCTGCCTCGCTCCGTGAGCGCGGCGATAAGCTGCTCCTCCGTGCCGATGCGAACTTTGCTCAGCAAACGGGCAAGCTCGAATCGCTTCTCGCCGCGTTCAAGGAAACTCCTGGCGACGTGCAGCGCGGGCGGGCGATTTTTCATGGGAAGAAGGCGGCGTGTGCGGGGTGCCATGCGATCGCTTACGTCGGCGGGCAAGTCGGGCCGGACCTTACGCGCGTCGGCCAGATTCGCACGCAGCGGGACCTGGTCGAAGCGATCGCCTTTCCTAGCGCGAGCTTCGTGCGCAGCTATGAGCCGGTCCTCGTCGTCACGGCGGATGGGCGGCAGATCAACGGCCTGGTCCGCGAGGAGTCGAGCGCGGAGATCGTGCTCGCGACCGCGGCCGACAAGACGGAACGCATCGCCCGCGAAGATATCGAGGCCATGCGTCCCGGCACGGTTTCGGTCATGCCGCAAGGTCTGGACGCGCAGCTTACGCCGCAGGAACTGGCGGACGTTGTGGCGTTTCTTCAGTCCTGCCGCTAGGAACAGGGGTCGGGGGCCGGGGTTCAGGGGTCAGGGGAAGGGATGATACAGTACGGGTTACGCTCGCTGCCCTGACCCCCGACCCCTGACCCCTGATGCCTGCTCTTATCTTTGATCTCGACGGCACGCTGGCCGACACGATGCCGGCTCATTTCATTGCTTGGACGGCTTCGCTGGCGAAGCACGGGCTGGAGCTAAGCGAAGACCGGTTCTACGAATTGGGCGGTTGGCCGACGAAGAAGATCGTCAAGCTACTGGCCGACGAGCGGGGGATGTCGCTCGATGTCGATGCCTTTGCCGCGCTCAAGGAGGCGGAGTTTTTGCGGGCGATCGGCGAAGTCGGTCCGGTGCCGCCGGTGATGGCCGTTGCTCGCCGCGAGCGCGGGCGCATGCCGATGGCGGTGGCGACGAGCGCCGTTCGCGAAGTGGCCGATCGCATCCTGCGCCAAATCGACGCCGTCGATCTGTTCGACGTCGTGGTGACGGCCGAGGACGTGCCGCGTCATAAGCCGGAGCCTGATGTGTTCCTCGAAGCGGCGCGACGACTGAGAGTTTCTCCCGCCGAGTGCTGCGTTTATGAAGATAGCGACCCCGGCATCGAAGCGGCACGACGTGCTGGCATGAGTTGGGTGGACGTGCGGACGCTGTTCACGCCGCGGCGGATCACACGGTAAGTCGGGGTGGATCGGAAACACGGAGACGCGGAGGAAATGCAAAATGTAGAATGTAGAATGGGTGTGTCGCGGGCATTACAGTCTGCATTCTTCATTTTGCATTCTTCATTTTCTTCCGTGTTTCGACCGGGCGTCGCGCTTGTGCAAACCAATCTACGGCTCGGTCAAGTTGCGTCGCGTTGAATCCGAGTTCGGCGAGCACCGGCGGTTCGGCGCGGCGTTCGAGTTCGGCGCGGTTGGTGGCGAGGCTTGGGTCGCTGCCGTCGGCGGGGCGCAGGCGGTTGAGCACGATTCCGGCGACTTCGATGCCGTCGCGAAACACCGCGGCCGCGATGAGCGTTTGGAGCGTCTGGTTGATGACGCCGATCGCGTTTGGCGCGACGACGACGAGCGGATAGCCGAAGTCCGCGGCGAGGTCGGCAACGTATTCGTCGTCGGTGAGCGGCGACATCAGCCCGCCGGCGCCTTCGACGACGACGATCTCGCAGGCGTCCTTCCACGCCGCCAGGCCGGTTCGCAGCAGCGTCGCGTCGATCTCGCGACGTTCCGCCCGGGCGGCGAGATGCGGGGCGAGGGGCGCGGCGAAGCGTTGGGGGCAGACGGCATCGAGCGAGAGCGGCCTCCCCGCCGCCTCCCAAAGCTGCACGGCGTCGTCGCTTGCGAGTTCGCGGCCGCGGCGGACGCAGCCGCTCGCGGCGGGTTTGTAGACGCCGACCTTTCGGCCCGCCGCGACCAACTCCCGGGCAATGGCCGCGGCCACGCGGGTTTTTCCCACGCCCGTATCCGTTCCGGTGACGAACAATCCAAGAACCGGCTTTTCAATCATGCCCGGTAGCATATCATGGCCCTGCCCTCACCACGAACCTGTCCGCACGATTCCCCGAATCTCGAACTCCCTGCTGACCCCCGACCTCCGATCCCCGACCCCCGCCCATGCAAAGCCTCGTTGCCGGCATCCACCAGTTTCAGCGGTCCGTGTTCAGCGAGCATCGGCGGCTCTTCGAGCAACTTGCCGAAGGCCAGCAGAAGCCGCAGGCGCTGTTCATCACCTGCTCGGATTCGCGCATCAATCCGAACCTGCTCACGCAGACGGATCCGGGTGAAATCTTCATTCTTCGCAACGCCGGCAACATCATCCCGCCCTACGGCGCGATCAGCGGCGGCGAGGCGGGCACGATCGAGTACGCCGTGTCGGTGCTCGGCGTTCGCGAGATCGTCGTCTGCGGTCATTCGCACTGCGGGGCGATGGCGGGGCTGCTCAATCCGGCGGCGATCGAGAATCTGCCCGCCGTTCGTTCGTGGCTGTCGTTCGCGGAAACGACGCGGCGGATCATCGCGGAGAACTACACGCACATGACCGACCCGCAAGCGCGGCTCACGGCGACGATCGAAGAAAACGTGCTCGTGCAGCTCGAACACCTACGCACGCATCCCAGCGTCGCGGCGGCGCTATCGCGCGGGGCACTGACGCTGCACGGCTGGGTGTATAAGTTCGAGACTGGGCAGGTTTTCGCGTACGACGTCGAATCCGGCCAATTCGTTTCGCTCGCCGAACAAGCGGAAGGTAAGCGCGGGCGCGGGGAGTTGCCGTCGATTTGACCAGCAAAGCATGTGGAAGCCGACAAACCGCGGACGATCTTATGCCTGCGGTTTTGCGAGCGTGTCGCGAAAAGCCGCGTGGTCGGCCGTGGCCAGACCGCGTTCGAGAGCTGCAAATAGTCGCGTAAAATCGCGCTCGAACAGCGCGGCTTCGTCAATCCACAGTCCCGGGAACGTCCGGACGCGGATGATATTGTCGGGCGCGATCGTCAGCGGTTCGTCGGCCGCCAGATCGAACCAGAACACCTTTCGTTCCTCGACCGACACGACGAGATATTCGCGCACGCCGTACCGCCGATAGTCGTCGCGTTTGGCGTGCAGGTCGATCGAGCGGGAACTGTGGGCGATCTCGATTAGAAGCTCGGGCGCGCCGGTGATGTAGCCGTCGGGCGACGTGCCCGATTGCCCGCCGCGGTCCGGGCGAATGCGGACGAAGATGTCGGGCTGCGGCTCGCTGTCGGGGCCGAGTTGCACTGTTGCTTCCGCGCCCGCTTCGACGCCCGGCGTTCGGCTTTCGTAGAGTCCGCAGAGCGTCAACAGCGGCGTGAATCCTAAGGCGTGCAGGGCGCGGGAAGGCGAGGCCACGTAGACGGTTCCTCCGATCAACTCGGCGCGAAACGGATCGGCGGTCTTGGCGTACCGCTCGTGGAACTCGGCCCGCGACATGCGGTCGCCCGAGTGCAGCTCGGTCGACGCGAACTGCACCGGGAAGAAGGGCGTCAAGCTGGAATCGTGTGCGGTGGACATGTCCAGTCGCATTCGCCGTAGGTCGGGCCAAGCGGCATTGCGCTTAGCCATTGTCAATTGGCTCAACCCGCGCCGGCCCGACGTTCTGCCGTCTCGCCATCAGCTCTGAATATAGCTCTTGAGATAATGGTTCTCCATCGTTAGCGCGTCGTGTTGGGCTTTCACTACGTCGCCGATGGAGACGATGCCGACGAGCTTGCCTTCTTCGACGAGCGGGAGGTGGCGGATGCGGCGCGTGGTCATTACGCCCATCGCGTCTTCGACCGTTTGATAGGGCGAAGCGGCGAGCGGCGTTGCGGTCATGGCTTCGCGGACGCGGTGATCGGAGAGCGGAAACTTGCCGGCGGCGCACGCGCGGAGAATGTCGCGTTCGGTGATGATGCCGAGCATGTGCTCGGGCCGGTTGGCGTCGACGACCAGCAGCGAGCCGCAATTCCAGCGGACCAGCTTCGTCACGACGTCTTGCAGCGATTCGTCGGGCGAAATCGTGTAGACGTGCTTGCCCTTGGTTTCCAGAATGTCGCGAAGCAGCATGACCGAGCCTCGTGCAGCGAAGAAGTGATAGGACGACCGTCGGCGCAGGGCCGCCGGGTACGACGGGATGGCCGCCTCTTCTCGCCGTTCCAAGAAGGGAAGTGCGAACGAACGACAGACTCTTCACGCTCCACGCTTCAGAATAAGTGCGCGGCGGTGGAGCGTCAAACGAAATTGCGGCAAATCGCGGGGTTTGTGAAATCTGTCACAAAGCCGGCTCTGATAGCCGCTGCACGCGCTGACCGGCGCTCGCGGCGATACGCCTACTGCGTGGCGACGTTACCCGCCGCTTTCTCGGCAGGCACGGCCGCAGTCTTGGCAACGCCGGCCTCCTCGAGCGCGTCGAGCACTTGTTGCTGCGAAAGCAAATCGCGGAGGATGATCGGCTTGTCGGGTTGGCCGGCCGGGTAGATGGCGAGCACCGGAATCGAATTGCTGCCGAGGGCGTTGAGTGTGGCTTTGATCTCGTCCGAGGGCTTGGTCCAGTCGGCGAGGAACGGCACGACCTCGTACTTCTTGACGGCTTCGAGCGTCTTTTTGGTATCCACGGCAAGCTTGAGGTTCGTCTTGCAGGTCAGGCACCAATCGGCGGTAAAGTCGACCATGACGATCTTGCCTTCCTTCTTCGCCTCTTCCACCGCGGCGACCGTAAACGGCTTCCACGGCAGGACCGGCTCTGCGGGGCGAAGCGCCGCGAAGGCGCCGCCGCCGAGAACGACCATGACGGCGATGCCCGTCGCCCAGCCGGCGGCCTTCTTGCCGAATTCGGCGGTGAGCGGCACGCGGCCGATCCACCAGCATCCGGCCCAAATCGCCATCAAGATGGCGAACGTTGGCACGAGATAGTTCTTGTCGATGAACGTGAACAGGAACACGACCGTACCCAAGAGGACGAAGCCCATCGCTTGTTTGAACGTCTCCATCCACGCGCCCGGCTTGGGCAGGAAGCGCATCAACTGGGGCATGACGCCGATGAGCAAATACGGCAGGGCCATGCCGAGGCCGATGCTGGCGAACACGAGATAGACGATGTACGCGGGCTTGTTGAGCGTGAAGCCGAACACGAAACCCAAGAACGGACCGCTGCACGGCGTGGCCAAAACGGTGGTGAGAATGCCTTTGGCGAACGCGCCGGTCGCGCCTTCTTGTTGGGCGAGGTCGCCCGCGCGGCCGGATCCGACGAAGCCGGGAATCGGAATCTCCCACACGCCGAGAAAGCTCAGCGCCATGGCAAACACGAGTCCGGACAGGGCGACGTTGAACCAGGTGGACGTAAACTGCTCGCCCCAGCCCTTGTTGAGCACGACGGAGAGCGTTGCGAGGGCCAAGAAGACGAGCATCAATCCGGCGGTGTACCACAGGTTGAGCGCGAGGACGCGCTTGCGATCGTGGTGCGCTTGCTCGACGAACGACAGAATCTTCAGCCCGATCACCGGCAGTACGCACGGCATGAGATTCAAGATCAGCCCGCCGAGCAGGCTCGCGCCGATGACGGAGAGGAGCATTCTCGCGTCGAGCGGCGGCGTGGCGTACTTCGCGGCTTCGTCGGCGGCTTCGCCGTAGGTCGCTTTTTCGAACGTCGCGGGAACCTCGCCAGCGGCCGATTGCGATTGGATCGGCAACGAGAACGTAAACCGGGCCCCGGTCGGCTGGTTGCAGGTGGCTTTGCTCTTGCAGACTTGGAAGCCGATGATGCCGTCAATCAATTGCGTCTCGCCCACTTTCGCCGACTTAGGCACGGTGACGAACGTCGTGAACGTGATCGGGCCGTCGTAATGCGCCAGACCTTCGCCCGGGACGGTCGGCGAGCCGGCACTGGTCTTGTCGACGACGTAGCCGGGTGGCGCTTTCACCACGACGAGCGTCGGGTGGCTGCCGATCGCGTCCTTGTCCGGTGGGGTGGCCGACCATTCGTAGGCGTGCCAGAGAGCGGTCGGCTTGATCGTCAGACGCACGGGGACTTTATCGCCCGGCGCGGCGGCGGCGACGCCAAGGTGGCCGACGACAGTCGCGTCGTTGATCGTGATCTCGCCCGGCGTTTGGCTCGGCGTTTCGTATTTCGCCGCGAAGGGTAGCTTGAACTCGCGGCAGGCGCCGTCGTCTTCGCAGACCTGGCCTTCGACGACGCCTTCGACCGCGACCGATTCGGGCTTCACGCCGGCGTCGTAGGCGATGGGGGCGATCCAGGTTGCGGTGCCGCGGTGCTCTTCGATTTCGAGGCCGACCCAGATCTCCTTGTCGACGTGCATGTCGGGTTTGGTGCGGGCGACGAATTCGCCGGTGGCTTTGTAGCCTTTGCCGGTCGTCACTCTGATCGTAGTTTTCTTCGGCCCGCCGGGTTTTTGCGTGATCGAGTAGATATGCTGGCCCTGGGCGACTTCGGCGGTGATTTGGAGCGTTCCCCCGCCGGGTCCGCCGATAACTTTGGCCGAAACGGTCACGAAGTCGTTACCGGCGGTGGCGAGCCGGTCGAGCGGCGAGGCGGCAAAGCCGAGATCCAAGCCCGGCGGCGAATCGGCGTTTTGGGCGCGACTCGCGGCTGTAAAACACAAGACGGTCGCAAGGATTGCCGTTGCCAACGGGGCGGAACGAACGGGGACGGCGCCGGAGAGCATGTCGGGGTCTCGTGGGGCAGGGTAGGCAGTGGAGAATGGGCAGTGGGCAGCTTTATTATTCGCGCTGTCTCGCCCAAGGGCACGTGGGCTGCGAGGCACTCGGTTCTATGATCGCCGGGCCTTTCCGACGGCGACTAGCTTATTGTGCTTGCCGGCCGATCACACTGTCAACGCAGACTTGGATGTCGCGATGCAAAGGACGATTGGTTGAAAAAGCAATGTCAGGCCGGCGCGGGCCGAGGCTCCCGGTAATGGAAAGTCGTTTGCCGCTTGGCCTGACCTACGACTGGGGTTACTCGGGGCAGACTGGCGGAAATCCTGGCGGCTTTCGCGTTGAGGACCGGCAACAAGGATTTTCCTGCGGGCTAAAAACTGCTTGAACCGATCAATGAATTTTGATAGGATGCAGCGGTCGACGCAACCGCGGGCGGGACTGCCGCTCGCGACTCCACACGGCTGCGCAAGGAGTGAACGCGATGCTCAACGTCCTCTCTCGTCAGGCGTCCGGGCCGTTTTGCGACGGGATGTCGCGGCGCGGGTTCATCAAGGTCGGCGGGCTGTTGTTCGGCGGGCTTTCGCTGCCGGAATTGCTGCGGGCGGAGTCGGCGGCGGGGATCCGCAATTCGCACAAGTCGTGCATCATGATCTTCCTGCCCGGCGGACCGCCGCACCAGGACATGTTCGATCTCAAGCCGGATGCCCCGGCGGAGATTCGAGGCGAATTCCGGCCGATTGGGACGAACGTTCCGGGCATCGAGATTTGCGAGCTGTTTCCCGAGCTTGCGAAGCGGATGGACAAGTTTGCCATCATTCGGTCGATCGTTGGGGCGACCGGCGATCATTATGCCCATCAGTGCATGACGGGTCGGCCGCACCAGAACCAGCCGCCGGGCGGTTGGCCGTCGATCGGGGCGTGGGTATCGCGGCTCAAGGGGGCGGTTAATCCGGGCGTTCCGCCGTTCGTGAGTCTCGCGTACAAGTGTGCCCACGGTCCTTGGGGCGATCCGGGCGCGGCCGGTTTTCTTGGCGTGGCTCATTCGCCGTTCCGGTTGATCGGCGGCAACTCCGACGAAATGGTCCTGCAGGGCATCACGCTCGAACGGCTCAAGAACCGTCAACAATTGCTCACGTCATTCGACACGTTCCGCCGCGAGGCCGACACGCGCGGGCTGATGGACGGCATCGACTCATTCAACCAGCAGGCGATCGGGATTCTGACGTCGTCGAAGCTGGCCGAAGCGCTCGACATCAACCAGGAGAAGCCGGAAACCGTCGCCCGATACGGCAAGGGGATCATCCAGCCGCGCGACGACGGGGCGCCGCGGATGACGGAGAATTTTTTGATCGCCCGCCGGCTGGTCGAGGCGGGGGCGCGCGTGGTGACGCTGAATTTCTCGCGTTGGGACTGGCACGGCGGCAACTTCCGGCAGGGCCGCGAAGATATGCCGATGCTCGATAAGGCCGTGACGGCGCTGGTCGACGACTTGCACGAGCGCGGACTGGACAAGGATTGCACGGTCGTGGTCTGGGGCGAATTCGGCCGCACGCCACAGGTCAACAAGGACGCCGGCCGCGACCACTGGCCGCAGGTTTCTTGTGCGCTGCTCGCCTGCGGTGGCATGAAAACGGGCCAGGTCATCGGCAGCACGAACCGGCTCGGCGAGCACGCCAAGGATCGGCCGGTGAAGTTCGGCGAAGTGCTGGCGACGGTTTACGAGAATATGGGGCTGATGCGGAACCAGGAGCGGATCTTCGACCTTCGTGGGCGGCCGCATGGGTTGGTGGACGAGGGCATCGAGCCGATGCGCGAGTTGATCTAGCATAGGTCGGGCCGTTTGCCGCAACGAGGGGCGCTCCTGCTGGCTTTTCCAGCAGTGAGAATCGCCGCTTGGTGTTGTGCGACAAATCGCACTGCTGGACAAGCCAGCAGTGGCACCCGGCGCACTCGACGACCGATTGCATTCCGTAGAAGCGGACTCATGTTCAACTTCGACGGCATATTGGATCGCCTGGTCAAAGGTTTGTCCGCCTATCCGGCAGTTCGAAGCAAGCTGCTTCGCTATTCGATACCGGTCTTTTTTCTTGCGGTACTGTTCTATCTTTTCTCGTATTTCAATCACGGATATGAAGTTCCAGAGCAGCTACGGATTGCATTTCTAGCTGCAATGGCGATGTCGGCCCTTGCAGTATTGTTGTGCTTAGTTTCGTATCTCCTGGAGCTTCCAACTGAAGCAATAGAAGTTCAGGCGGAATTGGCTCCGTTGCGCGTGGAGCGAGAGGCGATCCAACGTAGACTAGCGGCGCATGACGAGCCCGGAGACGTGCTGCAATCTATTCAACTCAGCCTCAATCAACTGAGTGAGTATTACACGATCAGTAAGGGGCAGGCTCGAGGCAGCTTTCGCGTCAGTGTCGCAGCAATGATCTTGGGATTCGTAACACTCATTGGCGGCGTCTGGCTTTTCTTCTTCCAATCCTCGGATACGAGGGTCGCAACTGTTGCCACATTATCCGCGATAGGTGGAGTTCTATCGCAATTCTTGGCCGCCTCGTACTTCTATCTTTACAGGACGACGATTGCCCAGATGAACTACTTTTATGACCGCCTAGTGTCCTTGCAGGACACAATGCTTTCGATCCGACTTTGCGAAGGGATCGACGACAAACCCCTTCAGTTGGCCCTGAAAGAGAAAATTGTCGTCGCACTATTGGCCCAGCAATCCCGTGCAGTGCCGTCTGCGACTGCTGGCTTGCCCAGCAGTGCAGAAGCCGCGAATGATCGACCATCGTAGGGAATCAGTTTCGACGCACCATTGTTGACGCCGTTCACGGACGCTTCGAGAATGGATCGCCGCACGGCGATTCGCAATGCTGGGCAAGCCAGCAGTGGCAGACCGCAGCCGAACTGCGGCAGAATTGTCGACTTTGGCCGCGCCCCGCGATCGGTGGTAAAATGCAAGTGGCTCAAGGAGCTATTTATGGACTACCAGTTCCCACCCGACGTTCTCGATCGCGTTAGAGTGCACATGGCGTCGGGGCGTTACGCCACGGAGGAAGAACTGTTTGCCGACGCGCTGTGCGCTCTTGATGGGATGAAGATGCAGCAAGAGCAACTTCGCAGCGGAATCCAGCAGCGCATTTGCAAGGCGGGGAAGAGGAACTCGGCTCCATTGGACCGGGAAGCCTTCAAGGCCGAGGCCCGTCGGCGATTCTCCGAGCAATCCTAGATTCGCGTTGCGGTCATGCCGGTTCGCTTTCGGTGTTACGGTTGTCAGCGGGTGCTCAATGCGCTTGAGCGGAAGATCGGCGAACGGGTGAATTGCCCTGGCTGCGGCACGTTGCTCGTTGTGCCGGAGGGGGATACGGTTCCGAGCCCGCCGGGCGTGCCGCTTGATTCTGAGGCGACGTCCTCAGCGGCTCGGGCGGACTTTGGCGAAAGCTGGGCGAGTTCCGGCGGGTTTCGCATCTCTCGGCGCGTGATCTACGCGCAGGCCGTGTTGCTGGCCATCGCCGCCGCGGGCTTTTTCGTCGCGGGTTACTTTATCGGGCGCGGCAAGGAGCCTGCCCCGAGCGGCGATAGCGGTTCGCGGACGATTGCGGTTACGGGGCATATTGAATTGGTCGGTCCGGGCGGGGCTTTCGTGCCGGATGCCGGCGCGGCGGTGTTGATCCTTCCGGCCGAGCGCAAGCCGCGGCGCGACGCGAAGATCGACGCGGCGGTGCTTGGCCCGCTGGCGGCGCTGCCCGCGGAGAACGATCTTGCGCTGGCGCACGTCGAGTCGCTCGGCGGCGCTTATGCGCGGACCGACGAGCGCGGCGACTTTCGGCTGTCGCTGCCGCAACGAGGGTCGTATCGCGTGTTGGTGCTTTCCCGCGAGCCGGCGGGCGACGGGGAACCGAGCCGAGCGGACCTCGCGTTGGTCGGCGAGTATGTCGTCGATGCCCTGGGGCTCTTGGGGCCGCAACGATACCACTTGGCGACGGCGGACTTGGCCGATGGGAGCCGGTTCGAGCATAGGTTCTCCGAGTAGTGGTCCGTCAACGGGGATTTGACAGGCGAACGGATTCGTAGGACGGATTTCAATCCGTCCTACTGCGCCGTTAGCTGGCACTTGTCAATTTCACGTAGTCTGGGCACCAAGCGGCGGGTGCGGCCATTGTTGCGGGGCGGTCGGGGTTGCGGTTTCGAAGGTAGGGGAGTCATGGACACCCCCGCCGCCGGAACTTTATAATCGCGGCTTGTTTGCCGCGGTTGAGGACGTGTTTGAGATGCCAAATCGCCAACCTTTGCGCCTGGGGGCCGTTAATTATCTCAACACGAAGCCGCTGGTCCACGGCCTGGGCGAGGCCGCGCTCGAGGAGAAGTCGCTCGGCGGCGGGTATCGGCTCTCGTTCGACTATCCGAGCCGGCTCGCCGACGATCTGGCCGCGGGTCGGCTCGATGTGGCGTTGATTCCGTCGATCGAGTTCTTCCAGAACCCCGCCTACGCGATCGTCTCCGACGCCTGCATTGCCTGTCGGGGGCCGGTGCTGAGCGTCAAGCTGTTTAGCCGCGTGCCACTCGAATCGATCCGCACGCTGGCCCTCGACGAAGGCTCGCGGACGAGCGTCGCGCTGGTGCAAATCCTGCTGCGCGAGCGATTTGGGCTGGCTCCCGCGGTCGAATCGCTGCCGATCGGGGCCACGCTGGCCGACACCGCCGCCGATGCCGTGTTGCTCATCGGCGACCGGGCGATTCATTCGCCGCCCGGGCGCTTCGCGGCCGTGTGGGATTTGGGCGATCAATGGCGGCGCTGGTCGGGCTTGCCGTTCGTGTTTGCGATGTGGGTTGCGCGGCCCGGCGTGGACGAGCGGCAACTTGCCGAGCAGGCCGCGACGCTCGAAGCCGCGCGCGACCGGGGTCTGGCTTCGCTCGACGCGATCGCCGAGCGGGAGGCGCCACTGTTGGGCCTGACGATTCCGCAGTGCCTGGCGTACCTGCGCGACAACCTACACTTCACGCTCGGGCCGGAAGAGCGCCGCGGGCTCGAACGCTTCCGCCGACTGGCAGTCGACTTGGGCCTTGCGCCCAGCGATGCGAACTTGGGTTTCTTTTCGGCCGAAAACGATGCCGCCACCGACGATGTCCATTTCCAGCGTGCTCGATAAAGCCACCGCGGGCGAGCGCCTTTCGCCCGAGGAAGGTCTTGCGCTTCTCGAAAGCCGGGATCTGGCCGCGCTGGGCCGGGCGGCCGACGAAGTCGCGCGTCGGCTGCATCCCGAGGACTACCGCACGTACAACATCGACCGCAACATCAACTACACGAATATTTGCACGGCGGTGTGCGATTTTTGCGCGTTCTATCGCCGGCCCAAGCATCCGGAAGGCTACGTTCTCGATCGGGCGGAGTTGCTCGACAAGGTTCGCGAGACGGTGGCGCTCGGCGGCGAGCAGATCTTGCTCCAAGGCGGACTCCATCCGGACTACAAGCTCGAGTGGTACGAAGAGTTGCTCGCGGACATCAAGTCGCACTTTCCGCGGGTGAACATTCACGGGTTCAGCCCTCCGGAGATTCACCACTTCACGAAGGTTTCGAAGCTTCCGCTGCGGACGGTGCTCGAACGGCTCAAAGCGGCCGGCTTGGGCAGCTTGCCCGGCGGCGGCGGCGAGATTCTCGTCGATCGGGTCCGCCAGGAGATCACCCGCGGTAAGGTGCTGACCGACGATTGGCTCAACGTGCATCGCGTGTGGCACGAGTTGGGCGGGCGGAGCACGGCGACGATGATGTTCGGGCACGTCGAAACGCTGGCCGAGCGGATCGAGCATCTGGAACGGCTACGGCAGCTTCAGGACGAAACGGGCGGCTTCACGGCGTATATCTGCTGGACGTTTCAGCCGGAGCACACGGACATGGCCCACGTGCCGAAGGCGGGCGCGTTCGAGTATCTCAAGACGCAGGCCGTCTCGCGGCTATATCTCGACAACTTCGCGAACATCCAATCGAGCTGGGTCACGCAGGGCCTCAAGATCGGCCAGCTTGCGCTGCTGTATGGCGCGAACGACATGGGCAGCCTGATGATCGAGGAGAACGTCGTTGCTCAAGCCGGCACGGTGCATTACCTGACGCTAGACGAGATTCGCGGCGCCATCGCGGAGCTCGGCTACGTTCCTCGCCAGCGGAATGTGTTCTATGAACTCGTCGACGAACCGCCGGCCCGACCGTCGGTGGCGGAGCTGGTCGTTCTATAGCGCGCGGGGTGGCGAGTATTCTTGAACACAGAGGGCACAGAGGACGAGCACAGAGGACACAGAGTAAAAGTGAATGATGAGTGATGATCGAGGAATGAGGAATGAGGAATGAGGAACCTTCTCATTTACCGTTCGTCGGTTCTTCAATCTGCACCTATGACGGGAAATCCTCTGTGTTCTCTGTGCTCGTCCTCTGTGCCCTCTGTGTTTAGGTAACCGTCCCATTTCGCGGTGGGCGGCAGGGAGTGCTGCGGGTACAATTCGTCGCGGGCAATGGGTTTCCGAAGATGGCAGCAACGAACGGAGTTTGCCGTGACCGAACGCGAGTACAGTCCGGGTCTGGAAGGGATCGTTGCGGGCGAAACGGCGATTAGCACGCTCGCCGGCGGGTTGTCGTATCGGGGTTATTCGATCGAAGACCTCGCGCACCATGCGACGTTCGAGGAAGTCGCCCACATTCTGTTGCACGGCGACCTACCCACCGCGGACGAACTGGCCAAGTTTCGCAAGCGGCTGGGCACGCAAGAGGTCATTCCGCCGCCGGTGCTCGAAACGCTCCGCCGGATTCCCGTCAAGGTTCCGATGATGGACGTGATGCGGACCGGCGCGAGTCTGTTGGCCCATTGGGAGAACGAAGTCGCCGACAACTCGCACGACGCGAACGTGCGCAAGGCGGAGCGGCTGCTGGTTCAACTGCCGATTCTGATGGCCGCCCGGCACCGCCTGCTCCAAGGGAAAGAGCCGGTCGCCGCCGACCCGCGGCGGTCGTTTGCGGAGAACGTGCTGTGGATGTTGCTTCGCACGCAGCCTACTCCGGCGATGACGCGGGCGATGGACGTTTCGCTGATTCTTTACGCGGAGCACGAGTTCAATGCCTCGACGTTCACGGCCCGCGTGATTGCCAGCACGCTCAGCGATTTGCACTCTTCGATTTGCGGCGCGATCGGCGCGCTCAAGGGGCCGCTGCACGGCGGCGCGAACGAGCGCGTGCTGGCGATCCTGCAAACGGTCGGTTCGGCGGACAAAGCGGAAGCGTGGGTGATGGACGCGCTGGCGAAAAAGCAGCGGATCATGGGCTTCGGGCATCGGGTTTACAAAGACGGCGACCCGCGGGCCGCGTATGTGAAGACGATGTGCCGGGAGATCGCCGCGGAAACGGGCCACACGCCGATGGAAGACCTGGCCGACAAGATCGAGGAAGTCGTGTGGCGCGAGAAGAAGCTGCCGCCGAACGTCGACTGGCCGACGGCGCGGCTGTATCACTACTTCGGCCTGGCCGTCGAGCTGTACACGCCGCTGTTCGTCGTCGCGCGGACGGCGGGCTGGTGCGCGCACGTGATCGAACAGCTCGACGAGAACCGGCTGATTCGCCCGGCGGCGAACTACACGGGGCCGGGGCGGCGGGAGTGGAAAGATATTAGCCAACGCGCAGATTAGGCCAAGTCATTGCTGTTGCAGATCCAGGCTATTGACATCCGCGGACGATCGGTTACCTTTAGTTCGTACATCTCGACTCTCGGCCATTCCCTCCACGCCGAGAAGCACACGACGGCGCTCCCCCTCCTCGTCGTCGGCAGAACGGATATCAAATTCCGCCATGCCAGCTATTAATCCCGGCAACCCCAGGTTGCCCGCCGTCTCCGCAGCAGCGTACAATCAACGAATGGAGTCGATCCCCGATGACGCGCTGGTCGTCCGCGGGGGTAGAAACCGACCGGCCGACATCGGACGTGGCATCGGCGTCCATCCCAGTGGCGTGCCGGGCGTGTCGGTCGAGTGCGCATCTGGAGTATCGCTGGAAGTGCTTGCAGAGGGCATTCCACATAACCGAATCGGTGTGACCACGGTTGCGCAGGTTCGCGCTGCCGGCGGCGAGGTCGTTCGGACATTCGGACGAAGCAAGTACCACGCGACGTTGACCGGTCTCGCGCCAGAAGCGGCAAGTCGACTGCTCACGCCGACTTTACTCAATCCCGCGAAACGAACCGACGACAAAACGTGATTGTATGACAGGTCCTCGCGTATACGCCGACTTTCAGAACGCCGATGCAGGCGGTCGCGTGCGTTTGAATACAGTCGGCACGGCTCGCGATCTGGCCGAGCAGGGTCTTGAACTGAGCGAGGGTCTCGGGCTGCTGCTCTACTCCGACGACGCCGACGACCGCGGGAACCGGGACGACCTCGTCGTCGAAGGGGTCGCGACGTACTCGAACGAAGAACACTGCTGGGTCGCTCGAATCGACTGGAACGCGATTCGCCATGCGTCGCAAATTCCCGCGCCGCCGGCGCCGGGGGTGACGTTCGACGGCCACGGGGCGATAACGCCGCAGTCCGCGAAGAGGCCGTGATACGGATCGACGGGATTCTCGGGGCGGTTTGCCGAGCGGCTACTTGCCGGTTGCGGGGTTGGTGAGTTGAATGGCGGTTTGTTTGCTGCCGCAACGATCACCACGATCCCGACGAGCCGCCATGACGACGTTTGCGCTTCCGGAGATATCGCGACCCGCCAAGGTCAAGAAGAAGCAGGTGCTGCTCGTCGCGAACGGAGATTTGCGGCTGTCGGCGAATCAGCGGTGCTGGGCGGCGCAGCGCGACATGGAGCAGAGCTTGTCGGCGGCCGTTGCGGCGACGGGTTACGAGCTCGTGCGGGCGCACCCGTACAAGGAAGCGGAACAGCACGGCTTCATCAGTTCGCAGAAGGAAGGGATGCAGGTCTTCGCCGGCATCGATCCCGACGCGAAGCTGATCGTGGCCGAGGCGGTGTGGCAGTATTCGCACCATCTGCTCCACGGCCTGATTGCGCATCGCGGGCCGATTCTTACCGTCGCCAACTGGAGCGGCGCGTGGCCGGGCCTCGTCGGGATGTTGAACCTGAACGGCTCGCTCACGAAGGCGGCCGTGAAGTATTCGACGTTGTGGGGCGAGGACTTTTCGGCGCCGGCGTTTGCGAAGCCGCTCGGCAAATGGCTCGCCAAGGGCTCGCTGCGGCACAAGACCGATCACGTGCGGCCGCTCGACGAGGTTCGCGTGCCCGGCGGGGTTCGGAAGCTCGGCAGGGCGCTCGCCGAGCAGCTCATGCGCGAGAAGGCGATCATGGGCGTGTTCGACGAAGGCTGCATGGGAATGTACAACGCGATCGTTCCCGACGAGCTATTGCACCCGACGGGCGTATACAAGGAGCGGCTGAGCCAGTCGGCGCTGTATTACGAGACGATGCAAACGAGCGACGAAGAGGCCGACGCCGTGCGGCAGTGGATGGAAGTTCGGGGCATGAAGTTCGTCACGGGCGCGAACCACGACGAAGATTTGACCGACGCGCAGATTCGCCTGCAATGCAAGATGTACGTCGCGGCGGTGCGGATCGCCGACGATTTCGGCTGCGCGACGATCGGCATTCAATATCAGCAGGGCCTCAAGGACCTGCTTCCCGCGAGCGACCTCGTCGAAGGGACGCTCAACAACGCGGAACGCCCACCGGTGACGAGTCGCGACGGCGTGCGGGTGCTGTATGAAGGCGAACCGCTGCCGCACTTCAACGAGGTGGACGAGTGCGCGGGTCTCGATGCACTGATGACGTATCGCTTGCACAAGGCGCTTGGGCAACCGGTGGAGAATACGCTGCACGATCTGCGGTGGGGGGATTGGGACGCATCGGGAACGACCGACGAGTATGTGTGGGTGTTTCTGATCAGCGGTTCCGCTCCGCCGGCGCATTTTGCCGGCGGTTGGGCGGGGGCTTCGAGCGAGCGTCAGCCGGCGATGTACTTCCCGAGCGGCGGCGGCACGCTCAAGGGCATCTCGAAGTCGGGCGAAATCGTCTGGTCGCGGATTTACGTCGAAGACGGGCGGCTGAAGATGGATCTCGGCCGGGCGGGCGTCGTCGAGCTTCCGCGGGAGGAAACCGAGCGACGCTGGCAGGCCACGACGCCGCAATGGCCGATCATGCACGCGGTGACCTACGGCGTGTCGCGCGACCAGATGATGGCCCGGCACAAGAGCAACCACATTCACGTGGCGTATGCGAATGGCGCCGCCGAGGCGGACCAAGCGACGCTGGCCAAGGCAGCGATGGCCGAGGCGCTGGGCATGGACGTGGCGCTGTGCGGGACGCGCAAGGGTGGGAAGGCGTGGTAGGCAGAGCGCGGGGACAGTGGGCGGTGGGAAGTGGGCGATGGGAAGTGCGATCTCTACGATGCCCGCGACATCGGGATCAACCGCGGCCGGGCGACACGGAGGCCGTGCAGGCCTCCGTGCCGGACGATCAGGTCTTCCATCGAACCGGAGAGGAACTCATAGAGCGCCGGATCGGGCCGCGCATCGAGCCACTTGCGGAGCAGGCGGTCGATTTGGGCGTCGTATTGCTTTTGCGACGCGCCGTGCGCGTAGCAGCGGCCGTTGTGCCGCCGCAGATCACCGTCGAACGCCGGGCCGATGTGCCATAGCTCGTGGATGACCGTGTTGAGCTTCTCGTCGAGCGGCTGATCGAAGAACCGCGGCAAGTAGAACCGCAGGATGTAGAGCATCTCGCGGCCGTCGTCGGCATAGAGCCGCTGGATCGTCCAGGTCCTGCGGCCGCGGGTGGTGGTCAGCTCGCCGCCGGCGAAGCGAAGGGGTGTGAGCGACGCCCAGATGCCATAGGGCACGCGTTTGCGGGCGCGGCTGAAACAAATCGCCACGCGGCCGACGTCGATGTGCGCCAGTTCGTCGAGGTCGCGGACCAACGCCGAACAGAGGCGGCGCATGTGGTGCGTGAAGTCGAAACCAGGCGGCAGGACCAAGCGGCGAATGTCGTTGGCGCGATCCATCACGATCCAACCTAGTAACTCGGCGCGGCGAGGGCGGCGCTAGCTGGCGGCGCTGTCTTCGAACTTCGGCGCCTGCGGAGCCTGTGCCTTGCGGTCGCGGACGCCGACGAATTCGAGCACGGCTTGCGCGCCGTTGTCGCCGAGCCGCGGAGCGGCCAACTTGAGGATGCGGGTGAAGCCGCCGGGCCGATCGACGAACCGCGGGGCGACCGTGCCGAACAGAATCCGGACCGCCTGCTTGTCGCCGAGCATCCGGAGCGTCTGGCGGCGGGCGGCGACGGCCGGGGCCATCGCGGCGTTCCAGGCTTGCCACTGTTCGCCTTCGCGCCATTGCTTCCAGGCGTTCGTGCCGCGTTCGGCGGCAGTCGCGTGCGGGCGGGCGGCGTCCTCGGCGGCCAGTCCTTTGATGGCGATGGTGATGCAGCGCTCGACGAGCGGGCGAACTTCCTTCGCCTTGGTCACGGTCGTGACGATGCGGCCGCGAACCTTGGGAACGTTCTCGTCGAACTGGTCCGTTTCGCGTTCGGTGAGGAAGAGGGCGGACGCCAAATTGCGGAGCATGGCCTTGCGATGGCTCGGCGATCGGCCCAAACAACGTCCGCGTCGAAGATGCCGCATAACACTAACCCGTCATTTCATTTCGAGGGAATTCTTGGCGCGCCGGGGACCGGCGCCGAATCGCGTCGCCGTTACAGCGACGCGGGGGCGGGGAGCCTCATGCCGAGACGGAGCCCGAGTTCGGTGAGCTTTTCCTTGACTTCGGTCAACGTGGTTTCGCCGAAGTTGCGGACTTCGAGCAGTTGATCTTCGTTCCGCTGGACGAGGTCGCGGACCGAGTGAATGTTTTCGGCTTCGAGACAGTTCGACGCCCGGACCGACAGCTTCAAATCGGCGACGGTCATCCGCAACTTGGCCTCCGTCTCCGGGTCGATGCGGCTCGTCGCCGAGCCGCGGGCGGCCGTGTTGACCCGCGAACCGAGTTCGCTGTAGTGGACGAAGGGGTTGAGATGCTTGCGGAGGATTTTGGCCGCCTCGACGAGGGCCATTTCCGGATGGATCGAACCGTTGGTCCAGATTTCGATCGTCAGCTTGTCGTAGTTCGTCTTTTGGCCGACGCGGGTCTCCTCGACCTCGTAGCGGACGCGGGTCACCGGACTGAACACGGCGTCGACGGGGATGATGCCGATTTCCTGTTCTTGCGGGCTGTGCTCGGTGGCGGGGACGTAGCCGCGGCCGTTTTCGACGACCATTTCCAGCTCGAACGGTACATCGGCCGTCAACGTGGCGATCAAGTGGTCCTCGTTGATCACCGCCACATCGGCGTCCGTTTCGACGTCGGCGCCGGTAACGCGTCCGGCCGTATTGCGGGCGACGCGGATCACCTTGGTCGAGTCGCCGTATTTCTTGACGATCAGGCTCTTGACGTTCAGCACGATGTCGGTGACGTCTTCGAGAACGCCCTTGATCGTGGTGAACTCGTGCTGGGCGGCGGCGAGCTTGATCTGCGTGATGGCGCTGCCTTCGAGGCTGCCGAGCAGAATCCGCCGCAGCGAATTCCCGATAGTGGCGCCGTAGCCGCGCTCGAACGGCTCGGCGATGAACTTGCCGTAGGTGCCCGAAAGGCTACCCTGTTCGCAAGTCACCATGCTCGGCAGTTCCAATCCGCGCCAGCGAATATGCATGACAATTCTCCCGGAGAGTCCGAATACGAGGATTCGCGTGTACGATGAAGCGGGCGTCGAAGCGGCGGTAATACGAGGAGGACCGGCCTCGTCGCACGTGGGTGTTTGGCCTTGGCCTAGCGCGAGCACATTTCGACGATCAACTGCGTTTGGACGGGCAGCGAGAAATCGTGTTCGTCGGGGAGCCGCATGACGTGGCCTTCCGGAATTCCGCCGTCGACGAGCGAGAGGAAATCGGGCACCGAACCGCGGCGGGCGGACAAATTGGCCTGGGCCAGTTGCAGGCTCTTGGCCGTGTTCTTGACGCGAATCACGTCGCCGACCCGCAGCGAATAGCTGGGGACGTTGCAGTATTTTCCGTTCACGGTGATGTGGCCGTGGGTAATCATCTGGCGGGCCTGGGCGCGGCTTTGGCCGATGCCGAGGCGATGGACGACGTTGTCCAGCCGGCGTTCGAGGAGGCTTAGGAGCGTATTGCCCGTATTCCCCTTGCTGCGCGAGGCGCGTTGGAAATAGCCGCGGAATTGGCGTTCGAGCACGCCGAAGTAGTGCTTGAGCTTCTGCTTTTCGCGGAGGTGGATGCCGTAGTCGGTGAGCTTCGCGCGGCGGGTCTGGTTCATGCCGGGCGGCACGTCGCGGCGCTCGATGGCGCACTTGGGCGTATCGCAGCGCGAGCCCTTGAGGAACAGCTTCAAACCGTCGCGGCGGCAGAGGCGGCAAACGGGACCGTTGTATCGAGCCATAGTGCGTTGACTACCAAGAACCAGAGTGAGCTATGTTTGCGGTTTGTGCGGTTATGCTTTGGGCAACGACGCCTACACGCGGCGCTTCTTCGGAGGGCGACAGCCGTTGTGCGGCAGCGGAGTGATGTCTTCGATCGACTTGACGGTGAGGCCGGCGGCTTGTAGGGCGGTGATGGCGCTCTCGCGACCGGCGCCGGGACCTTTCACGCGGACCTCGACCTCTTTCATCCCAAATTTCACGGCTTTTTCGGCGGCCTGTTGCGCGGCGCACTGGCCGGCAAAGGGCGTGCTCTTGCGGCTGCCCTTGAAGCCGGACGTTCCGGCCGAGGCCCAGCAGAGGGCGTCGCCCTTGCTGTCGGTCACGGTGACGGTGGTGTTGTTGAAGGTGGCCTTGATGAACACGATGCCCGTGGTCACGTTGCGGCGGACGCGGCGTTTCTTCGTCGTGCCGGCGGCCGGCTTTGCCTGCTGCTTACCCACGCGAAATGCTCCCCGGTCGAAATCGTTTGGTTGTGCGAACCGGGCGATTGGCTCGCCCGAAATAAAAACTGGCAGCTTTGGCGTCACCCACCCGCGACGCGCACAGTTACTTCAGGTCCTTGACGCCCTTCTTCCCGGCGACGGTCTTCTTCGGGCCCTTGCGGGTACGGGCGTTGGTTCGCGTCCGCTGACCGCGGACCGGCAAACCGCGGCGATGCCGCAGGCCGCGATAACTGTTGATGTCCTTGAGCCGCGCGATGTTCTGCGCGACCTGGCGGCGAAGCTGACCTTCGACCGTGTAATCCTTGTCGAGCAACGCCGCGATACGGGCGACCTCGTCCTCGCGAAGCTCCTTGGCCTTGGCCTGCGGATTGACGCCCGCCTTATGGCAAAGCTCGCGGGCGACCTTCGGGCCGACGCCGTAGAGGTACGTGAGCGACACGACGGTCGGGCGATCGTTCGGAATGTCGACACCGAGCAAACGTGGCATAACTTATCCCAATTCGGAGATATCAACGAGCGGGCGTAGGCGCTGCGACAATACGACGACCGCCACGGGCGAATCGTTCCGGGCGAACGCCGGCGCTTTGCTAACAGGGACCTTTCAGCCGGCGGATCGGCGTCGCCAACCGCAATGCCAGCTTAGCCTTGACGCTGCTTATGGCGCGGATTCGTACACACGACATACACCACCCCGCGGCGGCGCACGACCTTGCAGTTCTCACAAATCCGCTTGACGCTGGCGCGAACCTTCATGGCGGCGGGCCTTCAACAATCACGGGCGCGGTACTGTAAAGCTCATCAATATAGCGGTATCGTCCAAATCAACACAAGGCCCCGTGGGCGATGTTTTTCGAGCCTTTCGGGGCGGCCGTTCGGGTCCCGGCGACGCCTGACCGGAAAACGGTTGCTTCGTTCCGCGGACGGACGTTCGACTTGCCGCGAGATCGCCGCGCGGTACGGCCGCTGCTGCGGTTGGGCGGCCGGCAACCCCTTCTCCGGCCGGCAGCCAGGGGCTAGACTTGCGTCGCGCGGTCCGGTTTTCGGGCTGCTTTGAGGCTATTCCGTCGCCGCATTCTTCTCCTTGCCAGCCATGCCCGACGCCTTCGACCCCTATCGCGAAAAGCTCGTCGTCGAAACCAATACGGTTTGGCCGGATGAGTTCGACCACATCGAACCGGCCGAAAGGGCAAAGATCGAAGCGCGGCTCCACGCGGCCCCGCAAACCGCGGCACAGTTGGACTATGTGCGGGTGCATTCCGGATTTTGCCGCCAGATTACGGTAACGGCGGCGGACGTGGCGGGCGCGGTATAGCCGGCGCGATGCGGCAATCGGCACGGGGATTAAACCGCCCCTTCTGAGCGGGGTCGGCGCTGATGAAGATTGCTCGCGCCCGCGCCGGTTGGAGTAATCACCCTAAGCGCGTCGACCTGGACTGCGATGGTCCTTAGGGACCGGCAGCGTGTAAGGGCGACGTACCAGACGACACCGGTTGCCATCAAGCAACGGAAGCAATCCGGCGGCGCGGCGACAATGCGCGCGATTTGCCCGCAGGGACCGCGCGCACATTTCCCCTAGGACATTTCGCAGGCCGCCACCCCATGACCGCTCGCATCAGATGACGCCGTTGCGAACCGCCCATACGGCGGCCTGCGTGCGGTCAGTCACGCCGATCTTCCGGAGCACGTGCTGGACGTGCTCTTTGATCGTCTCGTAGCTGATTTTGAGGTCCTTGGCGATGTCGCGATTCGTCGCTCCGTTGACCATCAAGCGGAGGACTTCGATTTCGCGCTTCGTCAGCGAGACTTCGTCGTTTTCGGCGCCGGTTGGACTGGCCATTGCCGCACCGACGCGCCGCAACTCGGAACGGGACCACGTCTGCTCGCCTTGCGAAGCGGCTTTCACCACGCGGATGAGGTCGTCCTTTTTGGCCTGCTTGCTAAGATAGCCTTCGGCGCCGAGTGCTACGGCGCGGGCCAGATGGCGGGCGTTTTCGTGCCCTGTGAACAGCACCACGCGCACGTCCGGCGAGTCGAGCTTGAGCCGACCGAGGATTTGCAGGCCGTCCATTCCCGGCAGTTTCGTTTCGAGCAGCACCACGTCCGGCTTGTGCTTTTTCACCATATCCAGGACCTGGTCGCCGTTCGACGCCTGGGCGACGATCTTGATCTCGCCGTTACTTTCCAAGAGATTCTTCAATCCCAACCGGACGATCTCCTGCTCGTCGGCAATCAACACGCGGATACTCATCGTAAGAACTTTCCCCGTAGATATGTCCCCCGGTTCGCGCACGGTGCGAACCCCTACCCCAGTGTGAACACTCACTGGCATTTCTACCACCCGAGATGGCGAGCTGCCACGGAGACAAACGTCGACCAACGGCGTCGTGCCGTTGGGAATGGTCAACGAATGTCTAGTCCGGCGGTAGAAAATCCGCTGCTATGATACCATCGGTAGGGTTTGGTACGCTAGGAGCGCTAGTAACCGTTTTTGCCTATTCTACTAAATTTGCGGCAAACCACACTTACGATTGCCCGAACGTCCTCAGCAGCAGACCATTCCGGCGCATGGGCGTGTTGGGACGACACTAAAGAACGACGGGCGGAATCGCCCGCCAGACCATCCGGGAGGATCGTGTGAGCGTAACGCAAGTGCAAGTGAGGCTCGGCTCCCGCTCGTACGCGATCGAGATCGGCTCGGGAGTGCTGGCCGATGGTGGGAGGTTCGTGTGCTCGCGGGGCGGCGTGCGTCATGCCGTGGTCGTCGCCGACGAGAACGTCGAATCGCCCCATGCGATGGCCGTCGCCGAAAGTCTTGCAAGGGAGGATGCGCGCGTTGACCTGGTAGTTGTCGAGGCCGGCGAGGGCTCCAAGTCCGTCGACATGGCTGCCGGTCTCTGGCAGAAGCTGCTGGACTTGGGCGCCGACCGGACCACCGCCGTCGTCGCGGTCGGCGGCGGCGTCATCGGCGACCTCTCTGGGTTCGTCGCCGCGACGTATGCTCGGGGGCTCGATTTTTTCCAGATTCCGACGACGTTGCTGGCGCAGGTGGACAGTTCGGTCGGCGGCAAGGTCGGGATCAATCTTCCTGCCGCCAAGAATATGGTCGGCGCGTTCTGGCAGCCGCGTGGGGTATTGGTGGACGTCGCTACGCTCGGGACGCTTCCCGATCGCGAATATCGGTCCGGCCTGGCGGAAGTCGTCAAGTACGGCGTGATCCTCGATGCCGAGTTGTTCGGCTTCCTCGAAGCCAGCGTCGCCGAGCTCAACGCCCGCGACGGGGAGACGCTGATCCGCACGATCGAACGCTGCTGCCGTCTCAAGGCGGATGTCGTGGAGCAGGATGAACGGGAAACCTCCGGGCTTCGGGCGGTGCTCAATTATGGGCACACGTTCGCGCACGCCCTCGAAGCGGTCGCCGGATATGGCGAACTGCTTCACGGCGAGGCAGTTGCGATCGGCATGGAGTGTGCTGCGCGGCTCGCGCACGGCCTGGGGCGGATCGACGACTCGTTCGTCGAACGTCAACGCAATCTGCTCCGCGCCCTACGGCTACCAATCGCCGTACCGGCGCTCGGCGAAGACCGGCTGATTGCCGCAATGGCGAGCGACAAGAAGGTCGCGCATGGCCGGTTGCGGTTCGTGCTGCCGACGAAACTGGGGCACGTCGAGCTGGTATCGGGAGTGGACGAGAGGGCGGTGCGGGGGGCGCTGGTCGAGGAGTGACGATCGCGAATCAGTCTCCCATCGACGAAGCGAGAATCGCGTCGAGGTCGGCGTGAAACCGCCCGCGCGAAATGACTTGGTCGCAACCCGCCTCGCGTGCGGCGGCCAGCTTGGCTTCGTGAACGTGGGGTCCGAAGGCGATTATGCGATTGGGCGGGGCCGCAAGACCTTGCAATTCTGCGACGATGGCCGCGGGATCCAGTCCCGGCGTGCTCAGGTCGAGGATAACCAACCGCGGCGCGAGATTCGCGGCCTTCTCGACTGCGGCAGCGGGCGTCCAAGCCGTTTCACACGACGCACCGCATCGCGCCGCAGCGCCGGTCACGTTCGACGAAGTTGCCAAATCTGCGGAGAGCAACAACGCGTCCATCGAGCTACGCCTCGACACTACCTTACATTCTTGATAACGCCGAACATGAGTAACGTTCCCAGAATCACGATCGCAGCACCCAGGATTCCGTAGAAGATCCTAGCGCCGTTTCGACCGAACATCGCGACAAAGAATTGAGCTTTGCGGCTATTGATGAACCAATCCCAGTCGAATACCGCGCCGCAGATCGAGAAGATTCCAACGGCAACGAAAATCAGTCCGAACGGGTTCATGCCAGCGGTCTCTGCGATATCGAGATTCGTCTAATAATTCGGCGTCGGCGCCCGGTAATGTCGCAAGTCGATCGACCGGAACCATTCGATCGTCTTCGCCAGCCCTTCGCGAAGTTTGACCGTCGGTTCCCAACCCAAACGCTGCCGGGCGAGCGTGATGTCGGGTTTGCGCTGCGCCGGATCGTCCGCGGGCAGCGGCCGATTGACCAGTTTCGCCTTCGAGCCGGTCAGTTCGAGCGTCAACTCGGCAAGCTGGCGGATCGTGAACTCGTCGGGATTGCCGATGTTCACCGGCACCGACAGCCTGCTCGCCGAGGCCGCGCTGCTG
>QEVJ01000204.1 GCA_003576845.1 Planctomycetota bacterium
CCACTGCCGCACGCTCGCGAGCACATCGCCGCTCGCGGACACCTCGCCGCGGACCGCGAAGCGCCCCGCCTCGATCGCGTCGCGCAAGCAAAGTAGCTCGCGCGCGACCCGACCGACGAACCTGTATTGTTGCTCGTCGTCGAGGTCGCGGCGCACGAGCATGACCTGTTCCTCGGTCCGCTGCCGGTTGAGCGACGCCAAACGCCCGCCGTCGGCCTTGTAGAGCAGGCCGTCGCAGTACGCCCGCCGCAGCTCACCTGCGGAATTGAAGTGATACGCGGGATCGGCGCCGAAGTAGATGCTCGCCCCGCCCTCGCGGCGAAACCCCACCACGACCGGTTCGGCCCGCCCTTCGATCGTCAGTTCGATCCGCTCGACAAGCGCGGTCGCCTCGGCGAGCAGGTCTTCGCGGTCGACTTCGAGGCGTTGGTGGTCGGGCGACATGGGGCAAGTCAGAACGAAACGTCTGGGTGGGAGAAACCCGCTCGTAAGCGCTGGACTATTCCATAGTACAGGCGTGCGAGCCGGCGTTGTCAAACGTCGGTGCAACGGGGTATATCAGGCCTTGCGTCAGCATTGCTAGCGGCGCGTTTCTCGGCTTGAGTGGCCGCGACGATTTGCTTACGATTCGCGGCCCGGATTCCCGTGGGCGGACCGGTTGGACCGCGTCCGCGAGCCCGCTGTGTTTTCGTTACCGTTGCCCCAGCGCCATGCCGCGTTTTGCGACAACCTGGCTGTCGATCGCAGCCTCCGCGCTCGTTGCCGGCGGCTGCTCGACGTTCGGCGCTGCCGAGCAAGATCTCGCCGCCGTCACGGAGCGAACCGAGCAGGGGCCGGCGAACCAGCCGGCAAGTCTCAGCGACGCCGCAGAATCCGACGTCGCGGCGGGCGACGAAGCTCGGGCGGTTACCGTGCACGTATCGGATACGGACGCAGACGCCGCAGCAGGCCCTATCGACGCCGCGATCGCCTATCGATCGGCAAACGACATCGGCGCGCGAAGCGATCATCGTCGCGACGGCGCCGGGCCGAATCCCGAGGCGGCGAACGCGCCCCGCGGTCCGCCCCAAGACGCCGACAAGGAACAAGCCGAGACGTTTGACCAACTAATGGCCGAAGCGCGCCGCCGCGGCGCGCTCTCGGCGAGCGAAGAGGCGTCGTTCCGCCGCGATCTGGCCGACGTTCCGGCACACTTGCGGCCGCAAATGGCGGCGATGCTGCTGGCCGTCCGCGGTCGGCGCGAGGAACCGGTTGCGGCATCATCCCCGATCGGCGTGCCACCGCTCGATCGCGACTCGAAAATGCCTGTCGCTACGACGGACCTCGCTGCCAACGCGGCCACAACGACGAGCGAGCGGCTGGCCCGCATTGCCGCGCGCACGCCGACGGCCACGTCGCTCGACGACAATCCGCTGCGGGCGTTGGTTGCCGCGGCGGAGAACCCGAGTGGTAAAACATCGCCCGGCGCAGCGTCGAGCAACGCGACATCGCCGCGAATTGCCACCAGCATCGCGCTTTCCGCCTCGAATCAGCCGGGCGAAGTCGGTATGGGCGCGGCGGCGACGCGGTCCGCAGTTTCCAAAGAGGCATCGGCGCCGATCGAGAACCGTTCTCCCGTCGACGATCGCTTTCCGGTCGTCACGAGCGGTCCACCCGTCGTTCGCGAAGCATGGCCGGCGCGTCGCGCATCCGACGAGGCGACGCTCGAAGAATGGCAGGTGATGCTCGGGGCGACGATCCGCGCGCTCGAAGCGAAGCTCGCCGCCGCTCCGGACGATAAAGAAAACCCGCGGCGACAGGCGCTCTTGCGGTTGTTGTATCTCGCCGCGAACCGCCTGGAAGACACGGCCAAGGCGATGCCGGCCGATGCGGGCGAGCAGCAGTTCTGGATCGACTGGCTCTACGGAACCTCGGTCTATCTCGACGCGGAAGCAACGCCGAACGAAGGACAGCGGGCGGCGATCGCGGCCGAGCGGCTGCGCGAAGCCGTCCACCGCTTGGGCGAGCACGCCAACCTGCTCGTGAGCAACGTCGCGTTCTGCCGCCGCGTGACGAGCTTCGGCGTGTACGAACCGTTTACGGCCAAGCCGGGGTCCGCAAAGTACGAGTTCACCGCGAATCAGGAAGTGCTGCTGTACGCGGAAGTGCGGAACTTCACGAGCGTGCCCACGGCCAAGGGACGTCACACGCTGTTGCGGCCGAGCTATCAGATTTTTGATGCGCAAGGGCGGCGGCTCGGATCGGTCGTCGAACTCGACGAGTCGCACGACTATTGCCAAAGTCCGCGAACCGACTTTTTCGTCTGCTACCACATTTATCTGCCCACGCGGATCGATCCCGGCGAATACAAACTCAAGCTGACCATCGAAGACGTCCACGGTGGCAAAGTCCACGAAAACAGCGTCGATTTCGCGATCAAGCGCGGATAGCTGGCGCGTTGCATTAACCGCAAAGAGGCAAAGACGCAGAGGAACGCGTCTTATTTTGGAGGATGCTGCGTGATACGGCAGTTTTTGCGGCGATGGCGCGAACGGCGGCGGGAGCGGGTCGATTCTGCGCGGCCGTCGTATGCGCTCGATGAGTTGGACCTCAAGCTCGCTCGGGAACTCGAAAGCGACGCGGCGCTGGCGGGCGGCGGGTTCTTCGTCGAAGCCGGAGCAAACGACGGAATCACGCAGAGCAACACGTTTCTGTTGGAGCGCGACCACGGTTGGCGAGGGTTGCTCGTCGAACCGATTCCGGAACTCGCCCGGAGGTGTCGTAGGAACCGGCCGCGGTGCATCGTCGAGAACGCGGCGCTCGTGCCGGCGGGATTCGCAGAAAAAACCGTCGAAATGACGTATTGCAACCTGATGTCGCAGGTCACGGGCGCGATGAAATCGCCCGAGCAAGAGGCCGAACACATCCGCCGCGGCCGGGAGTGTCAGAAGCTCGAAACGTATCGCGTCCGTGTGCCGGCTAGAACGCTGTCGGCGATGCTCGATGCTCACGGGATTGCTCGGGTTGACGTGCTTTCGCTCGATGTCGAAGGGTTCGAGCTCTCGGCGCTGCAAGGGATCGACTTTGCGCGTCATGCCCCGCGGTGGATGCTCATCGAAGCCCGGTATCGCGATGAAATCGACGGCTTCCTAGCGACCTGGTACGAAGTGGCGGCCGAGCTTTCGCACCACGACGTGCTCTATCGCCGCAAGGCCGAGTCGCCGGCGAAGTCGGCCGGTCAGCGGGCAGCGTGATTTGCCCGGCTTGCCTCGCTTCGCGCAACCCACGCACGCGCACCGGACGATCGCGGCCGTATCGGGTGAGCGGGGCGACATCGGGCAAGCGCGGCAGACCCTTCCGAGCGGTTTGGCGTTCGCTGAACGGAACCGCTGCGGCGTGCCGAGAATAGAGCCATGCGGCGCTGGGACTGCGCCGCTTCGGCCGCTTCGTGAAGGGACGCCCCGGTGTCGAAGGTGCATTCGTTGTCGCTGGTGGACCGCGTTCGGTACGCATATCTCGCCTATTTTTCCAAGCCGAAGGTCAACCGCGCGGTCTATCGGGCGATTCGGAAGCTGCGGCCCAAGGCGATCGTCGAAATCGGCGTCGGCTCGGCAGAACGCGCGGTGCGGGCTATCTCGCTGGCCGCGAAGCTTCAGCCGGGCGAGCGGATCGCATTCACTGCGGTCGATATGTTCGAGGCCTCGCCGCCGGGCCGCGCGTCGCTGGGCGTGAAGAAATGCCACCAGCATCTGTCCGCGACCGGGGCCAAAATCCAGCTTGTGCCCGGCGACCCGTTTTCGGCCCTCGCCCGCATGGCCAACAGCCTGATGGGCACCGACCTCTTGATTATTGCCGCCGACCAGCAGGGTGAATCACTCGATCGGGCGTGGTTCTACGTGCCGCGGATGTTACACGACGCCTCGGTCGTGCTGCTCGAAGAGCCGGCCGCCGACGGAATGACCGCGTTTCGGCAGCTTGCGAAGAGCGAAGTCGTCGGAAAGTACGTGGGCGATATGCGGCGACGCGCGGCATAGCTGCCTGTAGCGGTTGGCGTCTCTACTACATTCGGTCCGATCGCGGCAATCCGGGAACGCCGCGAATAGGCGGATCGTGCCGGATTTCATGGAATCGCGTGCGTGCGCGAACTATCATTGACGGGGCACGAGCATGGGCCGCACACCCGCTCGTCGCCAGGCATTCGTCAAGCTCCCGTCGCACCTCTCACGCGGACCCGCAACCATGGCGCGCGGCAAAACCGAGGCGAAGAAACCCGACAAGAAAAAAGAGGCCAAGCGGGAGCGGCAGCTTTCGCAGTTCGTCGACACGTGCCGCGTCAAACCCGGCAAGAAGTTCCGGCTTGCCGACCACGACCCGGCGTGGGCAGGCGATCCGGCGCGGCCCAAGGAAGAGCGCAAGGCGTTCGCCCAAAAGCTCCTGTCCGAAGACGTTTCCGAACTGGCCGAAGCGCAGGAATTGCTGTATGCCGCGGATTCCTGGTCGGTGCTGCTGATCTTTCAAGCGATGGACGCGGCCGGCAAGGATAGCACGATTCGCCACGTGATGAGCGGCGTAAATCCGCAGGGCTGCCAGGTTTACAGCTTCAAGCATCCGTCGGCCGAGGAACTCGACCACAACTTCCTGTGGCGCTGCATGAAGGCGCTGCCCGAACGGGGGCGGATCGGCATCTTCAACCGCTCCTATTACGAGGAAGTGCTGATCGTCCGCGTGCATCCGGAGTTGCTCAAATCGCAGCGAATCCCGGGCGCGGCGCCGTCGAAGGAGCTCTGGCGGGCGCGTTACGAGGACATCAACCATTTCGAGCAGCACCTCGCTCGCAATGGCACGGCAATCCTCAAGTTCTTTCTCAACGTGTCGAAAGACGAACAGAAGAAGCGGTTTCTCGAACGGATCGACAACGCCGAGAAGCACTGGAAGTTCTCGGCCTCGGACTGCGCCGAGCGGGACCATTGGGACGACTACATGCAGGCGTACGAAAAAATGCTCGCCGCGACCAGCACCGACTGGGCGCCGTGGTACATCATTCCCGCAGACCGCAAGTGGGTCAGCCGGGCGATGGTCGCGAACATCTTGACGCGAGCGATCCGCGGTCTCGACCTCAAGTACCCGACGCCGACGCCAGAGGCGATCAAGCGGCTCAAGGAAGCGCGGCGGAAGCTGATGAGCGAGTGAGCGCGACGAAGGGCGCGCCGATGCGATCGGCGTCCGATGGCATCGTCCGCGCGCGTTGCTGCGAACTCAATTGAGCGCCGGCGCGCGACGACGCAAACGTTGCTGCAAATCGCGGCCTAAGGTCCAGGTCGCGCAGTGCTGTTGAACGACGGCGCGCACTTGTCCGCGGGGCAATTTTGGGCGGCCGGGCGCGACTTCCGCCCCACCCGACAGCGGGTGTGTCGCCGGCGTCGTAAGTCGTTTCGTAATAGCCACTTGCGGTGTACACTTGTTTTCTCTTCGGCCGCTTGTCTAGCATGGAGATGGCGGCTTTGGGCTGGGTTTCCGGCTTCGGGTCGTCCGTGGTAAGCACGCTGTGATCAAAGCCGGCGAGACCCGCTGCCGGCGCGTTCGAGAGCGGCCGTTCGAGAGTATCCTGTCGCGCGATGTCGAGGGCCTGTGGCCTTCTCCCGTCTTCATCGCGAAACGGCCGCCAGACGCATCCATCACGGCTTGCCAATCGCACGTTCCCGTTCGATGCGGATCGCGCGTCGACCGGCGGTGGCGATCGCGGGCGATGTCGGCGGATTCCCTGCCCCTAAGTGTCGAGGGATCGACCCTGGCGATGGATGGCCAGGCCCCGGTGAGAAACGTCGAATCCCGGTCCGCCGGTCCTTCGGCCTAAGCCAGTCGCATCCCACGACGAGGGTTCACATCCATGCGCGCGCGTCACGTCACGAGTCATCGGTTCACCCTGTCCGGCACGAAGCAACTGCGTAAGGCGGCGCCTCCGCAATCGGCATTGCGGGCGATCCGCTTGAGCCGCCGCGCCAAGCGGGGCCAGCGGAACGCCAAACTCCCCTATTCCGCCCCCGAAGACTGGCACGAACCGCGGGAGCACGCGCGCGAAGGCTATCGGTTCGTCGTCCGCGAGCCGGGGGTTGGGTTCCGGCACGTGCTGACGACCGACGAAGTCCGCGACCGACTAGCCGAGCTTCCGGAGCGGTTCGTGGCGCCGCTGGAAGTCGTGCAACTCAGCCAGATGACGCGCAAGAAGCTCTACTGCCCGTGCTATGGAATGCAATGGGGCAAGGCGCTGTATCTTTACCCGATCGAAGAGAGCCTGGTCGAGAACTTCCATCGCCCGCCGAAGCCGCAAGTCTATCAGGAATGCCGGTTGTACGGCGGCCGGTGGTTCGAAGAGGCCGGCCGCTGGCGGCTCGAATGGACCGAGCGCGCGATCAAGGACTTCTTCCTGCACAATATCCTGATCCACGAGCTCGGCCACTTGCTCGACGAACGCAACAGCAACTACGCGGACCGCGAACGATACGCCGAGTGGTTCGCGATCGAGTACGGTTACAAGCGGTTCCGCCAAACGGACCGCGGCCGCCAAATCGCCGCGGCGTTCAGTCGCTGATGCTTGCGAGATCGTCGAGCGGCTCGTGGTCGGACACTCGGTTCACCCGGCGAACGGCCCGCGCGCGGAGTTCTGCCGCGGAATCGGGTGCGCGTCCAGCCGGTCCCGCTTGCAGACGGCTTCGGGAAGAGTCGCTCGCTTCGCCACAGCGCGATACGTCTGCCGGTCGGCTCGGTCGAGATATTCTCGGTCGCGCGAGAACGTCCGCTTCGCGGCGGCCGTGTTCGACCACGATGGCAAAGGCCACCGCGGCATTAGGCTGCGCACCGTCGCTCGCGGGGCATTCGGTCGCCCCGAACGCAACGCAATCGACGAGCGTCTCCCCGTCGGCAATGCTCCGAAACTCGGCCCGGAGCGAGCGGGTGTCGGCGGTAATCAATAGCGCGCCGTGGGCCGCGTTGTACGTGACGATGCTGCCCGGCACCGGCGGATTGACCACCCGCAACGCCGCTCCACCCGTGCCCGCCACCAGATACGTCACGTCGGCGACGCGTAGCCGTTCGTAGTTGTGGTCGTGGGCGGACAACACCAGGTCCGCGCCCCAAGGGCCAAACGGCCACTGCATGTCCGGGGTCGATCCGGAGTCGCTTCCCGAGGAATACGGCGACTCGTGAAAGTAGACGATTTGCCAGGCAGCGGTCGATTCCGCGAGCCGATTGCGCAGCCACTGCGCCTGGACCGACTCGTCGTCGCGGCCGTCGGGTTCGCGGAGGCTGCTGTTGAGCGCGAAGAAATGCACGTCGCCCCAGACGAAGTCGTAGTACCGTTCGTTGCCCGAGGAGTTCGCAAAGCCATCGCCGGGCAGGTCGAAGTAGTCGACGTAAGGCGCAATCGACTCCAATCCGGGCAGCCACCAATCGTGGTTGCCGAGCGTTGGAAAGAAGCGATTCGTAGTCGCTCCCGGTCCGTAGGCGCCGGAGTAATTGCCGATGAACTCCCGATAATGCTTGCCGACGTTGGCGTCGATCGTGTCGGCGCCGCCGACGGGATAATTGTTGTCGCCGAGCGTCAGGATGAAATCGACGTTCGAACTCTTTACCAGGCTGGCGACCGCCGCCTCGTCGTCGCCGTCGAGACCGAAGTCGCCAAACGCCGCGAACGTGATCGGCCCCGCGAAACACGATTCGCCGAACAGGGCTTGAATCCGGATCGCGTCGTTGAGGTCTACCCGTGCATTGCCGTCGGCGTCGCCGGCGGAATAGGGTTGCGTCGCGGCGCCGTAATTGGCCGCGACCAGCGCCAGGTCGGCCGCGTTCACGACGTTATCGTCGTCGACATCGGCAAGCCGGCATTCTTCGACGACGCCGGCCAGCAATTGGCGGCCTTCGAGCCGCTCGATGCCCAACGCCAGTCGCCGACGGAAGTGCATTGCCCGATCCCCAATGGACGGCTATTCGCGCCGCGTGAGAACTCAATCGCACGTTTGCGCCATTGTGAGTTCCCCACGGAACGAAAAGCAAGCGAATTGTCCCGCAGGGCAATGCAAGGTGGGTCGAGGACTTGTGGGGTAGGTCGAGCGAAAGCGAGGTCCACCACGGCCCGGGTGCAAGCGTCGCTTGCGATCCGCCCCGCGATCGCTCGACCCATCCTAAGCATCTTCCCCCAGTTCCGAATGCCGAATCCTGAATCCTGTCCGAACTTCCCGCTCAACCGGAAAAACCCGCAAGTTCCGCGCAGTTTCACTCGATAGATAGCGGTGGAAACATAGGCCCGCGCTCCCTTGCGCCGGCCCCAGCCCCGAGCCAATCCATCCGCGTTTCGTTTCGAGGAAACTTTCATGACACGCAAGACGCTGCCGCTTGCCGTTTGCACGCTGCTGGGAATGGCCATCGCGGCCGGCTCCGGCTGCACGTCGCTCGGCCCACAGCCAGGTTTCCTGGTCTATCCGATTCCGGTCAGTCCGCTCTGGCAGAAGACGCCGGAGGACAAGAAACACATCCACGAGCGCTACGACCGTACGCCGGTCTTGCCGCCGATTCCGCCGGGCGGACCGACGATCGCCATCGACGAACCGAGCGACGACGAAGTGATGCGGGCCCTCGAAGAGATCGATCCCGTTCAGGGCGGCTTCCCGCTCCTGCACGAAGAGCAACGCAACAACGTGCGGATCGTGAAGGAGAAAATGGCCGACTTCATCGACCCGCCGCGGGTGTATCCACTAATCGGCCCAGCACAGGTGCATCACGTCCGCTGGAAGTGTACCGTGTATTACACCCGCGTGACGCGGCCCGGCTGGCCGATTCCGCAGCATCACGTGGACGAGTCGGAAGAAGTCATCTATATCGACCACACGCACCTGCACATGGTCGGCAACGTCGACGAAGCCGCCAGCCCCTCGCCGCCGCCGCCGGGAGCGATGTAAGCCGACTCGCAAATATAGCCCCAACGTCCATTTAGCCCCCGGTGAACACACCGGGGGCTTTTTTGTTGAGGTTCGGGATTCAGTATTCGGCATCAGTAGTGTCCGGCTAACGGGCCGGGGTTTCGGAATAACTGCCTAGTGCGAACGCACTTACGACGCAAAATGCGTGTACACGATCTGAAATCGCGAGC